>NZ_JBHXSK010000029.1:0-149021 GCF_042716195.1 Streptomyces sp. NPDC058683
GCACCTCTCTCACAGAGGTGCGGCCCCGCCGTCGTACCGATAGGAACGCCGATAGAAAAGCCGGTAGGAAAACAGGAGGCGGGTCAGCCCCTGTTTCCTCCGTTCCCGTTGTTCCCGCCGTTCTCGTTGCCCTGGATGAAGCCGTCGGGGAAGGAGAAGGTCGGGTTCGGGGTGGTGGTGCCCGCGGTGGTCGAGCCGTCCGTCGTGCCGCCGTCGCCCGTGCCGCCGCCGATCAGACCGCCGATCAGGCCGCCCGTGTCGTCGCCGCGGCCGTGGCCGTTCCCGTCGCCGTTTCCGTTGCCCTTGTCGTGGTCGTCCTCGTCGGGGATGTTGATGAGGTTGAAGGACTCCGACTGCTTGCCCTCCAGGGCGCCGGTCATGGCGTCCTTCCAGATCGGACCGGGCGTGTCGGCGCCGTAGACCTCGCTGTGGAAGACCCCGCCGATGGTGATGTTGGTCATCTCGATGTTCTGCTTGGCGCTGCCGACCCAGACCGCGCCCGCGAGGTTCGGCGTGTAGCCGACGAACCAGGCGTTCTTGCGGGAGTCCGTCGTACCCGTCTTGCCGGCGCTCTCGCGGTCGTCCAGGCCGGCCTCCTGACCGGTACCGGAGTCGACCACTCCGCGCAGCAGGGTGTTGATGGTGTCGGCGGTCTTCTCGCTCATCGCCCGCGAGCAGGTCGACTTGGGCACGGCCAGGGACTTCTGCTCGTTGCCGACCTTCTGGGTGATCGACTCGATGGCGACCGGCGTGCAGTACATGCCGCGGTCGGCGAAGGTGGCGTACGCGCTCGCCATGGTCAGCGGGGAGAGGCCGATCGCGCCGAGGGCGATGGACGGGGTCTGCGGGAGCTTCGAGCCGTCGCCCTGGTGGACGTGGAGCGCGTCGGTCATCTTGACCACCGGGCACAGGCCGATGTCGGAGATCAGCTGGACGAAGTAGGTGTTGATGGACTTCGCCATCGCCTTCTTCATCTGGTACGGCCCGACCTCGGACTCGCTCTCGTTCTCGACCTGCTCGTTCTCCGTGTTGACCCACTGCTTGCCGTCGCACTGCTGGACGGGGCTCGGGTAGTTCATCTTGTACGGCGCCGAGTACTCCTGCGTCGCCGGCTTGCCGCCCTCGATGGCGGCCGCGGCCACGAACGGCTTGAACGTCGACCCCGTCGGGAAGCCGTAGTTGGAGCCGCCGTAGTCCCGGTCGACCGAGAAGTTGTACTCGGTCTCGTTCTTGTTGTAGCCGTACGGCTTCGACTGGCCCATCGCCAGGATCTTGCCGGTGCCGGGCTCCACGAGGGTGGCGGCCGCGGCGACCGAGTCGGCCTTGTAGACGTGGTCCTTGATCGAGGTCTGCACCGAGTCCTGGGCCTGCGGTTCCAGGGTGGTACGGATGGTCAGGCCGCCCTGGTTCCAGAGCTTGGCGCGCGCCTCGCGGGTCTTGCCGAAGGTCGGGTCGGTGAGGAAGACGTTCTCGACGTACTTGCAGAAGAACCCGGCGCCCTTGGCGGCGGTGATGCAGCCGTTCTTGGGCTGGGTGACATGCAGACCGAGCGGTGCTTCCTTGGCCTTGTCGGCCTCCGCCTGGGAGATGTCGCCGAGTTGGGCCATGCGCTCAAGGACGACGTTGCGCCGCTTGGTGGCCTCGGCCTCGTCGTTGACCGGGTCGTAGCGGCTCGGCGACTGCACGATGCCGGCCAGCAGGGCCGACTGCGGGAGGTTCAGGTTCTTGGCGTGCTGGGAGAAGTAGCGCTGGGAGGCGGCCTCGATGCCGTAGGCCTGCTCGCCGAAGAAGGTGATGTTCAGGTAGTTCTCGAGGATCTTCTTCTTGCCGAGCTTCTCCTCGAGCTGGATCGCGTACTTCAGCTCCTTGACCTTGCGGCCGAGGGTCTGCTGGGTGGCCTGGGCGACCTTGGTGGGGTCGTCGCCGGCCTCCTCGATGAAGTAGTTCTTCACCAGCTGCTGGGTGAGTGTGGAGGCGCCCTGGGCGACCCCGCCGCTCACCGCGTTCTTGTTCAGCGCGCGCAGGACGCCCTTCAGGTCGATGGCGCCGTGCTGGTAGTAGCGCGAGTCCTCGATCGCGACGATCGCCTTCTGCATGTACGGCGAGATCTCCTTGAGGTCCACCACCGTGCGGTCACGGGAGTAGACCTGGGCGATCTGGTTGCCCTGGCTGTCGAGGATCCTGGTCCGCTGGCTGAGCTGCGGGCTCTTCAGGTTGGCCGGGATGTCGTCGAAGCCCTGGACCGAACCCTTGGCCGCGAGGCCCAGGGCGCCGGCCGCGGGCAGCGCGATGCCCGCCATCACGGCTCCCGCGAGCACACTGACACCGAGGAACTTGGCGGCCTGCTGCGTGGCCGACAGACCACCGCCCGAGCGCTTCTTTGGCATGGGGGCAGCCTAATCCGTAGGGATGAGCATTCCGCGTGAGCGGGCGGCTCTCGGGATGTTCGAGTGCAGGATCGTGACATAGAGGGCGACGCGACCGGAACACGGGATGCGCTGACGCAGGGTGCGGCCCGATCCGCCTGACGGCATGGCGGCGCCTCGCCGACGGCACGACGACATGAACGGTCTACGTTGCCATTCGCCGGACACGCGCGCAGGCCTTGGCCTAAGCTGCTCTCAACTGTCACAGCAGCGCGGCCACGTATCAATACGTCCGGCGACCCCGAATCGTTCCGGAATCTGCCCACTTTTTTTCGGGTGATGTGTTGATGGCGTGTCCGAATCCGCCTCGTGTGTCATCCGGCGTCCGTTGTGGCGCACCACAGCTGTCCCGGTTTGCCGGGATGATCACGCATGTCGCCAGCTCACTCCCGCGGGTGATCTGCCGCTTACCCATAGTCCGTTCGGGCCATTCAAGATTGGGCCCGAAGGGGGTGTTGCGCTGTGCCCACCTTCCGTAACGTCCTCAACTGGCGGCGGTGAATATGCCGCTGCCGCCGTGGGGGAGCCTCGATTCGGGAGAGGACGGCGCCGGTATGGGCTGGGTAACCGACTGGAGTGCGCAGGCTGCCTGCCGCACTACCGATCCGGATGAACTGTTCGTTCAAGGAGCAGCGCAGAACAGGGCCAAGGCGGTGTGCACCGGGTGTCCGGTACGCACGGAATGCCTCGCCGATGCGCTGGACAATCGCGTCGAGTTCGGCGTGTGGGGAGGAATGACCGAGCGGGAGCGCCGCGCACTGCTGCGCAGGCGGCCCACCGTGACCTCCTGGCGCAGGCTCCTGGAGACAGCGCGCTCGGAGTACGAGCGGGGGACCGGCATCGTCCCCCTCGACGACGACGAGGTGTACGAGAACTACGCGGCGGTGAGCTGAATCACCCGCCGCGCCACCGACTGAACCACCCGCCGAACATGCCGGGGGCATACGCCCCCCGGTGACCGGGCGGGCATACGACTACGGGCCTGTGACCGACTATCGGCATGCGGCTACGGGCCTATGGCCGACTACGGGCACGCGGCTTACGGGCCTGTGACCGAGCTGCGGGCACGCGGCTACGGCAGCTCCGGCCGGCCGGCCGCGAGCCGGTCGCCGATGTCCCGCAGTCCCGCGAGGTCGTGCACATCGCCGGGCAGCGCGGCCACTTCCACCACGGCCACCTCGGGGTGGCGCGCGGTGAAGCGGTCACGTGTGCGCTGCTCGCGGGAGAGCAGCTGCATGCGCTCGGCGTGCAGCCTCAGCAGGCCTGCGGTGAGCTGGTCGACGGTGCGGTCCGGGCCACCGGAGGAGTCGGGCTCGGACGCGTCGGGCCCGGGCTGGGACGAGGGGGGTTCGTCTGCCTGGGGTGCCTGAGGTGCCTGGGGCGTCGTCGTCGCGTCGAGTCCGGACGAGGGGGAGCCGTCGGACTCGGACGCGGATGATTCAGAACTGCCGTACGTGTCGGGAGAGTTACGAAGTCCAGCTTTCCCGCCACCCTGATCCACAATGCGGGGCTCCTCAAGATTTTCCGCGACCTCGAGATTTTCCGCGGCGGCGAGCGCACGCTCGGCGGACAGCCGGTCGGCGCCGCTGCCGTGCACGCGGTTGAGGACCAGACCGACCAGCGGCATGTCCTCCGCGTCCAGCCGCTCCACGAAGTACGCGGCCTCGCGCAGCGCGTCCCGCTCCGGAGCCGCCACCACCAGGAACGCCGTACCGGGCGCCTGAAGCAGCTTGTACGTCGCGTCCGCGCGCGTGCGGAACCCGCCGAACGTCGTGTCCATCGCGGCCACGAACGTCTGTACGTCCTTCAGCAGCTGCCCGCCGAGCAGCTTGCCGAGCGTGCCGGTCATCATCGACATGCCGACGTTCAGGAAGGCCATGCCGGCGCGGCCGCCCAGCTTCGCCGGCGCGGTGAGCAGACGGATCAGTTTGCCGTCGAGGAAGGAGCCCAGCCGCTTCGGCGCGTCCAGGAAGTCCAGCGCGGAGCGGGAGGGCGGGGTGTCGACGATGATCAGGTCCCATTCGTCCCGGGCCCGCAGCTGGCCCAGCTTCTCCATCGCCATGTACTCCTGCGTGCCCGCGAAGCCCGCCGAGAGCGACTGGTAGAAGGGGTTGGCCAGGATGGCGGCCGCCCGCTCGGCGTCCGCGTGCGCCTCGACGACCTCGTCGAAGGTGCGCTTCATGTCGAGCATCATGGCGTGCAGTTCGCCGCCGGTCTGTCGCCCGCCCTCCTCGGCCTCGTCGTCGCCGGCCTGTCGCGCGCTCTCCTGGGCCTCGTCGTCGCCGGCCCGTCGGCCGCCGTCCTCGGCCGAGTCGCCGTGCGGTGCCGCTGCTCGGTCCTCGGTGCCCTTCACCTTCCGTGGCACGTTGTCGAGCGAGTCGATGCCCATGGACTGGGCCAGCCGCTTGGCCGGGTCGATGGTGAGCACGACCACCTTGCGGCCGCGCTCGGCCGCCCGCAGCCCCAGCGCCGCCGCGGTCGTCGTCTTCCCGACCCCGCCCGAGCCGCAGCACACCACGATCCGGGTGTTCGGGTCGTCGAGCAGCGCGTCGATGTCGAGTGCGGGCGCGTGGGCCAGCCGGCGCGTGCCGTCCTGTGTCGGCTCCGAGTCCGGGTCCGAAGTCATGACATCCCCTGTTTCCGCAGCTCGGTGGCGAGTTCGTACAGGCCCGCCAGGTCCATCCCCTCGGCGAGCAGCGGCAGTTCGTGCCGCGGCAGGTCCAGCTCGGCGAGGACCGCGCGCTGCTCGTGCTCCAGCGCGTACCGCTCGGCGTACTCGGCGGCCTGTGCGAGCAGCGGGTCCACCAGTTGCCCGGCCTTCCCGCCGCGCCGCGCCCCGCCCAGACCCGCGGCGGACAGCGCCTGCGCCACGGCGGTGCGCGGCACCGTCCGTACGAGTTCCAGGTCGGTCGCGTCCAACACCTCCGGCCGGACCATGTTCACGATGACCCGGCCCACCGGCAGCCGGGCGGCGCGCAGTTCGGCGATGCCGTCGGCGGTCTCCTGGACCGGCATCTCCTCCAGGAGGGTGACCAGGTGCACGGCCGTCTCCTTGGACTTCAGCACCCGCATCACGGCCTGCGCCTGATTGTGTATCGGGCCGATCTTGGCGAGCCCGGCCACCTCGTCGTTCACGTTCAGGAAGCGGGTGATGCGGCCGGTCGGCGGGGCGTCCATGACGACGTAGTCGTAGATGAAGCGGCCGGCCTTGTCCTTCCTGCGCACCGCCTCGCAGGCCTTGCCGGTCAGGAGGACGTCTCTCAGCCCCGGAGCGACGGTGGTGGCGAAGTCGATCGCGCCGAGCTTCTTCAGGGCCCGGCCGGCCCCGCCGAGCTTGTAGAACATCTGGAGGTAGTCCAGAAGGGCCAGTTCGGGATCGATGGCCAGCGCAAAGACCTCACCACCTCCCGGCGCGACCGCGATCTTCCGCTCCTCGTAGGGCAACGCCTCCGTCTCGAAGAGCTGGGCGATGCCCTGCCGACCCTCGACCTCCACGAGAAGCGTCCGCTTCCCCTCGGTCGCGAGGGCCAGCGCGAGTGCGGCGGCGACCGTCGTCTTTCCGGTCCCGCCCTTGCCGCTGACGACCTGGAGCCTGCTCACATCTTCGAGACTAACCAGTCGGCCGGACACTCACGCGGGAGGCTGTGGATAACCGTGCGTGCGGTCGGCCGCCGGAGCCGGTGGCCGACCGCCGTGACCGGCCCGGAGGTCGGCCACGTGTCCCGTCCGTCACAGCGGATACAGTCGGCCCCATGACCAAGTGGGAATACGCAACCGTGCCGCTGCTCGTCCATGCCACGAAGCAGATTCTGGACACCTGGGGCGAGGACGGCTGGGAGCTCGTCCAGGTCGTGCCCGGGCCCAACAACCCCGAGCAGCTCGTGGCCTACCTGAAGCGGGAGAAGCCGTGACGAGCACCGTCGAGGCCAAGCTGGCCGAACTCGGCCTTTCGCTGCCGGCGGTCGTCCCGCCGCTCGCCGCCTACCAGCCGGCCGTCCGGTCGGGTGCGTACGTCTACACCAGCGGCCAGCTGCCGATGGTGGACGGCAAGCTCCCGGTCACCGGAAAGGTCGGCGCCGAGGTCACCGCGGAGGAGGCCAAGGAACTGGCCCGCACCTGCGCGCTGAACGCCCTGGCCGCCGTGAAGTCCGTCGCCGGTGACCTGGACCGCATCGCGCGCGTGGTGAAGGTCGTCGGCTTCGTCGCCTCCGCGGCCGACTTCACCGGCCAGCCCGGCGTGATCAACGGCGCCAGCGAGCTGCTCGGCGAGGTCCTCGGCGACAAGGGCGTGCACGCGCGCAGCGCGGTGGGCGTCGCGGTGCTGCCGCTGGACGCACCGGTCGAGGTCGAGGTCCAGGTCGAACTGCTGCCGTAACCGCGTCCGGCCGGCCGCCGAGGTGACCGCATCCGGCTGCTCCTGTACACGGCATCGAAGGCCGCTCCCGTGGCACCTCCGGGTGCCCCGGAGCCCCTCTCGAACATTCGCTCCCCACGGGATAGCCTCCGGTAATGGCCGATGGACAGTGGTATCCCCCGGAGTGGCCGGACCGCATCCGCGCGCACGCGGAGGGCACCCTCGTACCGGTGTCCCCGAAGCGCGCGGCGACCGTCCTGCTCCTGAAGGACACCTCCGGCGGTCCCGTCGTCCACATGCTGCGCAGACGCGCCTCCATGGCCTTCGCCGGAGGCGCGTACGCGTATCCCGGCGGCGGTGTCGACCCGCGGGACGACGACCACCAGGTCCGCTGGGCGGGCCCCACGCGCGCGTGGTGGGCCGAGCGGCTCGGCGTCGACGAGGCGGGCGCCCAGGCGATCGTCTGCGCGGCCGTGCGGGAGACGTACGAGGAGGCCGGCGTCCTGCTCGCCGGCCCGGCCGCCGACGCCGTGGTCGGGGACACCACCGGGGACGACTGGGAGGCCGACCGCGCGGCCCTGGTCGCCCGTGACCTGTCCTTCGCCCAGTTCCTGGACCGGCGGGGCCTGGTCCTCCGCTCGGACCTGCTGGGCGCCTGGACACGCTGGATCACCCCGGAGTTCGAGACCCGCCGCTACGACACCTGGTTCTTCGTCGCCGCCCTCCCGGAGGGCCAGCGCACCCGGAACGCCTCCACGGAGGCCGACCGTACGGTGTGGATCCGCCCGGCGGAGGCGGCCGCCGGCTACGACAAGGGCGAGCTGCTGATGATGCCGCCCACCATCGCGACCCTGCGCCAGCTGACGCCGTACGCCACGGCCGCCGAGACGCTCGCGGCGGCGCCCGCCCGGGACATGACGCCGGTGCTGGCCCGTGCCCGCCTGGAGGGCCGCGAGATCGTCCTGACCTGGCCGGGCCACGACGAGTTCACCAAGCACATACCGACCGACCTCACGACCGGGGGAGCCTGAGCATGACGAACGCAGCAGCCCTGCCCGGCCAGCCGCGCGGCGGGGTCCTCTCGGGTCCCGCGACCGCGCGGGCCGTCAACGTGCTGGCCCCCAACGCCTCCGTGATGACCCTGGACGGCACCAACACCTGGATCGTTGCCGAGCCCGACTCCGACCTGGCCGTGGTGATCGACCCCGGTCCGCTGGACGACGGCCACCTCAAGAACGTCGTCGACACGGCTGAGAAGGCCGGCAAGCGCATCGCGCTCACCCTCCTGACCCACGGCCACCCCGACCACGCCGAGGGCGCCGTCCGCTTCGCCGAGCTGACCGGCACGCGCGTGCGTGCCCTCGACCCGGCGCTGCGCCTGGGCGACGAGGGACTGGCGGCCGGCGACGTGATCACGACCGGCGGCCTGGAGCTCCGGGTCGTACCCACACCCGGCCACACCGCCGACTCCCTCAGCTTCCACCTCCCGGCCGACCGCGCGATCCTGACCGGCGACACCGTCCTGGGGCGCGGCACGACGGTCGTGGCCCACCCGGACGGCCGTCTGGGCGACTATCTGGACTCGCTGCGCCGGCTGCGCTCCCTGACCGTCGACGACGGCGTCCACACGGTCCTGCCGGGCCACGGACCCGTCCTGGAGGACGCCCAGGGCGTCGTCGAGTTCTACCTGGCCCACCGCGCCCACCGGCTCGCCCAGGTCGAAACGGCGGTGGAGAACGGCCACCGCAGCCCGGTCGAGGTCGTCGCGCACGTCTACGCGGACGTGGACCGCTCCCTGTGGCCGGCCGCGGAGCTGTCGGTACGGGCCCAGCTGGACTACCTCGGCGAGCATGGGCTGATCTGACTTTCGGATCTACTCCCAGCCCTCGGGTCTGGGGGTCTTCACGCCGTGCACGCGCGCGTACTCGTCCGCGAGCCATGGGCCCAGGTCGTCGACGTACGTCCGCAGCACCGCGCGGTCGCCGACCGGCTCGTACCCCGACTCGGCCGCGCGGCCGAGCTGTTGGGACCGCTCCGGGTAGTAGCCGGCGAACGCCTCGGCCATCTCCCGCAGATCGCTGGTCCAGCCGTTCCAGCGGGGCATGACGAGGGTGAAGCCGGTCCGCACGAGATGCCGCGACATGAAGCGCACCAGGGGCCGCAGGGCCTCCTCGGTGTCGCCCGCGGCCACGATCCGCTGTCGCCAGCGCGGCAGGTACCGGGCCAGGTCGCCGTTGGTCTCGCGGGCGAGCAGGGAGTCGGGGCGGTAGCGGGGCAGGAACTCGGCGAGGTCCTCGCCGAGCAGCGGGGTGCACAGGCAGGCCACGAACCAGCCGATGTCGTACCGCTCCAGCTCGCTGAGCACCCGCGTGCGGGAGTAGAGCAGGGTCCCGACCCCGTCGATCTCCGGGAACTCCTTGTCGACGGCATCGCCGAGGGCACCGGCCGCGTCCCGGTCGGCGCCGGTCGGCTCCGCGCGCAGGACGGCCACCAGATCCAGGTCGCTGCGCCCCACGCGCGCGGTGCCGCGCGGGACCGACCCGTAGAGATAGGCGCTGTCCAGCCGCGCCCCGAAGACGTCCAGGAGGCGGTCGCGGGCGGCGGCGACCACCGGGCGGAAAACGTGCGGCACGCGCGCGTGCGAGCCTTCGCGCTCGATGAAGCCCAGAGGGTCGAGACCCCGGGACGCGACTGTTTCAGGCATGGGGAACCAAATACCAGCCCGTCCGGAGCTTGAGGACGAGGCCGAGGGCCGATGACGCGGGGTCCGGGGGCGGCAGCCCCCAGGAACCGGCGCCTACCGAGACCGCTTCGCCAGTCGCTCGACGTCCAGCAGGATCACGGCCCGCGCCTCCAGGCGCAGCCAGCCACGCTGGGCGAAGTCCGCCAGCGCCTTGTTCACGGTCTCGCGGGACGCGCCGACCAGCTGGGCCAGCTCCTCCTGCGTGAGGTCGTGGACGACGTGGATGCCCTCCTCGGACTGCACGCCGAAGCGGCGCGAGAGGTCCAGCAGGGCGCGCGCGACCCGGCCCGGGACGTCGGAGAAGACCAGGTCGGACATGGCGTCGTTGGTCTTGCGCAGCCGGCGGGCGACGGCGCGCAGCAGGGCGGTGGCCACCTCCGGGCGGGCGTTCAGCCAGGGCTGGAGGTCACCGTGGCCCAGGCCCAGCATCTTGACCTCGGTCAGCGCGGTCGCCGTCGCCGTACGCGGGCCCGGGTCGAACAGCGACAGCTCGCCGATCAGCTCGCCGGGACCGACGACGGCGAGCATGTTCTCGCGGCCGTCGGGGGAGGTGCGGTGGAGCTTGACCTTGCCCTCGGTGACGACATAGAGCCGGTCGCCCGGGTCGCCCTCGTGGAACAGGGAGTCGCCACGCGCGAGGGTCACCTCACTCATGGAGGCACGCAGCTCCGCGGACTGCTCGTCATCGAGCGCCGCGAAGAGCGGGTTGCGCCGCAGAACGTCGTCCACGAGTTCTCTCCTTGTCGACCTGCTCAGGGGATCTTGCTCCCCCTTGGTACCAGGGGACCGTGCTCCCCATTTTGCCGGAGGATTCAAACAGTGTGATCTGTCACAAGGATGCCGCACAGGTCTCCCGAGGTAAGCGGCAGGGGTCCAATCGGGGGCTGATCTTCCGGGTCCGAGGCGGATGTCGGTGCCGGGCTCTAGGCTGGCCGGGTGTCCAAATCGCCGGTGAGAGCACAGGCCAAGGGGGCTGGGCGGGTGGTTGTACGTCGTGATTCCGCTGTGGGCGAACAGGGGTCCGATGCCGCCCCTGGCGAGCCGAAAAAAGCTACAAAAGCAGTAAAAGCCGTAAAGAAGGTCGCTGCCGCGAAGACTCCGGCCGCGACGAAGAAGGCGGCGCAGAAGAAGGCCGTGGCGAAGAAGACGGCCCCGGCGAAGACCGCGGCCGGGCAGACGGCTTCTGAGCGGCCTGCGTCCAAGGCCGCTCAGTCCAAGGCCACCGCGTCCAAGGCCACCGCGTCCAAGGCCACCGCGTCCAAGGCCGCCGCGTCCAAGAAGGCCGCTGCCGAGAAGCCGCAGGTGGCCTGGAAGCCCGAGTCGCAGACCGCCCTGGTCCGGCGTGCCCGCCGCATCGACCGCGAGCTCGCCGAGGTGTATCCCTACGCCCACCCCGAGCTGGACTTCGAGAACCCCTTCCAGCTCCTGGTCGCCACGGTGCTCTCCGCCCAGACCACCGACCTGCGCGTCAACCAGACCACCCCGACGCTGTTCGCGAAGTACCCGACCCCCGAGGAGCTGGCCGAGGCCAACCCGGAGGAGGTCGAGGAGATCCTCCGTCCGTGCGGTTTCTTCCGGGCCAAGACCAAGTCGGTGATAGGGCTCTCCAAGGGCCTGGTGGAGTCGTTCGACGGCGAGGTCCCGGGGCGGCTCGAAGACCTCGTCAAGCTGCCCGGCGTCGGCCGCAAGACCGCCTTCGTCGTGCTGGGCAACGCCTTCGGGCGCCCCGGCATCACCGTGGACACGCACTTCCAGCGCCTGGTCCGCCGCTGGCGGTGGACCGCGGAGACCGACCCCGACAAGATCGAGGCGGCCGTCGGTGCACTGTTCCCCAAGAGCGACTGGACCGACCTCTCGCACCACGTGATCTGGCACGGCCGCCGGATGTGCCACGCCCGCAAGCCCGCCTGCGGGGTCTGTCCCATCGCGCCGCTCTGCCCGGCCTACGGCGAGGGCGAGACCGACCCGGAGAAGGCGAAGAAGCTGCTCAAGTACGAGAAGGGCGGCTTCCCCGGCCAGCGCCTCAAGCCGCCGCAGGCGTATCTGGACGCGGGCGGCAGGCCGGCGCCGCCGCTGGGCGCCGCATCAGGGACATGACCTAGGGATCTTCTGAGGGGCGAGAAACGGAACGATCAAGGAGTCTTCGGGCGTTGGAACGGGCAGGCGGGGGCAGCAGGGCAGGACGGGGGATGCCATGACACAGGGCGGCAAGGCACACACGGGGGATCCGCACGCGGGCGTGGTGCTCAGCAAGGACGGTCTGCCGGAGTGGCTGGACCCGGTGGTGCGCGCCGCCGAGACGGTCCAGCCGGTCCAGCTGAGCCGCTTCCTGCCGCCGGAGAACGGCGCGGGACGGCAGTCGGCCGTGCTGATCCTGTTCGGCGAGGGCGAGGGCGAGCAGGGGCCGGAGCTGCTGCTCATGGAGCGGGCCGGCAGCTTGCGCTCGCACGCCGGGCAGCCCTCGTTCCCCGGTGGCGCCCTCGACCCCGAGGACGGCGACCCGAAGGCCGACGGGCCGCTGCGGGCCGCTCTCCGCGAGGCCGAGGAGGAGACCGGGCTCGATCCGGCCGGCGTCCAGCTGTTCGGGGTGCTGCCCAAGCTGTACATCCCGGTGAGCCACTTCGTGGTCACCCCGGTGCTGGGCTGGTGGCGCGAGCCGAGCCCGGTGGGGGTGGTGGATCCGAACGAGACGGCGAGGGTCTTCACGGTCCCCGTGGCGGATCTCACGAATCCGGCCAACCGGGCCACCGCCGTGCACCCCAGCGGCCACCGAGGTCCGGCATTCCTGGTCGAATCGACCTTGGTGTGGGGGTTCACGGCCGGGGTGATCGACCGCTTGCTGCACTACGCGGGATGGGAGCGCTCCTGGGACCGCGAGAAGCTGGTCCCGCTCGACTGGCGGTCATGACAGGGTGTCCACCGTGAATGTGCTGGACATCCTGTTGCTGGTCGCCGCCGTGTGGTTCGCGATCGTCGGCTACCGCCAGGGATTCGTCGTCGGCATCCTGTCGGTGATCGGCTTCCTGGGCGGCGGACTCGTCGCCGTCTACGTCCTGCCGGTGATCTGGGACGCGGTGACCGACAACGCCGAGGTGGGCACGACCGCCGCGGTGGTCGCCGTGGTCGTCGTCATCGTCTGCGCCTCCGTCGGCCAGGCCCTGACCACGCATCTGGGCAACAAGCTGCGCCGGTACATCACCTGGTCCCCGGCCCGCGCCCTGGACGCCACCGGCGGCGCGCTGGTCAACGTGCTGGCGATGCTGCTGGTCGCCTGGCTGATCGGCTCCGCGCTCGCGGGCACCACACTGCCGACGCTCGGCAAGGAGGTCCGTAACTCCAAGGTGCTCCTCGGGGTGTCCAGAGCGCTGCCCAACCAGGCCGACACCTGGTTCGCGGACTTCTCCGCGGTCCTCGCGCAGAACGGCTTCCCGCAGGTCTTCAGCCCCTTCGCCAACGAGCCGATCACCGATGTCTCACCGCCCGACCCCGCCCTCGCGAACAGCCTGGTGGCCACCACGGCGAAGCAGTCCATCGTCAAGGTGACGGGCACCGCGCAGAGCTGCGGCAAGATCCTGGAGGGCACCGGCTTCGTCTTCGCCGACCGCCGGGTCATGACCAACGCGCACGTGGTCGGCGGCGTGGACGAACCCACCGTCCAGATCGGCGGCGAGGGCCGCAAGTACGACGCCAAGGTCGTCCTCTACGACTGGCAGCGCGACATCGCCGTACTCGACGTGCCGGACCTGCCGGCGAAGGCCCTGAAGTTCGCCACCGGGGACGCGGCGACCAGCGACAGCGCGATCGTCGCCGGGTTCCCGGAGAACGGGTCGTACGACGTCCGTGCCGCCCGGGTGCGCGGCCGCATCACCGCCAACGGACCGGACATCTACCACCGCGGCACCGTCCGCCGTGACGTCTACTCGCTGTACGCGACCGTCCGCCAGGGCAACTCCGGCGGCCCGCTGCTCACGCCCAAGGGCCAGGTGTACGGGGTCGTCTTCGCGAAGTCGCTGGACGACGCGGACACCGGGTACGCCCTCACGGCCGACGAGATCCAGGCGGACATCGCCCGGGGCCGTACCGCGAATCAGCAGGTCGGGACCGACAGCTGCGCACTGTGAGGGATCATGCGCGGGTATGCCGCAGACGGACCGAGACCCAGCGGGCCCGGCGCCGCAGGATGTGCGGAATCCCCACCCTGAGGTCCGTGCCCGGCAGCTGCGGGGCGGCTCCTCGATGGGAGTTCAGACCGCCTGTCGTACGGCGGTTGCGGGGTGCGTCACTGTAGTCGTGCGTCCAGCCCATACCCCGACGTCTGCCCCCGCCCCAAGGTCGATAACCTCCGGCGTGGCCCTCAATCGGCCTATGCGCGGGGCATGTGGCCGTTCGTAGAACAGGTGTACAGATCCGGATACCGGGCGCATCGGCGCGGTCACCGATCGGGCTCGGGGTCTTTCAGCCAGTTGACCAGTTCGGTGGAGAACGCGGCCGGGTCCTCCTCGTGCGGGAAGTGTCCGAGTCCGTCGAACAGCCGCCAGCGGTACGGGGCTTCGACGTACTCGCCGGAGCCGGCCGCGCTGCGGGTGCGGGCCACCGGGTCCAGGGAACCGTGCAGATGCAGCGTCGGGACGCGCACCGGGCGCTTCATCCGGCGGTTGAACTGGATGCCGTCCGGGCGGGCCATCGAGCGCACCAGCCAGCGGTACGGCTCGATCGAGCAGTGCGCGGTGGACGGGATGCACATGGCCCGCTGGTAGGTCTCCACCGTCTCGTCCTCGGGCAGCCGCGGCCCGGACCAGTCCCGGATCAGCCGGCCGACCAGCGCACCGTCGTCGGCGATGAGCTGCCGCTCGGGGACCCACGGCCGCTGGAAGCCCCAGATGTAGGAGGCGGCGGCGGACTGCCGGCGGTCCCGGAGCATCGCCGAGCGCCAGCGCCGCGGGTGCGGCATGGACACGACTGCGAGCCGTCGTACCAGCTTGGGGCGCATGGCGGCCGCCGTCCACGCCAGATAGCCGCCCAGGTCGTGTCCGACCAGCGCGGCGTCGGGCTCGCCGAGGGAGCGGATCACGCCGGTGATGTCGAGGGCGAGGTTGGCCGGGTCGTAGCCGCGCGGGGTCCGGTCGCTGCCGCCGACGCCCCTGAGGTCCATGGCGACGGCCCGGAAGCCCGCGTCGGCGAGCGCGACCAGCTGGTGCCGCCAGGCCCACCAGAACTCCGGGAAGCCGTGCACCAGCATGACCAGCGGGCCGTCGCCGAGTTCGGCGATGTGGAAGCGCGCACCGTTCGCTGCGACGTCCCGATGGGTCCAGGGGCCTTCGAGCCGTACGGCCGAGGGGGCGGGATCGCTCATACCGACGAGCGTCCCACAGCCTCGATGGCCGGCACGTCATCCCTGGGGAGTGCCGGACGCGGATGCGGCTTGGCGTTCTGCAGTACGCCCGCCGTCTCCTTCACCGACGCGGCCACCTTCTGCGGACCCTTGCCCTTCTTGGCCTTCTTCGCGAACACCACGCCGATCAGCGCGAGGGCGACGGCCACCAGGACGTTCGCCGCGAAGGAGAGCAGGAAGCAGATCGCGAGGTTCCAGTGGCTCCAGGTCCGAATGCCGTACGCCAGCGCGAAGTTGAGCATCGGCAGGGAGAACAGCAGGAGCACACCGGCCGCCGAGAAGGCGCCGCCGCTCGTCGCGCCCCGCTTGACGTCCTGCTTCAGCTGGGCCTTGGCCAGCGCGATCTCGTCGTGCACCAGCGCCGACATCTCGGCCGTGGCCGAGGCGAACAACTGGCCGATGCTGCGTTCGGCACCGACCGGGCTGCCGTCGGGTGCGCTCATCGCGGTCTCCCTCTGCGTACTTGTCATCGTCTTTTGTACCGTCTCGTCAGATCATGCCGGACGGTTGCCCTGCGCGCCTGCCCCGCCCGCCACTTCGGCACGCGCGTCTTGCCCACGGCGGACCTGGCCGGCCCCTACCGGGCGCCCTGCCCGGCTTTCTCGGCGGCTATCCGCCGGTGTTCGGCGGCCTTGCGGTCGTAGATCTCCGCCATCCGCAGGTGGTACGCCGGGTCGTCCTGCTCGTAGACGTCCGGGATGCCGTCGAGGTCCTCGTCCCGCTCCTCGGCCTCGACCAGCCGCCGGTAGCGGGTGTTGCGTATCTTCAGCAGCACCGTGGCGCACAGGGCCGCGATCAGCGAGCCGGTGAGCACGGCGGCCTTGACCTCGTCGGTGAGCACGGCGTCGCCGGCGAAGGCGAGTTCGCCGATGAGCAGCGACACGGTGAAGCCGATACCGGCGAGCGAGGCGACCGCGAAGAGGTCGCCCCAGGCGAGGTCCTCGCTGAGCGAGGCCCGGGTGAAGCGGGCGGTCAGCCAGGTCCCGCCGAATATCCCGACCGTCTTGCCGACCACCAGCCCGAGCACCACCCCGAGCGTCTCGGGCTTGCCGAACACATCCCCGAGCGCCCCTCCGGACACCTTCACGCCGGCGCTGAAGAGCGCGAACAGGGGCACGGCGAGCCCCGCCGACAACGGCCGCACCAGATGCTCGATGTGCTCGCCGGGGGAGTGTTCCTCACCCTTGCGGGTGGTGCAGCGCAGCATCAGGCCCATGGCGACACCGGCGATGGTCGCGTGCACGCCGCTGTTGTACATCAGCGCCCAGATGACGAGCGCCAGCGGCACGTACACGTACCAGCCGCGTACGCCCTTCCTCAGCAGCAGCCAGAAGACGGCGAGGCCCAGGACCGCGCCGCCGAGCGCGGCGAAGTCGATCCGGGCGGTGAAGAAGACCGCGATGATCAGGATCGCGAACAGGTCGTCGACGACCGCGAGGGTGAGCAGGAAGGCGCGCAGGGCGCTCGGCAGCGAGGTGCCGATGACGGCCAGCACGGCCAGCGCGAAGGCGATGTCGGTGGCCGTGGGCACCGCCCAGCCCTGGGTGGAGCCACCGCCGGCGAGGTTGGTGAGGGTGTAGACGAGTGCCGGTACGACCATGCCGCACAGCGCGGCGACCACCGGCAGCACGGCCGCTTTCGGATCCCGCAGATCCCCGGCCACCAGTTCTCGCTTCAGCTCGATGCCGGCGACGAAGAAGAAGACCGCGAGCAGGCCGTCGGCGGCCCAGTGGGCGACGGAGAGGTTCAGGCCGAGGGCGCCGGGGCCGAGGTGGAAGTCGCCGACGGTCTCGTAGCTGTGGTGCAGCGCCGGTATGTTCGCCCAGACCAGCGCGGCTATCGCGGCGATCAGCAGCAGCACACCGCCGACGGTCTCGGTCCGCAGCGCGTTCGCGACGAAGGTCCGCTCGGGCAGCGAGAGCCGGCCGAGGACCTTGCGGGCGGGGGTGGCGCGGGGCGCGGACACGGGGACCTCCGGTCGGTGGGCAAGGCAGGGCTACTTGCCGACCAGACTTCCCGGCACACCTTGAGGATCACGCTACTTTGCTTAGTTTACCTAAGGTGTGGCGAGAGTTGCCAGGTGAGTCCCACGGTAGGTGCAAAAAGGGCGCCCGGCGCGTTTCGCGCCGGGCGCCCCATGCGGACCGTCGGCCGGGGTCAGTCCTCGCTCGACGCCGCCGGGAGCTTCGCCTGGATGAGGTCCATGACCGTCGAGTCCGTCAGCGTCGTCACGTCACCGAGCTGGCGGTTCTCGGCGACATCGCGCAGCAGCCGGCGCATGATCTTGCCGGAGCGGGTCTTCGGCAGCTCCGCCACCGGCAGCACCCGCTTGGGCTTGGCGATCGGGCCGAGCGTGGCGCCGACGTGGTTGCGCAGCTCGTTGACGAGGCCCTCGTCCTCGGCGTTCGCCGTGCCGCGCAGGATCACGAAGGCGACGATCGCCTGCCCGGTCGTCTCGTCCGCCGCGCCGACCACCGCCGCCTCGGCGACCGACGGGTGCGACACCAGCGCCGACTCCACCTCGGTCGTGGAGATGTTGTGCCCGGAGACGAGCATGACGTCGTCCACCCGGCCGAGCAGCCAGATGTCGCCGTCGTCGTCCTTCTTCGCCCCGTCACCGGCGAAGTACTTGCCCTCGAAACGCGACCAGTAGGTGTCCAGGAACCGCTGGTCGTCGCCCCAGATCGTGCGCAGCATCGACGGCCACGGCTCGGTCAGCACCAGGTAGCCGCCACCGCCGTTGGGTACCTCGCGCGCGTCGTCGTCCACCACCGTGGCCGAGATGCCGGGCAGCGGGGTCTGCGCGGAACCGGGCTTGGTCGCGGTGACGCCCGGCAGCGGCGAGATCATCATCGCGCCGGTCTCGGTCTGCCACCAGGTGTCCACGATGGGGGTCCTGTCGGCGCCGATGTGCTTGCGGTACCAGATCCAGGCCTCGGGGTTGATCGGCTCACCCACGGAACCCAGCACCCGCAGGCTGCTCAGGTCGAACTTCGCGGGGATGTCGTCGCCCCACTTCATGAACGTCCGGATCGCGGTGGGCGCGGTGTACAGGATCGTCACCCCGTACTTCTGCACGATCTCCCAGAACCGGCCCTGGTGCGGGGTGTCCGGGGTGCCCTCGTACATCACCTGCGTCGCGCCGTTGGCCAGCGGCCCGTACACGATGTACGAGTGGCCGGTCACCCAGCCGACGTCGGCCGTGCACCAGTACACGTCCGTCTCCGGCTTGAGGTCGAACACCGCCCAGTGGGTGTACGACGCCTGGGTGAGGTAGCCGCCCGAGGTGTGCAGGATGCCCTTGGGCTTACCCGTCGTACCGGACGTGTAGAGGATGAACAGCGGGTGCTCGGCGTCGAAGGCCTCGGGCGTGTGCTCGGCCGACTGTCGCTCCACGACCTCGTGCCACCACACGTCCCGCGTGTCGTCCCAGGCCACTTCCTGCCCGGTGCGCCGGACGACCAGCACATGCTCGACGTTGCCGGCCTTGCCGACCGCCTCGTCCACGGCCGGCTTGAGCGCGGACGGCTTGCCGCGCCGGTAGCCGCCGTCGGAGGTGATGACGACCTTGGCGTCCGCGTCCTGGATACGGGTGGCGAGCGCGTCCGCCGAGAAGCCGCCGAAGACCACCGAGTGCGCGGCGCCGATCCGGGCGCAGGCGAGCATCGCGATCGCCGTCTCCGGGATCATCGGCATGTAGACCGCGACCCGGTCGCCCTTGCGGACTCCCAGCTCCAGCAGGGCGTTCGCCGCCTTGGAGACCTCGTCCTTCAGCTCGGCATAGGTGATCGCGCGGCTGTCGCCGGGCTCGCCCTCGAAGTGGATGGCGACCCGGTCGCCGTTGCCGGCTTCCACATGCCGGTCCACGCAGTTGTACGCGACATTGAGCTCGCCGTCCTTGAACCACTTCGCGAACGGCGGGTTCGACCAGTCCAGCGTCTCGGTCGGCTCCTTGGCCCAGGTCAGCCGGCGGGCCTGCTCGGCCCAGAAGCCGAGCCTGTCAGCCTTGGCCTGTTCGTACGCCTCGGCCGTGACATTGGCGTTCTCGGCCAGGTCAGCGGGCGGCGCGAAGCGTCGCTCCTCCCTCAAGAGGTTGGCCAGGCTTTCGTTGCTCACGACATCTCCCTTTCCAAGGGTGTCCGTTGTGTCCCGGGCCACAGCTCATCAGACCTGGGGTCCGGTGACAAGGGCCGTCAGATAATTGGTTTAGACCTGTCGGACGGGGCAGGAGGCGCGGGCCTGCCGGTGCCGGCCTGGACGGCGCCGACAGGCCCCCGCCGCCCTTCCTCAGGCCGGACTGCGCAGCTCCTCCGCGCCCGGTACCCCCTCGAAGACCTCTCCCTCTTCTTCGCCTTCGGCCCGGCGCAGCAGGTACGCCTGCGCCTCGCCCACATGGAAGTACATCCCATGCAGCTCCAGCTCACCGGCCGCCAGCGCCCGCGCCACCGAGTCGTGCGCCCGCAGATGCTCCAGCTGCTGGACCACATTGGTCAGACAGAGCCGCTCCGTGGTGTCCGCCGCCGCCCGTCCGGACAGCCGGACCCCCGGCCAGCCGTCGTCGGCCAGCCGCGCCAGACTCGGCAGCCCGTGCCGCAGCCAGCGTCCGAGCGGACTCGTGCCGCCCTGCGACCCGGAACTCAGCAGCGCCTGCATCGCCCCGCACCCGGAGTGCCCGCACACCGTGATGGACCGCACCTTCAGCACGTCCACCGCGTACTCGATCGCGGCCGACACCGAGTCGTCGCCGTTCTCCTCACCCGGAAGGGGGACCAGGTTGCCGACGTTGCGGACCACGAACAGGTCACCCGGACCACTGGAGGTGATCATCGACGTGACGAGCCGGGAGTCGGCGCAGGTGAGGAAGAGCTGCGACGGCCGCTGCCCCTCGCGCGCCAGCCGGGCCAGCTCCTCCCGCACCAGGGGCGCGGTGTCGCGCTGGAACGCGCTGATCCCACGGGCGAGTTCATGACCGGCACCGTCCGTCCTGCCGCCGCCCCACCGGGCGAGGCCGGACCTGACGAGGCCCGGTCCGTGATCGAGGCCCGTTCCATGAGCGAGGCCCGGTCCGTCAGCGAGGCCCGGTTCCTGGCCGTGACTCGCACGGGGCTCGCGACCGTCCTCGTCCTCCGGTCCTCGGCCGTACCCCGGTGAGCGCACGCCCACCCGGCAGCCGGTCAGTTCGGCGGAGCCGCCCTGCGCGGTGTGGGCCCTGCGCCAGTCCCGCAGTGACTCGTACGCCGCGTGGTCCATGAACGAACCGTCCAACTCCACGACGGCGTGGGCGCCTTGGGGTACGAGATGCAGGGCCCTGCTGAGCCGGGGCACGGCGAGGAACGTCAGCTGACCTCTTACATGTACGCGATGGACTCCCCCCTTCTCCTCATGGGTGATACGGGTGCGGGCGAGGCGGTGCAGGGCGACGGCGACGGCCACGGCGACCCCGAGGAGCACGCCCTCCAGGACGCCGACGACCACCACGCCGAGTGTGGTGACGACGTACACTGCGACCTCACGGTGGCGGGTCACCGTGCGGATGTGGTGCAGGGACACCATCTGGATGCCGACGGCCATCACCAGGGCGGCGAGCGAGGCGAGTGGGATGAGATCCAGGACCGGGACCATCAGCAGCGCGGCGACTACTACGAAAACGCCGTGCAGCATCGTGGAGTTCCGGCTCACGGCACCGGATTGCACATTCGCCGAACTGCGCACCGCGACTCCCGCGACCGGCAGTCCGCCGAGCGTCCCGGAGACGATGTTGGCGGCGCCCTGACCGAGCAGCTCGCGGTCCAGGCCGGACCGGCCGACCCGGGACTGGAGTCCGGGGCGGCCGGCCACGAGCTTGTCCACGGCGACCGCGCCGAGCAGCGACTGCACGCTGCACACCAGCGTGGTGGTGAGCACGGCGGCGACGAGGCCGAGCACCGGCCCCTCGGGCAGCCCCGCCAGGGCATGGCTGCTCCAGGACGGCAGGTCGACCCGGGGCAGAGCGAGCCCCGTGAGCGAGGCGGTCGCGGTGGCACCGGCGACGGCGACCAGGGCCGCCGGGACCGTGCGCAGCAGACGGCCCGCTCTGCCGGGGATCCGGGGCCAGCCGAACAGCAGGGCCAGGGTCAGTGCGCTCATCGTCACGGCGGCCGGGTGCAGGTTCGCCAACTGGGCGGGCAGCGCCCGGACATTGGCGAGGACCGAGCTCTGCGGGTTGCCGCCGAGGACGATGTGCAGCTGGGCGACGGCGATGGTGACACCGATGCCGGCGAGCATGCCGTGCACCACGGCCGGGCTGACGGCGAGTGCGGTGCGGGCCACGCGCAGGCAGCCCAGGCCCAGTTGGGCCAGTCCGGCGAGGACGGTGATGCCGCAGGTGGCCCGCCAGCCGTAACGGTGGATCAGGTCGGCGGTGACCACGGTGAGCCCGGCGGCCGGGCCGCTGACCTGGAGCGGACAGCCGCCGAGCCGCCCGACGACCAGTCCGCCGACGGCCGCCGCGACCAGCCCGGCCTGGAGCGGGGCGCCGGTGGCGAGGGCGATACCGAGGGACAGCGGCAGGGCGATCAGGAACACCGAGACGGACGCGGACAGGTCGGCGCCCTCGACCCGGAAGCGGCGGCGCGGGGGCGTGGGCGGGCTCGGTGGTCGGTCGGCGCCCTTGGTCTGCTGGGGACTTGTGGCTCCGGCCCGGGCTCCGGCCTTGGCCAGGCCGAGGCTCTCGGGGTGGGTGGGTACGCAGGCTGATGACATGTTTCCCGTCTCCTCCGGGGCAGCGCGGTCGCGGATCAGGGGGTCCCCTCGCCGGCGGGCTGGGGCTCGGTCGCGGCCGTGGGTCACGGCGTGCAGTGGCGGGATGAATCAACAATCGGTAAACGAATCGTAATGCAGAGTAAAGGTCAAGCATGGATTTACTGCGCAAATGGGGCACCTCTTCACCTTCATGGGTGAAGTGAGCAGTTCATCGGCTTGTCGTATTAATCCCTCTCTCGGTCCTATGCGACCTTGGCGGCGCTGTCGGCACATACCCGGCACACCGCCATAAAACGCCGTGATCGGCGTTCGCCGAGAGAAGGAAGAAGGTGGGCGGAATTGGCCGCCACCCAGAGGATCGCCGTCGGCGCCGTGACCGCCGCGGCCTGTGCCGCGTCGCTGGCGGGCTGCGCGACCGGCACCAATACCAAGGAAGGGGCGTCCGGGCCGCAGAAGGGAGCGCCGGCGCCCCAGAGCGTGGTCCGTCTGATCGGCGACGGTTCCACCGCGTACACCGGGGCGCAGCCGCATCTGCCCCGGCCGGAGAAGCTCCAGCCCGGTGAGAAGCCCCCGCAGTTCGTGGTGTTCTCGTGGGACGGCGCGGGCGAGGACAGCCAAAAGCTGTTCTCGCACTTCCGCAAGGTCTCCAAGGAGAACAACGCGACCATGACGTACTTCCTCAGCGGCGTCTACATGCTGCCCGAGGAGAAACGTGACCTCTACCGCCCCCCGCAGCACTCGCCCGGCCGCTCCGAGATCGGCTTCAACGACGAGCAGGGCATCTCCGACACTGTCAGGCAGCTGCGGCTGGCCTGGCTGGAGGGCAACGAGATCGGCACCCACTTCAACGGGCACTTCTGCGGCCCCGACGGGGGTGTCGGCGAGTGGTCGGTGGCGGAGTGGAAGAGCGAGATCGCCCAGGCCAAGCAGTTCGTGAAGAACTGGAAGACCAACACGGGCATGAAGAACGCCTCACCGCTGCCCTTCGACTACGACAAGGAGCTCATCGGCGCCCGCACCCCCTGCCTGGAGGGACAGAAGAACTTCATGAAGGCGGCGAGCCAGTTGGGCTTCCGCTACGACACCAGCGGTGTCAACGACCAGATCTGGCCCAAGAAGAGGGAGGGGCTGTGGGACCTGTCGATGCAGCTCGTTCCCTTCCCCGGCCACTCCTTCGAGCAGCTGACCATGGACTACAACTTCATGGTCAACCAGTCCGGCACCTCGACCCAGGGCGACCCCGACAAGTACGACTACTGGGGCGACCAGATGCGTGACGGGCTGCTCCAGGGCTTCAACCGGGCCTACAACGGCAACCGCGCGCCGCTCGTCATCGGCAACCACTTCGAGTCCTGGAACGGCGGCACCTACATGCGGGCCCTCGACGAGGTCGTCGAGAATGTCTGCAACAAGCCCGAGGTGCGCTGCGTCTCCTTCCATCAGCTGGCCGACTGGCTGGACGCCCAGGACCCGCAGGTTCTGGCGAGGCTGCGCACCCTGGACGTGGGCGAGGCCCCGCGTCAGGGCTGGGCGTCCTTCCTCTCCGGCCGTCCCGCCCCGGCGCCGAAGGGGGTGCCCGGGGCGCCGGCGGTCAAGCAGTAGGCGACGGGCGGGAGTCGGCGCCCCGCCGGCGGAGTGCCCACCTCCGTCAGACGGACGCCGCCACTCCCTCGCCGAGCACGAAGCCGGGGTCGATCTGCGCCGCCAGGTCGGCCCCGGTGCGCTCGTTGCCCCACGACTGGGCGTTCTTCAGGTGGAAGTGGACCATCTGCCGGGTGTACCGCTCCCAGTCCCGCAGCTCGTACGTCGCGTCGGTGGCGACCTTGAGGGTGCGCAGGGCACGGGAGTTGGTGTCCTCCAGGAGCTCGAACCGGGGCGGGCGGCCCTTCTCCATGGCGCGCACCCAGTCCGAGTGCCCGACCGTGACCAGCAGGTCGTCCCCGACCTCCGTGCGGAGGAAGTCGATGTCGTCCTGCCCCTGCACCTTGTTGCCGACGACCTTCAGCACGACGCCGAAGTCCCGGGCGTACTCCTTGTACTGGCGATAGACGGAGACCCCCTTCCGGGTCGGCTCGGCGACGAGGAACGTGATGTCGAAGCGGGTGAACATGCCGGAGGCGAAGGAGTCCGAACCCGCCGTCATGTCGACCACGACGTACTCGTCGGGGCCGTCGACGAGGTGGTTCAGGAACAGTTCCACCGCTCCCGTCTTGGAGTGGTAGCAGGAGACCCCCAGGTCGGCGTCCGTGAAGGGCCCGGTGACCATCAAACGGACGGCGCCGCCGTCGAGTTCCACCGGGCGCGCACAGGCGTCGTACACCGGATTGGGCTCCCGTACCCGGACCAGCCGCGAGCCCTCGCCGGGCGGGGTGGTCTTGATCATCGTCGCGGCCGAGGCGATGCGCGGGTTGTTGCCGCGCAGGTAGTCCTTGATCGCGGAGAGCCGCGCGCCCATCGCGGGCAGCGCCGCCGACTCCCTCTCGTCGAGGCCGAGCGCGGGGCCCAGGTGCTGGTTGATGTCGGCGTCGACGGCGACGACCGGCGCACCGGCGGCCGCGAGATGGCGGATGAACAGGGAGGAGAGCGTGGTCTTGCCGCTGCCGCCCTTCCCGACGAAAGCAATTTTCATGTTCACGAAGGGTAGTCGCGTGATAGCTGTATGTGTCAGGTGGAGTGAAGAAGACCACTCCTTCGTGGAGTGGCGGGCCGGGGGTGCGTAGGGTCGTACTCATGAGTACGACACGTGCGACCGCCGATCCGCTCGCGGCCCTGGGTTCGCTGCCCGGTGTGGCCGAGTCCGTGGAGTCCGTGCGCAAGGCCGTGGACCGGGTCTACGGGCACCGGGTCATGCGGCGCCGCAGCAACGCCGTCACCTCCGAGGCCGCGCTGCGCGGCGCCCGGGGCAGTGCGGCGCTGTCCGGTGCCGACTGGGCGCTGGAGGAGGTCCGGCGGCGCTCCGACTTCGGTGTCGACGACGACGCGCGCGTGGTGGGTGCGGCCCTGCGGCTGACCGCCGAGGCGGGCCAACTGCTGTCCATCTGGCGGCAGTCACCGCTGCGGGTGCTGGCCCGGCTGCACCTGGTGGCGGCCGCGACCGGCGGCGACGAGGTGGGCCGGCCGCGCAGGTCCGGTGAAGGTGTCGACGAGCCGCTCATCGAGCTGCCGCTGCCGGACGCCGACGAGGTGTCGGGGCGCCTCGACGGACTCTCCGAGCTGATCATCGCGGGGAGTTCCGCGCCGGCGCTGGTGACGGCCGCCGTGGTGCACGGCGAGCTGCTCGCGCTGCGGCCCTTCACCGCGAACAACGGGCTGGTCGCGCGCGCTGCCGAGCGGATCGTGCTGATCGGCAGCGGCCTCGACCCCAAGTCGGTCAGCCCCGCCGAGGTCGGCCACGCCGAACTGGGCCGTGCCTCCTACCTGGCTGCCCTGGACGGCTATGTCTCGGGCACTCCGGAGGGCATGGCGGCCTGGATCGCGCACTGCGGCCGCGCGGTGGAGCTGGGCGCGCGGGAGTCGACGGCGGTGTGCGAGGCGTTGCAGCGCGGGGCGGCGTAAAGCCCCTGGAGCGGCCGGACGGCTGCGGAGACGGGTTGCGGCGGTACGAGTTCTCGTACCGCCGCTGGCATGTTCACCGGGTTACCAAGCGTCCTCGAAATGTCGCCCATCAGGTCGGGTACTTTGCCCGTCACCTGGTGCGGCTGGCCCGTAATCGACGGGTCGACGTCGCGTGGGTGCCCGGTGTCCATGCTGGGTCCGTGGGGCCAAATGCGTTTTAAAGGTGATCCTCTCGGATGTCCTTCGGTCTCGCGGGCCGCTAACCCCTTTGTACTGCAAGCCCGGAGCAAGCGGAACCCCTGCCTGCAGTTCTTTACTTTTAGGTTCAAAGGCTTACTGAGGGGTACTAAAGGGATATTGTTGGGCCGAACGGGTGAAATGGGGATGGTGTGCCGGTTCAGGCGACCGAGTTCCGGCGCCGGCTCGCGTACCAGACCAGGCCCGCGGTGGCGGCCGCCGCTCCTATCGCGGCCGCGGCGACCAGGGCCGGGCGCGGAGGTGTGGAGATCCGCTGCTTGAGCCGGACCGGACGGTGGAAGTCCAGGATCGGCCAGCCGCGCGCGAGTGCCTCACGGCGCAGGGTCCGGTCCGGGTTCACCGCGTGCGGATGCCCGACGGCCCGGAGCATCGGCAGGTCGGTCGCCGAGTCGCTGTACGCGTAGCAGCGGTCCAGGTCGTATCCCTCGGAGGCGGCCAGCTCCCGGACCGCCTCGGCCTTCGTCGGGCCGTAGGCGTAGTACTCCACCTCGCCGGTGTAGCAGCCGTCGTCGCCGACGACCATGCGGGTGGCCACCACTCGGTCGGCGCCCAGCAGTTCGCCGATCGGCTCGACCACCTCGGCGCCCGAGGTGGACACGATGACGACGTCCCGGCCGGCCCGGTGATGGGCCTCGATGAGGGAGGCGGCCTCGTCGTAGATGATCGGGTCGATCAGGTCGTGCAGGGTCTCGGCGACGATCTCCTTGACCTGCTGGACATTCCAGCCACGGACGAGACCGGACAGGTACGCGCGGGTGCGTTCCATCTGATCGTGGTCCATACCGCCGACCAGGAACACGAACTGGGAGTACGCGTTGCGCAGCGCCGCCCTGCGGTTGATCAGACCGCCTTGGTAGAACGACTTGCTGAAGGTGAGCGTGCTCGACTTCGCAATGACCGTCTTGTCCAGGTCAAAGAAGGCCGCTGTGCGGGGCAAGGAGTGGTTTTCCACGTCCCCGAGCATAGGCGCCCACCATTCGGCGTAAGGTGGGGCGCGTGGGTTTGCCTGAGAGGGCTCTCGGGTACACCATGGAAGTCACGGATCGTTCGCGACCGTGCTAACCCGGTCCGGCTCCTCCCCCCCCGAGTCGGCCGTGGAGACGACCCCCACTCTCCCCCCCGGTGGGGGTCGTCGCATGTCCGGACGCATTTTTCCTCTCTTCTCCGGGTCCTGAAGCCTTGGTCGGGCGGCTGCTGCCGCCCCTTTCGCGTACCCATGATCCGTCACGCTGGGTAGTCGTGACGCTGCTCTGTGGAAGTCGCGCAGAGCCCGGAACGGGCCTCACCGGTATGGGTGACAGCGATATTCACAACCATCGAGTTGTCCACAGTTTTGGACCAAGATCCACACGATTTACGGGTTCGTTGCACCGTGATTCCAGCGCGCTCCGGCGGCGGCGAGTTCATGGCCGGTTCCGATTGCCGGGCGCCAATGGCCGGTTTCTGTCGGCCGTGCATATGGAGGCCGCTTGCCGGTTCTTCACACGTATGGGAATCGCGTGGCCCCGGAGGCCGCGCGCAAGAACGCAGCCAAGGGGGAAGCTCACGTGGCCGGAACTGTCACCCACGAACCACCGTCCGCCGCCCAGGGACGGCCCGGACGCCCGATGATCGTCACCGAGGACGCCGAACTCCTCGACGACCTGTTGCGCCTGTGCGCGGCGGCCGGCGCGAAACCCGAGGTCCACCACGGGGTACCGGAACGCGGCGGCGGCTGGGAGTCCGCTCCGCTCGTCCTGGTCGGCGACGACGCCGCGCGCCGGGTGCGCGGTGCCGCGCGCCGACGCGGGGTGGTGCTGGTCGGCCAGGACCAGGACGACCCCGATGTGTGGAAACGCGCCGTGGAGATCGGCGCCGACCATGTCCTGATGCTGCCCGACGGCGAGCAGTGGCTGGTGGACCGGATCGCCGATGTCGTGGAGGGCGTGGGCCGCCCGGCCCTCACTGTCGGGGTGATCGGCGGCCGGGGCGGGGCCGGTGCCTCCACGCTGGCCTGTGCGCTCGCCGTCACCTCCGCGCGGGAGGGACTGCGCACCCTCCTCGTGGACGCGGATCCACTGGGCGGCGGAATCGACGTACTCCTCGGCGCCGAGACGGCCGAGGGCCTGCGCTGGCCCGCGTTCGCCGCCTCGCGCGGCCGGCTCGGCAGCGGCGCCTTGGAGGAGTCGCTGCCGGAACAGCACTCGCTGCGGATCCTCAGCTGGGACCGCGGCGACAGCGTGGCCATCCCGCCGCCCGCCGTCCGCGCGGTGCTCGCCGCGGTCCGCAGGCGCGGCGGCACGGTCGTCGTCGACCTCCCGCGCCGCCTGGACGACGAGGTCGCCGAGGTCCTCACCCAGCTCGACCTCGCCGTCCTGGTGGTCCCCGCCGAACTCCGCGCGATCGCGGCGGCCGGCCGGGTCGCGGCCACCGTCGGCATGGTCGTGCGCGATCTGCGGGTGGCGGTACGGGGCCCGTACGCGTCGGGACTGGACGACCGCGAGGTGGCCCGGCTGCTCGGCCTGCCGCTGGCCGGCGAAGTACCCGTCGAACCCGGCTTGTCCCGTCCGGGCCGGAAACCGCCCGGGTCCCTCGCGCGCGGACCGCTGGCCCGCTTCTGCAAGGGCTTCTGGGAGCGCACGCTGGTCGAGGCGGGTGGCGTATGAGGCCCGGCACCGCGGGCGCGGACGGCCCGGCCCTGCTCGACGGGGTCCGGCGCTGGCTGGCCGAGAGCGGCGCCGAACCGACCCCCGCGCGCGTGGCGCAGGCGCTGCGCGCACAGGGCCGGGTGCTCGGCGACGCCGAAGTCCTCGGCGCGGCCGAGCGACTGCGCTCCGAACTGGTCGGCAGCGGCCCCCTGGAACCCCTGCTCGCCGATCCCACGGTCACCGACGTCCTGGTGTCCGCCCCGGACCGGGTCTGGGTGGACCGCGGTGGCGGCCTGGAACTGACCCCGGTCACCTTCCCGGACGCGGCGGCCGTACGGCGCCTCGCGCAGCGGCTGGCCGCGGTGGCCGGCCGGCGCCTGGACGACGCACGGCCCTGGGCGGACGCCCGGCTGCCCGACGGCACCCGCCTGCACGCGGTCCTGCCCCCGGTGGCGGTCGGCTGCACCTGCCTGTCCCTGCGGGTGGTGCGACCTCGGGCGTTCACGCTCGACGAACTGGTGGCGGCCGGGACCGTGCCACCGGGCGGCGACCGGATCCTGCGCGCGCTCCTGGCGGCCCGGCTCTCGTTCCTGGTCAGCGGCGGCACCGGCACCGGCAAGACGACCCTGCTGAGCGCGCTGCTCGGCCTGGTGGGCCCGGGGGAGCGGATCGTGCTCGCCGAGGACTCGGCGGAGCTCAGGCCCGAACACCCGCACGTCGTACGGCTGGAGACCAGACCCGCCAACCAGGAGGGCGCCGGCCTGGTCACCCTGGAGGACCTGGTCCGCCAGGCGCTGCGGATGCGTCCCGACCGGCTGGTCGTCGGCGAGGTGCGGGGCCCCGAGGTCGTGCACCTGCTGGCCGCGCTCAACACCGGGCACGAGGGCGGCTGCGGCACGGTGCACGCCAACGCGGCCGCGGACGTCCCCGCCCGCCTGGAGGCGCTCGGTACGGCCGCCGGGCTCGACCGGGCCGCCCTGCACAGCCAGTTGGCGGCCGCGCTGTCGGTGGTGCTGCACCTCGTACGGGACCGCACGGGCCGGCGGCGGATCGCCGAGGTGCACGTGCTGGAGCGGGACCCCTCGGGGCTGGTGCGGACGGTACCGGCGCTGCGCTGGGGTACGGAGGCCTTCGCGCGCGAGCCGGGGTGGGAGCGGCTGCGGGGACTGCTGCGAAGTGACGTCAGTGGTTTGTGAGTCCGAAGTGATCTGAGCCATCTGTGGGTTCGAAGTGACCGGTTGATCCGTGGGTCCGGAGTGGCCGAGTCGCCCGGTCGGAAGCGACCGAGTCAGCCGGTCCGGGATGGCCGAGTCGCCCGGTTCGAAGTGACCTGAGTGGTCTGTGAGTTGGAAGGGGTTTGTGTGATGGGTGAGATGACAGTCGGTGCGGCCGTGGTGTGCGGCGGGGTCATGGCGTGGCTCCTCGCCGAACGGCAGCGCGAGGTACGGCGGGCGCGACTGTTGCTCGCCGGGGGCGGGGCGGTGGCCGCCGGACCCCCCTCCTGGGAGCAGACGGTCGGAGAGCTGCGGCGGCTGTGCGGCCGTTGGCGGAGTGAGTGGTGGGTCCTGACCGTCGGCATCGTGCTGGCCCTCCTCGCAGCCTCGGTGCTTCCCGCCCTCGCGGGGGCGGCCGGGGTGCCGGTGCTGCGCCGGCTGCGGCTGGCCCGGCAGGCGAGGCGGGTCCGGCAGGCGCACGCCGACGCGGTGATCGCGCTGTGCGGGGCGTTCGCCGGTGAGGTGCGCGCGGGACGGCAGCCCGGCGAGGCGCTGCTGCGGGCCGCCCGGGACTCCGGCGGGCTGGGCGAGGCCCAGGCGGCCGTGGTCGCGGCGGCACGCTTCGGCGGGGACGTGCCGGGCGCGCTCGCGACGGCCGCACGCCGGCCGGGCGCCGACGGCCTGCTGGGGCTCGCGGCCTGCTGGCGGGTGGCCGTCGACCAGGGCGCCGGGCTCGCCGCAGGCCTCGACCGCCTGGACGCGGCCCTGCGCGCCGAACGGGACCAGCGCGCCGACCTGCGCGCCCAGTTGTCCGGCGCCCGGGCCACCACGGTGCTGCTCGCCGCGCTGCCCGCCCTCGGTCTCCTGCTCGGCTCGGCCATGGGCGCCGACCCGCTGCGCGTCCTGCTGCACACCGGGGCCGGGCTGGGCTGCCTGGTCGTCGGAGCGGCGTTCGAGGGCGCCGGGATGTGGTGGGCGGCCCGGATCGTGCGGGGAGCTGAGGCGGCATGAGCGCGGAGGTCGTCCACAGGCTGGGGGTGACGGTCGCGGCGCTGCTGGCCCTGGGCTGGTCGGCGTGGCGGCTGGAGCGGGCCAGGCGCGGGCGCCGGGTCCGGCGCAGGGTGGCCGAACTGCTGGCCCTGGAGATGCCGGAGCGGCGGTCCGGCGTCGGAGCTGCCGTCCGCGGGTGGCTGCCGGTGGTCGGTGTGGTGTGCGGCGGCTGGGTGCTGGTCGGTGGGGTCGTCGGGGTGCTGCTGGGGCTGGGCGTCGCCGTGGGGCTGTGGCAGTGGCGGCGCCGAGAGGGGGACGCGGGACGAGCGGCGCAGGCCGAGGCGTCCCGGGCCGCTCGCCAACTCCCGCTCGCCTCCGACCTGCTGGCCGCCTGCATCGCCGCCGGGGCCGGCCCGGTGGAGGCCGCCCAGGCCGTCGGCGAGGCGCTCGGCGGACCCGTCGGGGAAGGGCTTGCGCGGGGTGCGGCGGAGGTCCGGCTGGGCGGCGAACCGGCCGAGGCCTGGCGTCGGTTGGCGGCCCTGCCGGGTGCCGCAGCCCTGGCCCGGCTGCTGGAGCGCGCCGATGAGTCCGGACTGCCGGCGGCCACCCCGGTCGCGCGGCTCGCCGCGGACGCCCGCGCGGAGTGGGCGAGGAGCGCGACCGCGCGGGCGCGGCGGGCGGCCGTGCTGATCTCCGCGCCGGTGGGGCTGTGTTTCCTGCCCGCGTTCATCGCGGTCGGGGTCCTGCCCGTGGTGATCGGGCTGGCGGGCGGGGTTCTGCGAGGGGGTGGTGGATGACCAGGGGCGACAACGGGCCGTCAAACAGGAACTGATCACTGGATTCAAGGGATTCAAGGGAGTCGAGATGTACCAGAAGATGCGGAAGCTGCTGCGCGGGGACGCGGGAATGGTCACGTCCGAGTACGCGATGGGGATCATCGCCGCCGTCGGGTTCGCGGCGGTCCTCTACGCGGTCGTGACAAGCGGGCAGGTCAGTGCGGAGCTCCAGAACATCGTGAAACGAGCCCTCAGTGCGCGGATGTGAGCAAGGGCGCGGGGCGGACCGCGGGTTCGTGACGGCGGAGGCGGCCGTGGTGCTGCCGGTGCTGGTGGCGTTCACGATGGCACTGGTGTGGGGGCTGCTCGTGGTGGCCGCCCAGATCCGGTGCGTGGACGCCGCCCGCACCGGGGCGCGGGCCGCCGCGCGGCAGGACGCCGAGGACGCGGTGGTCACCGTGACGAAGCAGGCGGCGCCGGACGGGGCGACGGTCACGATCGGCCGGGAGGGCGATCAGGTGCGGGTGACGGTGGTGGCGAGGCCGCCGGTGCTGGGCGGGTTGCCGTTCCAGGTACGGGAGTCGGCGGTGGCGTTGGCGGAGGAGGCGGGGCCGTGAGACGCCGGTATTCGGATCGGGGGTCGGCCACCGTCTGGAGCGTTGGCGCGATCGGTGTCCTCTGCGTGGTGTTCGGCGTGGTGCTCGGGCTGGGGCAGGCTGTCGTGGTCCGGCACCGCGCGGCCGGGGGTGCCGACATGGCGGCCCTCGCGGCGGCGGACCACTGGGCCGAGGGGACCACCGCGGCCTGCGCCCGGGCTGACCGCGTCGCGCGAGCACAGGGCGCGCGGCTGACGCGGTGCGTGATCGTGGGAGACGTCTCGGATGTGACGGCGGCGTCGGGTGGTGGGCCGTTCACGGCGGAGGTCCGGGCCAGAGCGGGCCCCACCGCCGCTAGCCCTCCTCCGGCTTCTCCTCCGGTGCCCCCTTCAGCAGCACCGTGAGCAGCCGCACCGCCCCCCGCTTGTGCAACGGATCGTTTCCGTTCCCGCACTTGGGTGACTGGATGCAGGAGGGGCACCCCGCGTCGCACTCGCACGCGGCGATCGCCTCCCGGGTGGCCGTGAGCCACGCGCGGGCCGTGTGGAAGGCGCGCTCCGCGAAGCCCGCGCCGCCCGGGTGACCGTCGTAGACGAAGACCGTCGGCAGGAGCGTGTCGGGGTGCAGGGGGACCGACACGCCGCCGATGTCCCAGCGGTCGCAGGTCGCGAAGAGCGGGAGCAGGCCGATGGAGGCGTGTTCGGCGGCGTGCAGGGCGCCGCCGAGGATCTCCGGGTTGATCCGGGCCTCGTCGAGCTGGTCCTCGGTGACGGTCCACCACACCGCGCGGGTGCGCAGCGTCCGGGGCGGGAGATCGAGTTTCGTCTCGCCCAGCACCTCGCCGGTGATGAGCCGGCGGCGCAGGAAGGAGACCACCTGGTTGGTGACCTCGACGGAGCCGTAGCAGAGGCGGCCGTCGCCCCAGGGGACCTCGATGCCGGTCTCCAGGACGGAGATGGCCGTGGTGTCGCGGGCGACCGTGGAGTACGGCGGCTCGGCCTGTTCGACCAGGGCGACCGAGTCCTCCAGGTCCAGGGAGCGCACCAGGTACGTGCGGCCCTGGTGCAGGTGGACCGCGCCCTCGTGGACGGTGGAGTGCGCGGCGCTCGCGTCCACCGTGCCGAGCAGCCGTCCCGTGCCCGCCTCGACGACCTGCACCGGGCGGCCGCCCTCGCCGCGGATGTCGGTCAGCTCGGCGGCCCGCTCCCGCCGGGTCCAGTGCCAGGCCTTGGTACGGCGGCGCAGCAGCTTCGCGGCCTCCAGCTGCGGCAGCAGCTCCTTGCAGGCGGGACCGAACAGGTCGAGGTCGTCGTCGGTGAGCGGGATCTCGGCCGCGGCCGCGCACAGGTGCGGGGCGAGGACGTACGGGTTGTCGGGGTCGAGGACCGTCGATTCCACCGGTTGGTCGAACAGGGCCTCGGGATGATGGACGAGGAACGTGTCCAGCGGGTCGTCGCGGGCCACCAGGACCGCGAGGGCGCCCTGCCCGGAGCGGCCCGCGCGACCCGCCTGCTGCCACACAGAGGCCCTCGTACCCGGGTAACCGGCGATCAGTACGGCGTCCAGCCCGGAGACGTCCACGCCCAGCTCCAGGGCCGTGGTGGCGGCAAGTCCGAGGAGTTCCCCGGAGTGCAGCGCGCGTTCCAGGGCGCGCCGCTCCTCGGGGAGGTAGCCGCCGCGATAGGCCGCGACACGCCGGGCGAGGGAACGGTCCACCTCGGCGAGCCGTTCCTGGGCGATGAGGGCGATCAGCTCGGCGCCGCGCCGGGAGCGCACGAAGGCCACCGACCGCACGCCCTGCACGGCGAGGTCGGTCAGCAGGTCGGCGGTCTCGGCGGTGGCGGTACGGCGGACCGGGGCGCCCTTCTCGCCGTGCAGCTCGGTCAGCGGCGGCTCCCAGAGGGCGAAGACCAGCTCGCCGCGCGGGGAGGCGTCCTCGGCGATCTCCACGACCGGCAGGCCGGTGAGACGGCGGGCGGCGACGGCCGGCTCGGCGGCGGTCGCGGAGGCCAGCAGGAAGACCGGGGAGGCGCCGTAGCGGCCGCACAGGCGGCGCAGCCGGCGCAGCACCTGGGCGACGTGCGAGCCGAAGACGCCCCGGTAGGTGTGGCACTCGTCGATGACGACGTACTTCAGCGACTTCAGGAAGGAGGACCAGCGGGCGTGCCCGGGAAGTATCCCGCGGTGCAGCATGTCCGGGTTGGTGAGCACGTAGTTGGCGTACTGGCGGATCCACTCCCGTTCCTCGTACGGGGTGTCGCCGTCGTACACGGCGGGCCGTACGGCGGTACCCAGCGGTTGTGAAAGTTCCTTCACCGATCGGCACTGATCTGCCGCCAGTGCCTTGGTGGGCGCCAGGTAGAGGGCGGTGGCGCCGCGGCCGTTGGGTGCCTCGGAGCCGTCCAGGAGGGTGGAGAGGACCGGCACGAGATAGGCCAGGGACTTGCCGGAGGCGGTGCCCGTGGCGACCACCACCGAGTCGCCGTCCAGGGCGTGCTCGGCGGCCAGCGCCTGGTGTTCCCAGGGGTGCTCGATGCCGCCCGCCTGCACGGCGGCGACAACCTCCGAACGAATCCGGTCAGGCCAGACGGCATGCCGACCCGCCCGCGGGGGCAAGTGCTCCGTATGAGTGATGCGCGAAGCCCGGCTCGGCCCGGAGGCGAGCCGGTCCAGGACCGTGCCCGGAGAGAACCCGGACGCGGCCGGAACCGAGGGTCGATCGGATCGGTGATTTATGGCCATCGGGACCGAGTGTGTCACTGGCGTGACGGACAATGGGGCCAAGGCGTCGTGCACGCCTGCCGGTAAGTGATTGAATGCCATCGCGGCTGGCGTACCGTCCCGGGGGCCGCAAGCCGAGGTGTCCCAAGGGGCGACCCGCTCGATAGCAAGGTGCTGGAGGATCCGTGGACCTGTCCCTGTCGACCCGTACCGTCGGCGATCGTACGGTCGTCGAGGTCGGTGGCGAAATCGACGTATATACCGCGCCCAAGCTGCGCGAGCAGCTGGTCGAGCTGGTGAACGACGGGAATTTCCACCTCGTCGTTGACATGGAGGGCGTGGACTTCCTCGACTCCACCGGGCTCGGCGTACTGGTCGGCGGCCTGAAGCGGGTGCGAGCCCATGAGGGCTCGCTGCGCCTGGTCTGCAACCAGGAGCGCATTCTGAAGATCTTCCGAATCACCGGTCTCACCAAGGTGTTCCCGATCCACACCTCGGTCGAGGAAGCGGTGGCGGCCACCGACTGACCCGGGCCGGCCGACGGCTTCCGGACCGCAGATCGGTCCGCGCCGTCCGGTCGGCCTCCGACACGGGCTCGTACAGAGCTGTACGCAAGCCCGTGTCGCCCCCGCCCGCTCGGGCCCGCGTGCTCGTGCCGGCAGCCGTTCACGGGTCGCAGGCCCGTGGCGGACGCAATTCATCGGGGGGCCGGGTTTTCGGCGATCCGGCCCCCTACCGCACGCCTGTAGTTCCGAGGGGGACGTATGGCCACCGTTGAACTCCGCTTCAGCGCGCTGCCCGAGCACGTCCGCACCGCCCGACTGGTGGCGGCGGCGGTGGCACGCAGGGCCGGAGTGGACGAGGCCGTCCTGGACGAGGTCCGGCTGGCCGTCGGCGAGGCCTGTTCCCGCGCTGTTGGTCTGCACCAGAGCGCCGGCATCACCGAGCCGGTGCGGGTGGCGCTGATCGAGGAGGAGAAACAGTTCTCCATCGAGGTCGGCGACGAGGCACCCCGTTCCGTCCCCGTCGACCGGGCGACCGGTGTGGCGTCGGACGCGGACGTGGAGGCCGAGGAGGACGAGATGGGCCTCGCGGTCATCAGTGGTCTCGTCGACGACGTGGAGGTCACCGCCGGGGAGCACGGCGGCCTGATCCGCATGACCTGGCCGACCACCCCGCCCGGAGTCGCACTCACCTGAGAGTCACCCGATCACGAGAAGGGCCCTGCTGAGCAGGGCCCTTCTTGTTATTTTCCTTCGGATGTCATCCGGTCGCCGAATTCGTGAAAGAATTCACGATCAATGCCCCGGCGGATCGCCCGATAATTTGATCAAGCGCCGAATAGGCCAGTGGTGATCGTCAATGCTTTTAGGGCGTTACCACTTTCGGGTTCGTCGGCGTGACCTCGATCATTTGCTGAAGAGCACGAGAAGGCCAATTCCGCTTACCGTCCCCTGTTTAGATCACTCGCGGGTACCTAGAATCCGTCCACATCTTGAGCTCAGCCCAAGCGTCAAGGAGGACGAATGGCGGGGCTTTCTACCCCTCATCAGTTGGGTCACCCCACAACCATCGCGGCCGCGGTCCTGACCGACGACAACCGGGTCCTGGTCGCGGTGATCGCCGTCGTGGCGCTGGCCGCGCTCGTGGTCGCCTGGATCCTGGTGCGCCAGGTACTCGCGGCCGGCGAGGGCACCGACAGCATGAAGAAGATCGCGGCGGCGGTCCAGGAAGGTGCGAACGCCTATCTGGCCCGGCAGTTGCGCACCCTCGGCGTATTCGCCGTCGTGGTGTTCTTCCTGCTCCTGTTGCTGCCCGCGGACGACTGGAATCAACGCGCCGGCCGATCGATCTTCTTCTTGATCGGCGCGGCCTTCTCGGCGGGCACCGGCTATATCGGCATGTGGCTCGCCGTACGCAGCAATGTCCGTGTCGCCGCGGCGGCACGGGAAGCCACCCCGGCGGAAGGCGAGCCGGCAAAGGATCTCACCGCCGTCTCGCACAAAGCCATGAAGATCGCTTTCCGCACGGGCGGCGTGGTCGGCATGTTCACGGTGGGGCTCGGCCTGCTCGGCGCCTCCTGTGTGGTGCTGGTGTACGCGGCCGACGCGCCGAAGGTGCTCGAAGGATTCGGCCTCGGTGCCGCTCTGATCGCCATGTTCATGCGTGTCGGCGGCGGCATCTTCACCAAGGCCGCCGACGTCGGCGCCGACCTGGTCGGCAAGGTCGAACAGGGCATTCCGGAGGACGACCCGCGCAATGCCGCGACCATCGCCGACAACGTGGGCGACAACGTCGGCGACTGCGCGGGCATGGCGGCCGACCTCTTCGAGTCGTACGCGGTGACCCTGGTCGCCGCGCTGATCCTCGGCAAGGCGGCCTTCGGGGACGCGGGTCTCGCCTTCCCGCTCCTGGTGCCGGCCATCGGTGTGCTCACCGCCATGATCGGCATCTTCGCGGTCGCCCCGCGCCGCAGCGACCGCAGTGGCATGAGCGCCATCAACCGCGGCTTCTTCATCTCCGCGGTGATCTCGCTCGTGCTGGTCGCGATCGCGGTCTACGTGTACCTGCCGGGGAAGTACGCCGACCTCGACGGCATCTCCGACGCGGCCATCAGGGCCAAGGACGGCGATCCGCGGATCCTCGCGCTGGTCGCGGTCGCCATCGGCATCCTGCTGGCGGCCGTCATCCAGCAGCTGACCGGCTACTTCACCGAGACCAACCGGCGTCCGGTCATGGACATCGGCAAGTCCTCGCTGACCGGCCCGGCCACCGTGGTCCTCGCCGGCATCTCGATCGGCCTCGAATCGGCCGTCTACACCGCCTTGTTGATCGGCCTCGGCGTCTACGGGGCGTTCCTGCTCGGCGGTACGTCGATCATGCTGGCGCTGTTCGCGGTGGCACTGGCCGGCACCGGCCTGCTCACCACGGTCGGTGTGATCGTCGCGATGGACACCTTCGGGCCGGTCTCCGACAACGCCCAGGGCATCGCCGAGATGTCCGGTGACGTCCAGGGCGCGGGCGCGCAGGTGCTCACCAACCTGGACGCCGTCGGCAACACCACCAAGGCGATCACCAAGGGCATCGCCATCGCCACCGCCGTCCTCGCGGCGTCGGCGCTCTTCGGGTCGTACCGGGACGCGATCACCACGAACGTGCAGGACGTGGGGGTGAAACTGACCGGTGCGGGCGCTCCGTTGACCCTGTCGATGGACATCTCACAGCCCAACAACCTCGTCGGTCTCATCGCCGGCGCGGCGGTCGTCTTCCTCTTCTCCGGACTCGCCATCAGCGCGGTGTCGAGGTCGGCGGGTTCGGTGGTCTACGAGGTGCGGCGGCAGTTCCGCGAGCACCCCGGGATCATGGACTACACGGAGACGCCCGAGTACGGCAAGGTCGTCGACATCTGCACCAAGGACGCCTTGCGGGAGCTGGCCACGCCGGGACTGCTCGCCGTGATGGCGCCCATCTTCATCGGGTTCACGCTCGGCGTCGGGGCCCTCGGCTCCTATCTCGCCGGCGCGATCGGCGCGGGCACCCTGATGGCCGTCTTCCTGGCCAACTCCGGCGGTGCCTGGGACAACGCCAAGAAACTCGTCGAGGACGGCCACCACGGCGGCAAGGGCAGCGAGGCCCACGCCGCCACGGTGATCGGCGACACGGTCGGCGACCCCTTCAAGGACACCGCAGGACCCGCGATCAACCCGCTGCTCAAGGTCATGAACCTGGTCTCCCTGCTCATCGCACCCGCGGTGATCAAGTTCTCCTACGGTCATGACAAGAGCATCGGCATCCGGATCCTGATCGCGGTCGTCGCGCTGGTCGTGATCGTCGGCTCGGTGTACATCTCCAAGCGGCGCGGTATCACCGTCGGCGACGACGAGGACAGCGCGGAACGCGTGGCCAAGTCGGCCGATCCAGCGGTGGTTTCGTAAGCGGTCTTACGACGGCCACCAGGGCTCCCGCGAGGGGGCTCGGCCAACGAGCGGGCGGATGGCGTGTACTGACGCGCCGTCCGCCCGTTTCGTGCGCCGGGAGCGCCCGCCGGTTCTCGCGCGCGGCCTGGTGTGGCCGTGCACTCCGGCTCCGGGTGTGCCCGTCGTCTCGTCGTGAGCCTTCTCTCCCATGGTGCAAATTTACCTAAAAGCGTACTTAGTGGACCCTGTCCATGGGGGTGCTGTCCGTGTGCCGTGTAGATTCCGGGGGCCGAGAGCCATTGAAGGGACCTATCCGGTGAACAAGAAGCTCACGGCCGCACTGTCCGGCGGTGCGGTACTGGTAGTGGCACTGTCCGGGTGCAGCAGCAACAAGGGCACCGACCCCAAGCTGATCGCCTGGGCCAAGACCGTGTGCGACGCGGTACCGGCGCAGGACGCGAAGATCAAGGCGGCCAACGAGGCCATCGCGCAGACGGCCTCGAACACCACGAGTTCGCCCGCGACCATCCAGAAGACCGACTCCCAGGCCTTCCAGGACATGGCCGACGGCTACAAGGCACTCGCCACGGCCATCGGCGGCGCCGGTGCGCCCCCCGGGATCGACGACGGCGCCAAGCGCCAGCAGGACGTCGTCAAGAACCTCAACAGCCTCTCCGCGTCCTATGCCGCCCTGAAGAAGAAGGTCGACGGGCTCGACACGAAGAACCAGGCGAAGTTCGCCTCCGGTCTGCACGACGTCGCTTCCCAGATGGCGGACCTGGAGACGCAGAACAAGAGCGGCACCGCGGCGCTGCAGGCCCTGGAGCAGGGCGAGGTCAAGAACGCGATCGCCGAGCAGGCCAGCTGCAAGAAGGTGTCCGTGACGACGTCCGCTTCGGCGTCGGCCTCGTCGACCACGAGCTGACGGCACGAGTCGGCGTCCGCCGCGGAGGCCCGGCGTCCGGTGCGGGATCCGAGGTCGGCTGCGGAGGCCTGGCGTCTGGTGTGAGTGGCCGAGGCCGGCTACGGGAGCCCGGCGTCTGGCGCGGAGGTTCGGCGACCGCTCTGGAAGCCTGGCACCGGAAGCCGAGAGGGGCCGGTGGCCGCTCTCGGCTTCCGGGGTCGCGCGGTGCGCCCCGCGGGACGGCGGGTGCCGGCAAGGGCCCGGCCGGCGCGAGCTGAGGCGGTGTCCGCAAGGGGGCGCGGGCCACAATGGAGGGCGTGACTGACTCCGGCCTCGCCACCCTGCCCGCTTCCGACCGCCCCGACGTCGCCGCCCGGCTGCGCACCGCCCTGCTGGGTGCCTCCTTCACCGCCGACGGGCTCCTGGAACTGCTCGGCGCGCCCGCGTACGCGGCGCTGGCCCGCAGTGAGACGGTGCCCGCGCTCCGGGCCACCCGCGGGGACACACCGCTGGAGACGCTCGTCCGGCTGTTCCTGCTCCAGCAGCCCGTGCCGCACGCGCGCGTGGCCGGCATGCTGCCCGTCGACGACCTTGTGGAGAGCGGCTGGCTGACCCGCGCGGGCGGCGACGAGGTCGCGGCCACCGTGGACGTACGGCCGTACGGCGGGCCCGACGGCGAGGACTGGTTCATCGTCTCCGACCTGGGCTGCGCGGTCGGCGGCGCCGGCGGCATCGGGCAGCGCCACGAGGGTGTCGTCCTGGGCGTCGGCGGCGCGTCCACGACGCTGGCCGGCATCACCGTCCGCACGCCTGTCTCCGCCGCCCTCGACCTCGGCACCGGCTCCGGAATCCAGGCCCTGCACGCCGCCCAGCACGCCACGCGCGTGACGGCGACCGACCTCAACCCGCGCGCGCTGCACATCACGGCGCTCACGCTGGCGCTGTCCGGTGCCCCGGCGGCCGACCTGCGCGAGGGCTCACTGTTCGAGCCCGTGAAGGAGGAGGAGACGTACGACCTCATCGTGTCCAACCCGCCGTTCGTGATCTCGCCGGGCGCCCGGCTGACGTACCGGGACGGCGGGATGAGCGGGGACGATCTGTGCCGCTCGCTCGTTCAACAGGCCGGGGAGCGGCTGGCCGAGGGCGGGTTCGCGCAGTTCCTCGCCAACTGGCAGCACGTCGCTGGGGAGGACTGGCAGGACAGGGTCAGGTCGTGGGTGCCGCGCGGCTGCGACGCGTGGATCGTGCAGCGCGAGGTGCAGGACGTCAACCAGTACGCCGAGCTGTGGCTCCGGGACTCCGGCGACCACCGCGGGGACACGGCGGAGTACCAGGCGCGGTACGACGCGTGGCTCGACGAGTTCGAGGCGCGCAAGGTCAAGGGGGTGGGATTCGGCTGGATCACGCTGCGGAAGACCGGGGCCGCTGTGCCTTCGGTCACGGTGGAGGAGTGGCCGCATCCGATCGAACAGCCGCTCGGCGAGACGATCCGCGCACACTTCGACCGCCTCGACTATCTCCGTGGGCACGACGACGCGGATCTGCTCGAAGGCCACTTCAGGCTCGCCGTCGAGGTGGTCCAGGAGCAGGTCGGGCTGCCCGGCGCCGAGGACCCGGAGCATGTGGTGCTGCGCCAGCACCGCGGGATGCGCCGCGCGACCAAGGTGGACACGGTCGGCGCCGGGTTCGCAGGGGTGTGCGACGGTTCGCTGAGCGCGGGGCGGATTCTCGACGCCATCGCTCAGCTGATGGGCGAGGACCCGGTGTTGCTCCGCGACCGCACGCCCGCGCAGATCCGGCTGCTGGTGGAGCAGGGGTTCCTGGAGCCTGCGGGCTGACGGACCGGCGGCCTGTGGGACACGCCGGGAAAAGAAAAAGGCCGGAAAAATGTGGCCAGAATGTTTGCCCCGTAGTCCATCGATCACATGTTCGAAACGGTAGCTGCGTCTCGTTCACTTCGATTTCGCCCGGCCGCTTCCCGCCCGCCGTCCGCCCGTGTCAGTCTCCCGGCGCTGGGCAGTCACGGACGGCAGGGAAGGGGTGCGCGGGCCATGGAGAGCGGACCGGCGTTCTTCGCAGGGGCGGTGTTCGCCCTGTTCGGAGGCGCACTGCTGGTGTGGACCGGCATCCGGGTCCGGCGTGGTGAACCCGTCGCCCAGGGTGTGAGTCAGGTCGCATCGGCGACCCTCGCAAGCCTCGCCGCGGTGATCGCGCTGGGCCTCGCGGCGTACTGCCTGACCCGCCTCTGAGGGTGCGGTTCCGGTGATCGGAGCATCACGCTCCGGACAGGGCCGGAAGGGTGGTCGGGGACTCCGGGCGGCAGGAATGGCGGTAGTCGGGTTACCGTTCGAGTGGCCGTTGTGAGCTTTTCCCGTTTGACACGGGGGCGGGATGTACCGTCACACTCCGCAGCGTCACCAAGTGAACGGGTATCCGTGCCCGTGCCACGACCCCGGGAGCAAGGCCTGGGGAGGCCCCAGCGTCGACCGGAGAGAAGAGCGAAGTTGTCCCCGACCAGCGAGACCGCACAGGGCGGCCGCCGACTCGTCATCGTCGAGTCGCCTGCCAAGGCGAAGACGATCAAGGGCTATCTGGGCCCCGGATACGTCGTCGAAGCGAGCGTCGGGCACATCCGTGACCTTCCCAACGGCGCCGCGGAGGTGCCCGAGAAGTACACCGGCGAGGTCCGGCGTCTCGGCGTGGACGTCGAGCACGACTTCGAGCCGATCTATGTCGTCAACGCCGACAAAAGGGCGCAGGTCAAGAAGCTCAAGGACCTGCTGAAGGACTCCGACGAACTCTTCCTCGCCACCGATGAGGACCGCGAGGGCGAGGCCATCGCGTGGCACCTCCTGGAGGTCCTCAAGCCCAAGGTCCCGGTCAAGCGGATGGTCTTCCACGAGATCACCAAGGACGCGATCCGCGAGGCCGTCGCCAACCCGCGCGACCTGAACCAGCGCATGGTCGACGCCCAGGAGACCCGCCGGATCCTCGACCGCCTCTACGGCTACGAGGTCTCGCCGGTCCTGTGGAAGAAGGTCATGCCGCGCCTGTCGGCCGGCCGTGTCCAGTCCGTCGCGACCCGGCTCGTGGTCGAGCGGGAACGCGACCGCATCGCGTTCCGTTCCGCCGACTACTGGGACCTGACGGGCACCTTCGCGACCGGCCGGGCAGGTGACCCGAGCGACCCCTCGTCCCTCGTCGCCCGCCTGCAGGCCGTCGACGGCAGGCGCGTCGCCCAGGGCCGTGACTTCGACTCGCTCGGGCAGCTGAAGACCGCGAACACCCTCCACCTCGACGAGACGAACGCCCGCGCCCTCGCCGCCGCCCTGGAGAACACCCGGTTCGCGGTCCGCTCGGTCGAGTCCAAGCCGTACCGCCGCTCGCCGTACGCCCCGTTCCGTACGACGACCCTCCAGCAGGAGGCCAGCCGCAAGCTCGGCTTCGGCGCGAAGGCCACCATGCAGGTGGCCCAGAAGCTGTACGAGAACGGCTACATCACCTACATGCGTACGGACTCCACGACGCTGAGCGACACCGCCATCGCGGCCGCCCGCGCCCAGGTCACGCAGCTGTACGGCGCCGACTACCTGCCTTCGTCCCCCCGTGTGTACGCCGCGAAGGTCAAGAACGCCCAGGAGGCGCACGAGGCGATCCGCCCCTCGGGTGATCGTTTCCGCACCCCGGCGGAGACCGGGCTGACCGGCGACCAGTTCAGGCTCTACGAGCTGATCTGGAAGCGGACCGTCGCCTCCCAGATGAAGGACGCGACCGGCAACAGCGTCACCGTGAAGATCGCCGGCGCCGCCGCCGACGGCCGGGACGTCGAGTTCAGCGCCTCCGGCAAGACGATCACCTTCCACGGCTTCCTCAAGGCCTACGTCGAGGGCGCCGACGACCCGAACGCCGAGCTGGACGACCGCGAGCGCCGGCTGCCCCAGGTCGGCGAGGGCGACGCGCTCTCCGCCGAGGAGATCACGGTCGACGGGCACTCCACCAAGCCCCCGGCCCGCTACACCGAGGCCTCGCTGGTCAAGGAGCTGGAAGAGCGCGAGATCGGCCGCCCGTCGACGTACGCGTCGATCATCGGCACGATCCTCGACCGCGGCTATGTCTTCAAGAAGGGCACGGCCCTCGTGCCGTCCTTCCTGTCCTTCGCCGTGGTCAACCTGCTGGAGAAGCACTTCGGCCGGCTGGTCGACTACGACTTCACCGCCAGGATGGAGGACGACCTCGACCGCATCGCCGCCGGCCAGGCCCAGGCGGTGCCGTGGCTGCGGCGCTTCTACTTCGGCGAGGGTGCGGCCACCGGCGGTGCCGCAGACGCTGGCAACGGCGACGGCGACCATCTCGGCGGCCTCAAGGAGCTGGTGACCGACCTGGGCGCGATCGACGCGCGCGAGGTGTCGTCGTTCCCGGTGGGCAACGACATCGTGCTGCGGGTCGGCCGCTACGGCCCCTACGTCGAGCGCGGCGAGAAGGACTCCGAGGGTCACCAGCGCGCGGACGTGCCGGAGGACCTGGCGCCCGACGAGCTCTCCGTCGAGCTGGCGGAGGAGCTGCTCGCCAAGCCGAGCGGCGACTTCGAGCTGGGCGCCGACCCGGAGAGCGGCCACCAGATCATCGCCCGCGACGGCCGGTACGGCCCCTACGTCACCGAGGTGCTCCCCGAGGGCACCCCGAAGACCGGCAAGAACGCGGTCAAGCCGCGCACAGCGTCGCTCTTCAAGTCGATGTCGCTGGACACGGTCACCCTCGCGGACGCCCTCAAGCTGATGTCGCTGCCCCGCGTGGTCGGCGCCGACGCCGAGGGCCAGGAGATCACCGCGCAGAACGGGCGCTACGGGCCGTACCTGAAGAAGGGCACGGACTCGCGTTCGCTCACCTCCGAGGACCAGCTCTTCACGATCACCCTCGAAGAGGCGCTGGCGATCTACGCCCAGCCCAAGCAGCGGGGCCGGGCCGCCGCCAAGCCGCCGCTGAAGGAGCTGGGCACGGACCCGGTCAGCGAGAAGCCGGTCGTGGTGAAGGACGGCCGCTTCGGGCCGTACGTCACCGACGGGGAGACCAACGCGACCCTGCGCTCCGGCGACAGCGTCGAGGAGATCACCCCGGAGCGCGGTTTCGAGCTGCTCGCCGAGAAGCGGGCCAAGGCGCCCGTGAAGAAGACGGCGAAGAAGGCGCCCGCGAAGAAGGCGGCGACCGCCAAGAAGGCCGCGCCGGCGAAGAAGACGGCTGCCAAGAAGACCGCCGCCAAGACGACGACGGCCGCGAAGAAGACGGCCGCCAAGAAGGCGACGGCTGCCAAGGCGGCCGCGGAGGACTGAGCCGGAGGGCTGGGCCGGAGGATCGAGCCGGAGGGCTGAGCCAGGGGACTGAGACACCCTCAGGTGCTCATATCGGTCACACCGGTTCATAACCGTCACACTGGTTCACGTCGGCTTCGCAATGCGAACGCCCCGGCATCAACTTGGTGTCGGGGTGTGCGTACCTGTGGACGGTCGCGGCAGCCTGTCGCTGGCTGCCGATAGGCTGAAAGCATGACGCCAGCCGAGCAGCCAACGGCCCCCCAGACAGAACCGGACGACGCACTGGTAGCGGATTCCCGCGAACGCGCCGTCCGCTCGCTGCTGCGCCGACCCGAGCTGAGGCGGTTGTGGAGCGCCCAGCTAGTCAGCGGCGTCGGCGACACGCTGGCGCTCCTTGTCCTTGTCGTGCTCACGCTCCAAGCGGCGATCGCGCAGGGTTCGTTCGGCGGTGGCTACCGCGGTGTGGCGTTCGCGGTGGCGATCGTCTTCGGGGTGCGCATTCTGGCCACCCTGCTCTTCGGCGCGGTTCTGCTGGGCCCGCTGTCCACGCTGACCGCCCAGGACGGCCCGCTGGACCGCCGCTGGACCATGGTCGGCGCCGACGGCCTGCGTGCGGCCCTGCTGATCATCGCGCCCCTGTGGATCGACTGGACACCGGAGAACGCCCCGGCGGTGCTGCTGGTGACGGCCTTCGTCACCGGCGTCGCCGAGCGCTTCTGGACGGTCTGCCGGGAGAGCGCGGCCCCCGCGCTGCTGCCCGCCCCGCCCCCGGAGGGCGCGACGGTACGACCGCTGCCGGACCACCTGGACGCACTGCGCCGCCTGTCGCTGCGTACGACCTTCCTGGCGGTCCCGCTCGCGGCCGCCGCGCTCGTCGTCGCCTCTCTGATCAACAACCTGCTGGGCACGGGCATCGAGTGGTTCGCCCAGCACCAGGCGGCCCTCGGGTCGTACGTGGCGGCGGGGCTGTTCGCCGCCTCCCTCTCGGTGCTGGTCTACCTGGAGGTTCCCGGCACGCGCACTCCGCGCGCGCGGTCGCCGCTGGAGGGCCTGCGCCGGCCCAAGGCCGGCACCGGCATCGACCGGGGCCGTACCGGCGTCATCCCGCTGCTCGTCACGGCCTGCGCCGCCGTCGCCGGCGCGATCTCCGCGGCGGTCGCCGTCTCCGTGCTGCACGCCAAGGACCTGGGCGGCGGCCCGGTCCTGTACGGCCTGCTGGTGCTCGCGCTGACCGGCGGGGTCGCCATCGGCATCCGTACGGCGCCCGCACTGCTGCCGACGCTCTCCCGCCGCCGGCTGCTGTCGCTGGCCATCGCCTTCACCGGCATCGCGCTGCTGGCCGGCGGCCTGGTCCCGGACGTCACCACCGTGCTGCTGATCGTCGCGCTGGCCGGCATCGGCGCGGGCGTGGCCGCCAACACCGGGCACACCCTGCTCGACCAGGAGACCGAGGACTACCGCAAGGCCCGCACCACCGAGCATCTGCACGCGGTGGTCCGGGTCGCCATAGCGCTCGGCGCGGTGATCGCGCCCTTGGTGGCCGCCCTGATCGGGCCGCACCGGCTGGAGAACGGCAAGTTCGTGTTCGCGCACGGCGGTGCCGCGTTCACCCTGATGCTGGTCGGCGCGCTGCTGCTGCCGGTGGCCGCGCTGGTGCTCGCCAAGGTCGACGACCGCGCGGGCGTACCGCTCCGGCACGACCTGCGGGACGCCTTGCTCGGCGGCGACGACCCGGCGCAGGTGCCCACGACCAACGGTTTCTTCATCGCCCTGGAGGGCGGCGACGGCGCCGGGAAGTCCACCCAGGCCGAGGCCCTCGCCGAGTGGATCCGCGCCAAGGGCCACGAGGTCGTCCTCACCCGCGAGCCGGGCGCCACCCCGGTCGGCAAGCGGCTGCGCTCGATCCTCCTCGACGTCTCGTCGGCCGGTCTGTCGCACCGCGCGGAGGCGCTGCTGTACGCCGCCGACCGCGCGGAGCACGTCGACACGGTCGTCCGGCCCGCCCTGGAGCGCGGCGCGGTCGTCATCTCCGACCGGTACATCGACTCCTCCGTCGCCTACCAGGGCGCCGGACGCGATCTCTCCCCGACCGAGGTCGCCCGTATCAACCGCTGGGCGACCGACGGACTGGTCCCGCATCTGACGGTCCTGCTGGACGTGGACCCGGAGACCGCCCGCGAGCGGTTCACCGAGGCACCCGACCGGCTGGAGTCGGAGCCCGCCGAGTTCCACGCGCGCGTACGGGCCGGATTCCTGACGCTGGCCGCCTCCGACCCCGGCCGCTACCTGGTCGTCGACGCCGGTCAGGAACCCGAGTCGGTGACCACCGTCATCCGGGCCCGGCTCGACACCGTGCTGCCGCTGTCCGAGGCCGAGATCAAGGCCGCCGAGGAGGCCCGCAAGGCCGCCGAGGAGGAGGCCCGCCGCAAGGCCGAGGAAGAGGCCGCGCGCAAGGCCGAGGAGGAGCGCCTGGAGCGGGAGCGCCAGGAGCAGCTCGCCAAGCTGCGCGCCGAGGAGGAGGAGCGCAAGCGCCGCGAGCTGGAGGAGGCGCAGCGCCGCGAGGCCGAACGGCAGGCGGAGGAGGCCCGGCTGCGCGCCGAGGAGGCCCGCAGGCGTGCCGAGGAGGAGCAGGCCCGGCTGCTCGCCGAGGAGAAGGCCCGCGCGGAGACGGAGGCCCGCCGCCAGGCCGAGGAGGAACGGCGCCGCCAGCAGGCCGAGGAGGAGGCCCGGCTGCACGCCGAGGCCGAGGAACGGCGCCTGGAGAAGCAGCGCAAGGCCGAGGAGGCCCTGCTCAAGGCCGAGCAGGCGCGGCGCGCCGCGGCGGAGGCGGCGGCCGCGGCCGACGTGGCCGCCCGGGAGTCGGCCGCGCCCCGGCCGACGGCGCCCGGTGTCACACCGGAGGCGACGACCATGCCGACTCCGGTGGTGCGGTCGGACGACGAGCCGCCGGCCGCGCCGAGGCGCGCGGTGGACGAGACCACGGTGCTGCGTCCGGTCCGTGCGGACCGCGAGCCCGCGCCCCGGGAGTCCGAGTCCGAGGTGACGGCGCAGCTGCCGCAGCCGCCGGCGGGGGCGTCCGACGAGACGGCGGTGCTGCCTCCGGTGGCGCCGGGCGCCGCGGACGAAACGGCCGTGCTGCCTTCGGTGGGTGCGGCCGACGAAACGGCCGTGCTGCCTCCGGTGGGTGCGGCCGACGAGACCGCCGTGCTGCCTCCCGTGCGCGACGACGCCACCGCTCCCGCCGACGCTCCGGCGGACCGGATGCCGCCCGGCTTCTTCCGGGACGAGCGGGCGGGCGGGTCCGGCGGGAACCCCGACGGGTCCGAGGGCCGTACGCGCGAGCTGCCGCAGGTCGACGACGACGGCTCGGCCCGGCGGCAGCGCCCCCGGCCCGACTGGGCCGAGGAGACCCCGCTGGACGACCTGCCGTCGCTGGCGGACGAGCTGCTGGGGTCGTACGAGGACGAGGAGTTCGGCGACGAGCGGGGCCGCAGGGGTCGCGGGCGGCGCGGCTGACCCGTCCCGGGCCGGAGACGCTCGTCACGGGGGTGGTGCGGGTCGGGATGCCGGCCGGTGCCGCCCCCGTTGCCATAGGTGCGGGACCTCCCGCCGATGCGGGACCCGTCGGTGCGGAACCCGTTGTCAGTGGGCGCCCGCACAATGGAGTCCGGGCCACGGAACCGGTGGACTCGGGATCAGGGTGCAGAGATCAGCGCGCGTGACGGACGAAAGGGCGGCGTGACCCATGACCGTATGGGACGACCTCGTCGGGCAGGAGCGGGTGAGCGAGGTGCTCACCGCCGCCGCCCGGGACGCCGACGCCCTGGTCACCGCCGTCGCGGCCGGCCAGCCGCTGCCGGAGGCGTCCAAGATGACGCACGCCTGGCTGTTCACGGGCCCGCCCGGTGCCGGGCGGAACCAGACGGCGCGGGCCTTCGCCGCCGCCCTCCAGTGCGTGAGCCCCGACCGCGCTCTCGGCGGAGCCCCCGGCTGCGGCTTCTGCGACGGCTGCCACACCGCACTGATCGGCACCCACGCGGACGTCGCCGCGGTCGCCGCCGTCGGCTCCGAGATCCTGGTCAAGGACATGCGCGACACGGTCCGCAAGTCCTACACGTCTCCGGCGACCGGCCGCTGGCAGATCATCCTCGTCGAGGACGCCGAGCGGCTGAACGAGAAGTCGGCCAACGCCGTCCTCAAGGCCGTCGAGGAGCCGGCCCCCCGCACGGTCTGGCTGCTCTGCGCGCCGTCGATCGAGGACGTGCTGCCCACGATCCGCTCCCGCTGCCGTCACCTGAACCTCAGCACCCCCTCGGTGGCGGCGGTCGCCGACATGCTCGTACGGCGCGAGGGCATCGAGCCCCAGGTGGCCGAGGCGGTCGCCCGCGCCACCCAGGGGCATGTCGACCGGGCCCGCCGGCTGGCCACCGACCCGGCCGCCCGTGCGCGCCGTGCCGCCGTGCTGAAGCTGCCGCTGCGGCTGGACGAGATCGGCGCGTGCCTGAAGGCCGCCCAGGAGCTGGTGGACGCGGCGGCCGAGGACGCCAAGCAGCTCGCCGAGGAGGTGGACGGCAAGGAGACCGAGGAGCTGAAGACGGCGCTCGGCGCCGCCCAGGGCGGACGGCTGCCGCGCGGCACGGCGGGTGTGATGAAGGACCTGGAGGACATGCAGAAGCGCCGTCGTACCAGGACCCAGCGGGACAGCCTCGACGTCGCCCTCACCGACCTCACAGGCTTCTACCGCGATGTCCTCGCCCTCCAGCTGGGCTCCAGGGTCGCGATCGCCAACGGGGACGCGGAGGACGCCCTGGAGCGGCTGGCCCGCGCCGGCTCGCCCGAGTCCACGCTCCGCCGGATCGAGGCGATCGCCGCCTGCCGGGAGGCCCTCGACCGCAATGTGGCGCCGCTGCTGGCGGTGGAGGCGATGACGATGGCACTGAGAGCGGGCTGAGCGTCCTACCGAGGGCCGGCGTTCACGTCGTTGACCGGGGTCACCCGTACGAGCCACAGTCAACACGCACCGCACGTAGATCATCTCTCAGCGTTACGCTCGATTGATGCACACCTGGCGAACCCTCCGCCGTACCCGGATCCATACCCGTTCCCGGACGCGTACCCGGACCCGGACTCGCACCAGCGCCCTGACCTCGGCGGCGCTGCTGTCGGCCGCCGCCCTGCTCGTCTCCGCGTGCTCCTCCCCGGAGAGCGCCTCGACGTCGACCTCGGCCGGCATCGCCCAGCTGGCCGCGCTGCCCCGCTCGACCCCGTCCGCGCTGGCGCCGTACTACGACCAGAAGCTCAGCTGGCGCAGCTGCGGCGTCCCCGGCTTCCAGTGCGCCACGATGAAGGCCCCGCTCGACTACGCCCAGCCCGGCGCGGGTGACGTGCGGCTGGCGGTGGCCCGGAAGCAGGCCACCGGCAAGGCGAAGCCGCTCGGTTCGCTGCTGGTCAACCCGGGTGGGCCGGGCGGCTCGGCGGTGGACTACCTCCAGCAGTACGCGGGGATCGGCTACCCCTCCGAGGTGCGGGCACGTTACGACATCGTCGCGATGGACCCGCGTGGAGTCGCCCGCAGCGAGCCCGTCGAGTGCCTCGACGGACCGCAGATGGACACGTACACCGAGACCGACGTGACGCCCGACGACCGGAAGGAGACGGACGAACTGGTCGGGGAGTACAAGAAGTTCGCGGAGGCGTGCGGGACGCACTCGGCGGAACTGCTGCGCCATGTCTCCACCGCCGACTCGGCGCGTGACATGGACATCCTGCGCGCGGTGCTCGGCGACCCGAAGCTGAACTACGTGGGTGCGTCGTACGGCACCTTCCTCGGCGCGACCTACGCGGGGCTGTTCCCGGAGCGGGTCGGGCGGATGGTCCTGGACGGCGCGATGGACCCCTCCCTGTCCGCGCGCCAGCTGAACCTGGAGCAGACGGCGGGGTTCGAGACCGCGTTCCAGTCCTTCGCGAAGGACTGCGCGAAGCGCACCGACTGTCCGCTGGGCGCGAAGGGAAGCACGCCGACGCAGATCGCGGACAACCTCAGCACGTTCTTCCGGAAGCTCGACGCGCACCCGCTCCCGACCGGCGACGCGGACGGCCGCAAGCTCACCGAGTCCCTCGGCACGACCGGTGTGATCGCGGCGATGTACGACCAGGTGGAATGGGGGCAGCTGCGTGACGCGCTGCACACGGCGATGAAGGAGAACGACGGCGCGGGCCTGCTCGCCCTCTCCGACAGCTACTACGAGCGCGATCCCGACGGCCGTTACTCGAACCTGATGTTCGCCAACGCCGCGGTGAACTGCCTGGACCTGCCGCCCGCCTTCACCGGCCCCGAGCAGGTCGAGAAGGCGCTGCCCGAGTTCGAGAAGGCGTCCCCGGTGTTCGGGGCCAACCTGGCCTGGGCCTCGCTGAACTGCACGTACTGGCCGGTGCGGGCCACGGGGGAGCCGCATCGCATCGAGGCGAAGGGCGCCGCGCCGATCGTCGTGGTCGGCACCACCCGGGACCCGGCGACGCCGTACCCCTGGGCCCGGTCCCTGGCCCGCCAGCTCACCTCGGCCCGGCTCCTCACCTACGTCGGCGACGGCCACACCGCATACGGCCGGGGCAGCGCCTGCATCGACTCGGCGATCGACACCTACCTCCTCAAGGGCACCCCTCCGGCGGATGGAAAGCGCTGCTCATAGGCCCTGCCCGCGCCCCGGGAGCCCCGCTGCCGGGGCGTGTCCCGAGCACCCTCGGAAACTGTGTAGACTTACCGACGTCGCTGATCGCACCATAGTGCGGGCGACGCGCCGCCTTAGCTCAGATGGCCAGAGCAACGCACTCGTAATGCGTAGGTCTCGGGTTCGAATCCCGAAGGCGGCTCCCTTGAAGCCCAGCTCAGACGGTGTCTGAGCTGGGCTTTCTCGTTCAGCGGACGCGACGGCGACGCCTGGCGCGGGCCGGGCGGCGGCCGCACGGCCGCCGGGGCCCGCGACGGGACGTCAGCCGAGGATGCGGACCGGGGCGCCGTCGAGGTAGGCCTGGATGTTCTCCACGGCCTGGCCGTAGTAGCGCTCGTAGTTGGCGCGGGACACGTAGCCGAGATGCGGGGTGGCGAGCAGTCGCGGCGCGGTGCGCATCGGGTGGTCGCCGGGCAGGGGTTCCACGTCGAAGACGTCGACGCCGCCACCGGCGATACGGCCCTCGTGCAGCGCGGCGAGCAGGGCGTCCTGGTCGACGATCGCGGACCGCGAGGTGTTGATCAGATAGGCGGTGGGCTTGAGCAGGGCGAGCTCGGGGGCGCCGATCAGGCCCCTGGTCCGGTCGCCCAGCGCGAGGTGGACGGAGACGAAGTCGCCGTTCGCCAGCAACTCCTCCTTGGAGGAGGCGAGTTCGACGCCGACCTCGTCCGCGCGTTCCTTGGTGAGGTGCAGGCTCCAGGCAGTGACCTTCATGCCGAAGGCCAGCCCGACCTGGGCCACCCGGCTGCCGATCTTGCCCAGTCCGAGCAGGCCGAGCGTGCGGCCGTCCAGGTCGGCGCCGACGGTGGACTGCCAGGGGCCGCCGTCGCGCAGGGCGTTGTTCTCCTGGACGATGCCGCGGGCGAGGCCGAGCAGCAGGGCCCAGGTGAGTTCGAGCGGCGGTGTCGAGGAGCTCTGGGTGCCGCACACCGTGACGCCGCCCGCCTGCGCGGCCGCGTAGTCGATCACCGAGTTGCGCATACCGGAGGCGATCAGCAGCTTCAGGCGGGGCAGCCGGTTCAGCAGCGAGGCCGGGAAGGGCACCCGCTCGCGCAGGGTGATCACGAAGTCGAAGTCGGCGAGGACCGCGGCGAGTTCGTCCTCGGTGGCGAAGTGCCCGGTGAAGGAGACGACCTCCACCCGCTCGCCCAGCGTCGACCAGTCGGCGTACGTGCCCGCCACGTTCTGGAAGTCGTCGAGTACGGCGCAGCGGAATCGCATGTCGGTTCTCCCAGGTGTGCTCACTGTCGGGGCGCGAGCGCGCGCCCGGTCCGGGGTGCCCGGCAGCACGATCCTGCCCTGGTCGATCACGGCACCGCGGAACGGGTCGTCCATCAGGCCGGGACGGGTCAGAGGTCGGTCGGTGCGGAGTTCCTGAGTTCCGGGAGGCGTTGGGCCAGGCGGTTGCCGAGGGCCGCGTGGCGGAACTGGTAGGTGCGGCCCAGTTGGATGAGGACGTCCCGGGTGTGGAGGGCGTCCAGGTAGGTTCCGATGCGCCAGGGGAGGCGGCCGTGCAGGGCGTGCCAGGTGTGGCAGACCGTCACCGGGATGGAGGCGGTGTAGCAGGAGGCCAGGATCCAGCCGATGGCCAGGCCGAAGAGGACGCCGTGGTGGAGGTGGAGGACCAGGACGGTCTGGCCGTCGCGGTTCAGGAGCCGGTCGCCGAAGCCGTAGACCACCGCGGCGGCGCCGGCCGTCTCCAGGAGGGTGGCGCCGAGGACGCAGCCCACCAGGACCCGGCGATCGTTGGTGAGTGAACCGCGGGCCGTCGCGGAGTCGCCGTCCGGCCGGTGCTGGTTGTACCAGAGCAGCAGTCCGGCGAGGATCCCGATCGGCACGCCGAGGCAGAGGCCGAAGACGACGATCAGTGTGGTGCCGTAGCTCCAGCCGAACTGGAGGGTGAGGAACAGCCCGGCCAGACTTCCGATGCCCACCGCCGGGACGATGCCCCGGACCAGGCAGAGCCAGAGCTGTTCGAGCTGCGGACGGTTGGTCAGGGCAACCCGGCTGGCCTCGGGAGCGGCGGCCGGTTCGGACAGCCACCGGCAGGTGAGGGTGCCCAGGCCGGTGCCGATCAGCATCGAACCGTACGCCTGGAACCAGCCGCCGCCCTTGGGCAGCTGCCAGCCGGCCAGCAGCAGCGCCGCCACCACGACGGTCCCGGCGACCGGTACGGCGAGCAGCGCGCCGACCGCGATGCGGCGGGACCTGCCGGTCAGATACGGCTGCAGCAGGAGTACGGCCGTGAAGGCGCAGCCCAGTTCGAGCGCGTCGATCACCCCGCCGCGCAGGTCGATCAGGACGGTGCCGGCGGCCGCCACCCCCGCCGCCCCAACGGCGCCGGTCAGCAACTCGGCCCGCGGCCACCCGGACGGGCGGGGTTCGCTGTCGCGCAGCATGCCCATGGTCAGTACGGTCGTGAAGCCGATCGTCAGTCCGCGCGTGAAGCCCACCGGCATGTTCAGCCCGAGCAGATAGCCGAGGACGAGCACCGGCGCGCAGGCGCCCACCAGGACCCAGTGGGGTGTCCACGCGGTGATCCCCCACCAGGCGAGCACACCGGGGGTGCCCGGCCGGCCGTGGCCCATCCGGTCGGCCAGCCAGGCGGCACGGTAGGCGGCCCGCCGCGCGCCCGGCAGGCTCCGGTTGTGCGAGTCCGCCCCGGAGGGCGTCCGGCGCCGGTGGAAGGCGACGGCGATGAAGCCGTCCATCAGGGCGGTGCGTACCTGGCCGGGCTCCTGCCGGGCCAGCGCCGCCAGTGCGCCCGGTGTGGCCGGCAGCGGGTCGCCCACCAGCGTGGTCCGGCCGCCGTACAGCCGCCAGGCCATGTCCAGGTAGAGGGGCACGGTGAGGAGTCGTACGGTCGTGTCGGATCCCTGTTCGAGTTCCTGGATCAGCGGCTCCCAGCGGGGGAGAGTGGCCGAGTCGGCCGCCAGCTGGGTCAGGTAGCGGCGGACCCGGGCGGGTTCGGGCGGCAGCAGGTCGAAGCGTCTGAGGCGGCGCAGCGCCAGTCCCTCCGCCAGCAGGTCGGCGAAGGCCGGACGGGCGAGCACCAGCAGCTGGCGTTCGGCGGAGAGATCCCGGAGCTGGGCGATGGCGTCGTCCCACGCCTCCCGTGGGATCTCGTCGGCGCCGTCGAGGATGAGCCATACGTCGGGACTGTTCAGCAGGCGCTGGGCGAGCCGTCCGTCGCTCCACTCGGCCGAGCGGGCCAGCGAACGCAGTTGCCCGAGCGCCGCGCCCTCCAGCCACCGTTCGAACGACTCGTGCCGGGCGTCCCAGGAGGCGAGGCTGAGCAGCAGCGGAACCGGCCCCGTCGGGCCGTTCAGCGCGCTGCGCGTGATCAGCAGCGCCAGGGTCGTCTTTCCCGCGCCCGGTCCGCCGGAGACGACCGCCCGGAACAGGGCGCCGTCCGGTCTGATGAGAGAGGCGTAGTACGAGCCGAGGTCCGCGCCGTACTGTCCGGCCGCCGCCCGCGGCAGACCGGTCGGCGCGGGTCCGTCGAGGGGGTCGACGACCACCCGGTGGTGCTGTCCGGACGGGCCGGTCCGGGCGGACAGCGGGAGGGGGAGCAGTACTCCGGAGTCCAGGCCGCGGCGGACGGCCTCCTGGACCCAGATCAGGTTCAGGGTGTCCCTGCGCTCGTGGGCCAGGATCTCGTCCAGTCCGGCGGCTCCGGGGGTGGGGCCGCTCCGCGGTGCCAGGACCGCGTAGGCCGTGTACGCCAGGCTGAGCAGTGCGACCGCGGTGGCCAGCCAGCGTTCCGGCTCGGCGGCGAGGAGGGCCGCGCAGGGGATCGATATCAGTGACAGTCTTGCCGGTTTCGGCGCTCTGGACCACCGTCCGCGTAACCGACGCAGATGTCTTCGCACGGTCCGTCCCCCGTTCGTGTCCTGTCGTTCGTGTCCTGTCGTCCATGTCCTGCGCTGACGTGCCGTCATGCTCCGTGCCGGCATGGAGTCAAGTCCTGTGATGTCACGCCTTGCGTGACGTCGTCATGTTCCGTCGTCATGTCCCATTCCCGGTGGGGAGCGCGAATCCCCCGGTTCCGGCAGGCGAATCGAACAAGGAGCTCTGGAACGGGTGATCGTGGACGGGAACCTATGGTCGGCGAAAATAGTCGATCAAATCATTGTCAAAGCCGACACAAAGTGGGCCCATGCCCGGAGCTTTGGGGTATCTGAGGCAACATCCTGGTGAACGGTGAGTGCCCCTCGGTCAGGCGTGGGCACCGCCGTCAGCCGGATGGGGTGAGGGCATGGTGCAGCCGAGGCTCGCGGTTGCCGTGGTGACCATGGGGAACCGGCCCGACGAAGTCGACGCCCTGCTCAGGTCCGTCGCCAAGCAGGACCTCGCCCCCGACCGCATCGTGATCGTCGGCAACGGCTGCCGGCTCCCCGAGTTCGCCCGCCGCCTCGACCTGCCCGGCGAGGTCACCACCCTCGACGTCGAGGACAACCTCGGCTGCCCCGGCGGCCGCAACATCGCCCTGGCCCGGCTGCGCGAGTACGGCGACGTGGACGTCGTCGTCGAACTGGACGACGACGGGGTGCTCGTCGACGTCGAGGTGTTCCGGCAGGTCCGGGATCTGTTCGCCGCCGACCCCCGCCTCGGCATCGTCGGCTTCCGCATCGCGGACGAACAGGGCGAGACCCAGCGGCGGCACGTGCCACGCGTCGGCAACGCCGACCCGCTGCGCGGGGGTTACGTCACCGGGTTCCTCGGCGGCGGGCACGCCCTGCGCATGGCCATGCTCACGGAGACCGGCGACTGGCCCGCCGAGTTCTTCTTCGCGCACGAGGAGACCGACCTGGCCTGGCGGGCCGCCGACGCCGGCTGGAAGATCCTCTACGCGCCCGAGCTGCTCCTCCAGCACCCCCGGACCTCGCCGGCCCGGCATGCCGTCTACTTCCGGGTGACCGCCCGCAACCGGGTCTGGCTGACCCGCCGCCGGCTGCCCCTGCCGCTGATCCCGGTGCACATGGCCGTGTGGACGATGATCACCCTCCTGCGCACCCGTTCGACGGGTGGGCTGCGGGCCTGGTTCGGGGGCTTCGTGGAGGGGATGCGCGAGCCTGCCGGTGAGCGTCGGCCGATGCGCTGGCGCACGGTCTGGCGGCTCACCCGGCTCGGCCGGCCGCCCGTCATCTGACTCCGGCGGCCTGCTGGAAACGGGACGAGAGTCCCGGTCGTTCACCTCCGCCGACCGGGACCCTCTCGCGTCCCCGGAGCCAGGCCTGCGGCGACACTCCCCCGAGTTGCGCGTTGTACACGCGCGCCGTCGGGCCCGGTCCGATGCGAAGATCACATCAGGGTTCGCCAACGGATCGCTAACATATGGCCAGCGGTTCCTCCGGAGGTCGCCGACCGGTTGGCGTGAAGGCGTCGTAGGACTCCGGGAACAGGCCGGAAACCCTGCGGATTCCGGCCCCGACGGCACGGAGAAGGTGGCGCGAATTCGTTCTCGACGGGATCGGATTCCGCCAGGAGCCGGGTACCGGCGGGCATCCCCGCCGTGCGGCGCGGTCGGTCATGACCGTGCGGGAAGGCGATGGGCGGAGTGATGCGGCGGTACGAGCTGCGGTTCGGACTGCTGGGACCTCCGGTGCTGTATCTCCCCGGCGGCGAAGTCCGGCCCATCGGCAGTCCGAAGATGCGCGCACTGCTCGCCGCGCTGCTCCTGGACGCCGGGCGGGTCGTCTCCGTCGAGTCGGTCAAGGACGCGCTGTGGGGCGGGGCGCCCCCGGTGTCCGCGCAGGCCTCGCTGCACAACCACGTCACCCGACTGCGCCGGCTCCTCGACGACCCGGAGCGGCTGCGGGCCGTACCCCCCGGGTATTTGCTGCGCGTCGACGACGGTGAGCTGGACGTCGACGTGTTCGGCATGCGGGTGGCGCAGGCGCGCGCCGCGCACGGGCGCCGGGAGTGGGCGCCGGTGCTCAGCGCGTGCGCCGACGCCCTCGCGCTCTGGCGCGGCAGCCCGCTCTGCGGCCTCCCTGCCGACTTCGGCGGCTACGCCTTCGTGCAGCGCCTGGAGGAGGCCCGGCTGCTCCTGCTGGAGTGGCGCTACGACGCGGAGCTCGCCCTCGGCGGGCCGCGACTGGGCGGCGTCGTACCCGAGTTGGCGGCGCTGGTCGCGGAGTACCCGCTCCGTGAGGCCTACCACCGCCAGCTGATGCTCGCCCTGCACCGCACCGGCCGCCAGGCCGAGGCCCTCGCCGTCCACCGTGACCTGCGCAACCGCCTGATCGAGGAACTCGGCGTCGAGCCGGGGGCGGCGGTACGCGAGGCTCATGTGGAGGTGCTGCGGGGGAGTGGCGGGGCGGGGGAGAGCGGGCCGTACCGGGATGTGACCGACGGGGGCGGGTCGGGCGCGGCGGTGGGCGACGAAGGGGTGTCGGGCGCGGGTGGGCCGGACAAGGGGGTGCGTGCAGGTGGTGCGGGGGCGTCGGGGCCGGTCGCGCAGTTCCCCGCGCCCCTGAGGGGCGGGTCGGCGAACCGTCGGGTGGCAGACGAGGGCGCTGACGCCGTGGCGAGGTACGGCTCGGACGACGAGCAGCCCGCCGGTCCCGGTTCTACGCGCGGCGACTCCCCGGCGCCCCGGCCCGCTCAACTTCCCCCGCCTCCGGCCTACTTCACCGGACGCACCGCCGTCCGTGAAGAACTGGGCGGTGCCCTCACCACCGCGCCCGCCCCGGCCGTCGCCGTCGTCAGCGGTATGGCCGGAGTCGGCAAGAGCGCCCTCGCGCTGCATGTCGCCCATCAGCTGCGGGAACGGTTTCCTGACGGCCAGCTCTACGTCAACCTGCACGGCGCCACCCCCGGCGTACCCCCGCTCGCCCCCGCCCAGGCGCTCGCCGCGCTGTTGCGGGACCTTGGCGCCGACCCCCGGCACATCGCCGAACATCCGGACGCGGCCGCCGCGTTGCTGCGCTCGCTGCTCGCGCCGACCCGCACCCTGCTGCTGTTCGACGACGCGGCGAACGCCGCCCAGGTGCGGCCGCTGCTCCCCGGCGGCCCCGGCTGCGCGGTGATCGTCACCAGCCGTTCGCCGCTCACCGCGCTCGACGGCGTCCGCCGGTTTCCGCTCGGACCGCTGACCGGCGAGGACAGCGCGGCCCTGCTGCGCACGGTCAGCGGGCGGGACGAGATCGACGCCGGTCACCCGCTCGTCGGCCTCACCGGCCGGCTGCCGCTCGCCCTGCGGGTGGTCGCCGCCCGGCTGGCCGCCCGCCGCGCCCTCACCCCCGAGGTGCTGGCCGGACAACTCGCCGCCACCGAGGGCAGGTTGCAGCACCTCGAATACGACGACCTGAGCGTCCGGCGCTCCCTCGCCGTCGCCCATGACGCCCTGGCCGCCTCCGACCGGGCACCCGACCGCGACGCCGCCCTCGTCCTGCGCCACATCGGCGCCCTCGACCTGCCCACCTACGGCGCACTCCTGATCGCCCGCCTCACCGGCACCGACGCACGCCGCGCCGAGGCCGCCCTGGACCGGCTGGTCGACGTGGCCCTCCTGGAGGAGACCGCCTACGGCCGCTACACCCCGCACGACCTGGTACGGGACTTCGCACGGGAGCTGGCCGAGGGGACCGGCCGGACCGACCGCACCGAGGCCGCACTCACCGCCCTGCGCTGGTACGCCGCCGTCGCCGAACTCGCCCTCGTCGCCATCCTCGAACCCGGCCTCGAACAGGGCGACCGGCTCCGGCCCACCGCCGCCCAGCCCGCCGAACACCAGCCGTACACCGCTGCCTTGCCCCCCTTCGAGTGTGCCGAGCATGCCTTCGCCTGGGGCGATCTGGAGCTGGAGAACATCGTCGCCCTGGTGGAGCGGTACGCCGACACCGCCGACCCGCGGATCAGCGCCCACCTCTCCACGCTCGTCCGGCTGTTCTTCCCCTATGTCCTGCGCAGCGGCCGGGTCGACGAGATGGAGGTGCTCGGCACGGCCGGTCTGGCCGCCGCCCGGCGCCTGGGCGACGAGCCCGCCGAGGCCTACGCCCTGGGCGACCTCGCCGGGCTGCACTTCCTGACCGGCCGCCAGCGGGAGGCCCTCGCCCTGACCGACCAGGCCCTCGCCGTCTGGCGGCGGCTGGACGTGGCGTCCTGGATCCGGCGCTGCCTGAACAACCGGGGGCTGCTGCTCGAGGGGCTCGGACGGTACGACGAGTCGGGCGAGGCGCTGCGGCAGAGCCTGGAGTACTCCCGGCAGCTGAACGACCCCTACGGCGAGGCCGTCACCCACAGCCACCTCGGCAACCTCTACGAGCACACCGACCCCCGTGCCGCCATCGAGCAGCACCGGCGTTCACTGGCGATCGGGGACGCCATCGGCGCCGTCATCGTGCAGCACTCCGCGCACTGCAACATCGGCTACGCCCATCTCGCCCTCGGCGAACCGGCGGCCGCCGCCACGCACTTCGAGGAGAGCCTGCGCATCCTCGGCCGCCACGGCGACTGGCACGGCGAGTCCCAGACCCGGCTCGGTCTGGTCCGTGCCCTGCGCGAGCTCGGCCGCACCGACCGCGCCCACCACGAGTGCGCCGAACTCCTGCACCGCGCCGACGCCCGCGCCGACCGCTACACCGGCGGTCTCGCCCGCCACCAGCTCGGTCTGCTCCTGCGCGAGCAGGGGCGCACGAGCGAGGCGTACGACGTCTGGCGCGCTGCCCTGGCCGCCCTGGACGGCACCGACGAGCCCGCCGTCCTGGTGGAGCTGCGCGAGCTGCTGGCGGCCGGTGACTGATCACTTCGCGTCGGCATAACACTCCACCACCGCCGTCGTGAAGAGGAAGCGGACCGGCGTCTCCCCGAACGTCAGCCGTCCCGCCAGGTCGGCCGCCTCCCGGATCGCCGCCACGACCGCCCCGGTCTCCTCCTCGGGACAGTGCACGATCACCTCGTCGTGCTGGAAGAAGACCAGCTCGGCCGCCAGGTCCGCACAGGTCCGGCGCAGCGCCGCGAGCATCAGCAGAGCCCAGTCGGCGGCGCTGCCCTGGACGACGAAGTTGCGGGCGAAGCGGCCTCTGGCACGGGAGTTGGTGGATGCGTAGCCCGGTACCCAGCCGTCGGGCGCAGGTTCCTCCGCTTCCTGCTGGGGCATGCCCGCCTCCTCCGTGCCGTCGCCCGCACCGGCCGCCGGCGGACAGGTCCGGCCCAGCCAGGTCCGCACCAGCCGGCCCTCCTCGCCGGCCCGCGCCGCGTCGTCGACGTAGGCCACCGCCCGGGGGAAACGTCGTCTGAGCGCGGCCAGGTTCTTCAGACCGTCGCCGGAGGTCTGGCCGTAGACCGCGCCCAGGACGGCGAGCTTGGCCTGTCCGCGGTCGCCGGAGAAGGCGCGGTCGGAGACGGACTGGTAGAGGTCGGTCTCCCGCCCCGCGACCTCCATCAGCCCGGGGTCGCGAGAGATCGCCGCGAGCACCCGCGGCTCCATCTGGTCGGCATCGGCGACCACCAGCCGCCAGCCGGAGTCGGCGACCGCGGCCCGCCGGATCACCTTGGGGATCTGCAGCGCGCCCCCGCCGTTGGTCACCCAGCGTCCGGTGACCGTGCCGCCCGCATGGAACTCGGGCCGGAACCGGCCGTCGCGCACCCAGTCCTGGAGCCAGGTCCAGCCGTGCGCCACCCAGATCCGGTACAGCTTCTTGTATTCGAGGAGCGGTTCCACCGCCGGGTGGTCGATGCCGGAGAGCTCCCAGCGGCGGGTGGACTTCACCTTGATCCCGGCCTGGGCGAAGGCCTTGATCACATCGGCGGGCAGATCCGGGCGCACCCGCCTGCCGAACGCGGCCGACACCTCGTCCGCCAGCTCGGCCAGCCGGCGGGGCTCACCGCCGCCCGCGTACCGCTCGCCGAGCAGTTCGCGCAGCACCTCGCGGTGGACCTCGGCGCTCCAGGGCAGGCCCGCGCGGTTCATCTCGGCGGCGATCAGCATCCCCGCCGACTCCGCTGCCGTCAGCAGCCGCATCCGGTCCGGGTGTTCGGCCCGGTCGTGGCGGCGCTGCTGCTCGGCGTAGACCGCGAGGAGTTCGTCGAGCGTCAGGCGGGCGGTGCCCTGCGGCTCGAACAGCGGGGACTGCGCGCCCGGTTCGGCCGAGCGCTGTGGTGGATCGGGCGGTACGGGGCCGCCGCGGAGGCGGGCCAGGGCGGCGGCGGCCGAGTGCGGCTCACCGGACCGTCCCTCGTGGCCCAGCAGGAGGGTTTCGGCGTCCTCGATGTCGTAGCACCGCTCTACTCGCACCCCCGTGGCGAGCAGACGCGGGTAGACCTCGGCGGTCGACCGCCACACCCAGCGCGTGACCTCCGGGCGGCCCCTGACCGCCCCGGCGAGATCGGACTCCCGCCGCACCGGCCCGGCGGGCAGCCCGTCCGGACCGAGGGGGGCGACGTCCACGCCACCGTCCTCGGCCGGAGCGAGAGCCCACCGGTCGGTCATGCTGCGAGTGTGGCACCCGGCACTGACAATGGTCCTGACCTGGGGATTCAGCGTCTCGGCGGACCTTTCAGCGGACCTTTCAGCCCGCCCCGCCCTCCTTCGCCTCGTCCTCCTCCGGCCCGCCCGCCGTCGCCGCCGCTGCGCCCGCGGCCTCCGCCGCCGCGTTCTTCTGTTCCAGCAGCAGTCCCAGCACCTTGGCGATGTACGCCTCGGTGGCCGGCTTGGTGATGCCGAGGCCGCTGAGGACGCCCTCGCCGTTCTCGTGTTCCAGGAGGGCCAGCAGCAGGTGCTCGGTCCCGATGTAGTTGTGGCCGAGGCGCAGGGCCTCGCGGAAGGTGAGTTCGAGGGCCTTCTTGGCCTCCGGGCCGTAGGGGACGAGGTCGGGGACGTTATCGGCGGCCGGCGGGAGCGCGGCCGTCGCCGCCTGGCGCACGGTGTCCAGCAGGACCCCCTGCGCGGTGATCGCCTTCGCCGCGATGCCGTCCGGCTCGGAGAGAAGGCCGAGGACCAGGTGCTCGGGGCGGCCCTCGGGGTTGCGCGCCGCGATCGCCTCGTTGTGGGCCGCCATGACCACGTTCTTCGCGCGCGGGGTGTAGCGGCTGAAGCCCTGGCTGGGGTCGAGGTCGGCCGACTCCTTGGGCACGAAGCGTTTCTGGGCCGCCTGCCGGGTCACGCCCATGCTCTTGCCGATCTCGGTCCAGGAAGCGCCCGAGCGCCGGGCCTGGTCGACGAAGTGGCCGATCAGATGGTCGGCCACGTCGCCCAGGTGATCGGCGGCGATCACCGCGTCCTGGAGCTGGTCGAGGGGTTCGGGGTGAACCGTCTTGATCGCCGCGATGAGGTCGTCGAGGCGTACGGATGCCGTGATGTTCGGGTTGGTCGCCATGTGTCAACCGTAAGTTGACACCCTGAGGTTGTCAACCTTCGGTTGACAGTTCTGATTCATGGTGACGGCCGCGCTGTGCACCGCCACGCGCGCGTGGCGGCGGATTCCGGGGCCCGGGGTGGCGGACTGTCGGACAGTTGTCCACAGGGTGTGGACGACCGCCCGGTGTTGTCGGTGGCGCGTGGCACGATCGACATGTGACCAGCAGCCAGCCCACCACCGTCGACCGAGCCTTCCAGAGCGCCCTGTACGACGGCACCGACTCCGGCCTCGACACGGGCGCGTCCCTCCTCGCGGCCGATACCGGCGCGGACGCGGAACTCACGCGCCGGGGCCGGGAGTTCGTCGCGGCTGCCTGGCGGCGCGGCTGGCAGCCCGCCGACGTCGTACGACTGGTGCGGCGCGAGTTGGACGACCCGCACGTCCGGCTGGCCGCCGGGTTGATCCGGGCGCAGGCGCCGGACGACCGGCGGCGCGGCCCCCGCTGGCAGGCGCAGCTGGACGCGCTGCCGGACGGCCACGCACGCGTGGGCGACCGTTTCTCGCACGCCACCGCCGTCCTGGAGCTGTACCGGCTGCTGCTGCGGCTGCCCGCCCTGGAGCCCCTCGACGAGTCCGGGCCCCGCGCGGACACGCACCGGCCGGAGTCCCGCATGCTCACCCGGATCCGGGCGCTGCTCGCCAAGGCCGAGGCGACCGGCTTCCCGGAGGAGGCGGAGGCGCTCAGCGCCAAGGCGCAGGAGCTGATGGCCCGGCACAGCGTCGACGAGGCGCTGCTCGCGGCGGGGGCGCCCGCGCCGGATGCACCCGGAGCCTGCCGGATCGGGGTCGAGCCGCCGTACGAGCAGGCCAAGGCGGTGCTGCTGGACGCGGTCGCCACGGCCAACCACTGCCGGTCGGTGTGGAACGAGCCGCTGGCCTTCTCCACGGTCGTCGGCTTCGAGGCGGACCTGGAGGCGGTCGAGCTGCTCTACACCTCACTGCTGGTGCAGGCCACGCACGCGATGACGCAGGCGGAGGCGGCGCAGCGGGCGGGCGGCCGGAAGCGGACGAAGACCTTCCGGCAGTCCTTCCTGGCGGCGTACGCCCACCGGGTCGGTGACCGGCTGGCGGCCGCCGCGCGGGCGGCCGTCACCGAGGCCGAGGCACCCCAGGACCTGCTGCCGGTCCTGGCCACCAGGGAGATGGCCGTGACCGACCGCATGGAGCGGATGTTCCCGGAGACCACCACGACCCGCCTGCGCGGGGTGACCGACGAGGCGGGCTGGACGGAGGGCACGAGAGCGGCGGACCGGGCCCAGGTCCACTCACGCTCCCAACTGCCCTAGACCCGACGCGCGGTGCGGCCCGGCCCGACGCACGACCCGGCCCAACGCGCGACCCGGCCCGACCCGGTCCGACCCGCTCCGACCGCCCCGACCCGGTCCGACCGGCCGGCCCGACCCGGCCAGACCGACCCGCTCCGGCCGCCCGGAATCAGTCCCCCGCCTGCTGGAACGCCCCCACCGTCGCGTTCGGCTTGTCCGCGGAGGTCTTGCCCGCCACCGGCCCGTACTTCCAGGGGAAGCTCTCCGTCGCGTCGCTCCCCGGCAGGGACACCGTCACCGACGTGGCCGCGAGGCTCGCCTTGTCGCCGTCCTTGCCGCGCACATAGCTGATCGAGAACGTCGCGGAGTCGCCCTTGGCGAGCTTGAGCTTCTCGGACTTCGCGCCCGACAGGGTGGCCAGCGTCGCCGAGGTGCCGCCTGCCTTGAGCGTGACGCCGGCGAAGCCGTCCAGCGTGCACGGCGCGCTCTGGTTGGTGATGCTCACCGGCACCTCGCCGGTGTCCCCCGCGGCCGGCGCGACGCTCGCGGAGCCGACCTGGACGGAGACCTTGCCCACCTCGCAGGCCGTGCTGTTCTTGCCGCTGGTGCCGGCGTTGCCGTCGTCGCAGGCGGTCAGGGCGAGGGCGGCGGCGAGGGCTGTGACGGTGAGCGGAATGGCGCGCATGAGCAGATCCCCATCGAGGTCGTGGCGGTGTCCCAGCATCATCACGCCCCCGCCGGGGTGCTGCGCGCCCGCCCCCGCCCTCGACCGCTTCGCGCCGTCCTTTCACCGGTCGGCGCGGGCCGGTGAAAGTACGCCTCAGCCGCCGAATACGCCCCGATTGCCCCTATTACCCTACTGTCCGAGGCTTGCCGTCGGCAGCCCGGACGGGAGCTTGCCGCCCTCCGCCTTGGTGTAGGTCTCCTCGCCGGATTTTCCGGACCAGGTGACCTTCATGCCGCTCTTGCTGACCGAGTCGACCATTCCGGTGACGCGGTCCTTGCTGCCGCCCGTGCAGGTGAGGTGGATCATCCGCATCCCGGCCTCCTCGCCGGCGGTTCCGCTGCACACGGACCCGCCGGTCTCGAAGAGCCCGGCCTGCTTGCCGGTGATCACCAGGGCGACGATCTTGCCGCCGCTCGTGGTGATCCAACTGCCCTGCAGTGCGTCGGACGAGGCCGTGGCGTCGTCCGATCCGGATGTGGCGGTCGCGGCCGCGGACGTGCCCGACGAGGTGGCCGAGGAGTCGCCGGAGCCGCCGGAACTGCCCGAGTCGCCGCCGCTGCTGCACGCGGCCAGCGCAAGCGCGCCCACCAGCGCCGCCGCGGTGGCGGCCACGGTCCGCGCGGTCGGCCGCGCGGGAGACCGTACGGCCGGTGCGGCCGCCGCAGCCGATGCGCCACGCGCCGCGGCCGAGGCCCCGGCGGCAGCCGTCTCCGTGTGCGCCGCAGCAGCAGTCGCAGCGGAAGCCGCAGCCGTCTCCGTGTGCGTCGTAGCCGTACTCGCCATAGCCGTGGTCACCGCAACGCTCCCAAGCTCTAGGGGGGTCGGCCGCCCGTTCGCCCGAACGACAGCGGCAAGCTACCAGCAGTCACCAGGAGGACTTGCGGACGCCAGGTAGGTATCCGCTGTGAGCCTGCTCCCGCAGATTCACGCGGGACAGACCGAAAGCACGGAAGTAGCCGCGCGGGCGGCCGTCCACCTGGTCGCGGTTGCGTACACGCGTGGCGCTCGCGTCGCGCGGCTGCCCGCGCAGCTCACGCTGGGCGGCGAGCCGCTCGGCCGCGGTGCCGCCCGGCCGCCGGAGGATCTCCTTCAGCTCGGCCCGGCGGGCGGCGTGGCGGGCGACGATCTCCTGCCGCCGCTCGTTCTTCGCGATCTTGCTCTTCTTCGCCATATCGGTGCCTCGCCCCCGTCAGACCTTCACGCCCCGCGCGCGGATGCGTGCCACGGCCGCCGTCACGCCGATCGTGTCGACCGTCTTCACGGCACGGGCGCTCAGCCGGAGCCGTACGTGCCGGTTCTCGCCCGGCAGCCAGTAGCGCCTGGTCTGGATGTTGGGGTCGAAGCGGCGGGAGGTCCGCCGGTGGGAGTGTGAGATCCGGTTGCCGAAGCCGGGCCGGGCGCCGGTCAGCATGCAGTGCGCGGACATGGTGACGTACCTCTCAGTCCTGTGGATTAGTGTTAATGGGATTCATTTTCAGTAATGTAGCAGCCATGGCACGCAACGAACTCCGTCCGGTCATCAGGCTCCGGTCCACCGCAGGGACCGGCTACACCTACGTGACCCGCAAGAACCGCCGGAACGACCCGGACCGTATGACCCTGCGCAAGTTCGACCCGGCCGCCGGCCGGCACGTCGATTTCCGAGAGGAGCGCTGAACCGCCGTCATGCGCAAGGGAATCCACCCCGCCTACGGCCCGGTCGTGTTCCGTGACCGCGCCGCGAACCACGCCTTCCTCACCAGCTCGACGATGACGAGCGAGAAGACGATCGAGTGGGAGGACGGCCGGACCTACCCGGTGGTCGACGTCGAGATCTCGAACGTCAGCCACCCCTTCTACACCGGCACCGCCCGCGTCCTGGACACCGCCGGGCGCGTGGAGCGCTTCGAGCGGCGGTACGGAAGGCGGCAGGGCTGATGCTCCCCGCCTCCCCGCTCCCCGTCGTGATCGTCGGCGGGCTGCATGCCGACGCCCGCAGGCAGGCGGTCGCCCGGCTGCTCGCCGACGTCCCCGGCGCGGTCGTCGTCCACCACGACCTCTCGACAGCCGCCGAGGGCATGGTCGTACGCACCGTCCGGGACGCCACCGGCCCGCTGTCCATGGGAGAGACGCCCCTGGTCGACGACTGCGCCTGCTGTGCCCTGCGCGAGGACCTGGTGCCCGAGCTGCGCCGGCTCGCCGCCGACGGCGTCAACCGGCTCGCGGTCGTCGAGCTGTGGGACTCCGTCGAGCCCAAGGCGATGGCCGAGGCGATCGTCGCGGGCGGGCTCACGGTCACCGGTGTGATCACCGCCGTCGACCCGGCGCTGCTGCTGCCGTACCTCGGCAACGGCGACGACCTCGCCGACATCGGCCTGGCCGCGGCCGCCACCGACCGGCGCACGGTCGCCGACACCTTCGCCCGGCAGCTGGAGTACGCCCCCGTCCTCGCCGTCGTCGACTCCCCGGAGGCCGACGACGAGGACCGCGAGCTGCTCGCGCAGCTCCACCCCACAGCCCGGCGCGTCCCCCTCCCGGGCGGCCCCCCGACAGCCCGCCGAGTCCTCCTGCCGGGCGGCCACCCGGGGGACTCGGCGGGCCCCGGGCCGGACACCCCGCTGGCCCGGGCCGCTCTCGCCGGCTTCGACGTGGAGGCGGCCGCCGCCGCCCAGCACCCGGCCTGCGCCCTGCTGCCCGCCGAGGCCGACGGCTACGGTGTCACCACCCTGGTCTGGCACCGCAGGCGCCCCTTCCATCCCGAGCGGCTGTACGCGGCCCTGGAGGACCTGACCTGTGCGGCGGCCCGCAGCCGGGGCCGGTTCTGGCTCGCCGAGAAGCCCGACGTGCTGTTGCACTGGGACGCGGCGGGCGGCGCCCTCTGCGTGGAGAGCGCGGGGCCCTGGCTCGCCACCCTCCCGGACGCGGCCTGGGAGCTGGTTCCGCCGGTGCGCCGGGCCGCCGCCGCGCTGGACTGGCACCCGGAGCACGGCGACTGCTGCCAGCACCTCGTCTTCACGTCCCCCGGTCTCGACCGCGACGGGCTCGAACGGCTGCTGGAGTCCTGCCTGCTGACCGACGCCGAGTACGCCGGCGGGCGCGCCGCCTGGAAACGGCTGCCGCCCGCCTTCGACACCCTCCTGGAGGTCTGACCCCGCCACGCCCCGCACGACCGACCGTCAGCCGGCGAAGAACCGGCCCAACCCGCTGAACCGGGCGGGCGTGACCTACTATCCGTGTGGACCGGTTCCTTCCGTATCCGCCCGCGAAGGTCTGGCGCGCCCTCACGGAGCCCGATCCGCTCGTGCAGCGGCAGATGCAGGAGGCCGTGAACGTCCGTCTCGAGGTCGGTCACCGGTACCGGGCGGCCTCGGTCCCGCGCCCCGGCGCCGCCGTCCCGCGCCCCGGCGCCGCCGTCCCGGGCGTCGTCGACGTGCGGGTTCTCGCCCGCGACCCGGAGTGGATGCCGTCCGTCCAGTGGTCCGATCCCGATCCGGCCGGTCTCGCTCACTGGACCATCACATGGACGTTGGAACACCAGGGCCGCGGTACGCGTCTCTTCCTAGTACATGAGGGGTTCGATCCGGACGACCCGGCGCAGATGGTGGCGCGCAAGATCATGGACGGGGCCGGCGGTCGCATGTCCGTGCAGCTCCGGGGCAGACGCTGGAGCAGCTTGGGTAAAGCGGGCGTCAAAGCTGTAACCGGAGGAACACCCCGCGTGCACGTGCATCTGCTCATGCATCTGCACGTGAACGGGGTTATGATCCGGGTCAGTTGACCACAGCATCAATGGCCACATCAGCCAGTTAGTGCACCACCGGGGAGCGACCTGTGAACCTCGACGTTGACGGCGTGTACGGGGGGTTTGACGTGTACAACGGCATGGCTGCGACGCAGCTGGACGGAGTGGCCTGGCAGAAGAGCAGGCACAGCAACTCGCAGGGTTCCTGCGTCGAGTTCGCGCGGTTGCCGGGCGGTGACGTGGCGGTCCGCAACTCGCGGTTCCCGGACGGGCCCGCGCTCGTCTACACCCGCGCGGAGATCGAGGCGATGCTCCTCGGCGTCAAGGACGGCGAGTTCGATCACCTGATAGTGAGCTGAGGCCGGGCGCGCCAGGAGAAACCCGGCGCATTCGCCATAGAACGCACGGTAACGCGCGTAGAAACCCGGCGTCCTAAGACGCCGGGTTTCCTATTCGGCGGGCTGCAGCCGGAACAGGGCCCACACGACCTTGCCGCTGAGGGTGCCCGCCAGCGGGTGCCAGCCCCAGCTGTCGCTGAAGGAGTCGACCAGGAACAGCCCGCGGCCGGACTCCGCCGAGAAGTCGTCGGAGTCTCCGGGGGCAGGAGTGTCGTGGCTCGGGTCGCGCACCGCGCACACCAGCCGCTCGGTCCACCGCATCAGGTGCAGCCGCACGGCAGGCGCCTGATGCGCGACGGGATGCTCGGACTCACCGGGCATCGCGTGCCGCAGGGCGTTGGTGACGAGCTCCGACACGACGAGGCAGACGTCGTCGAAGCGCTCGCCGACGTCCCACTGGTCGAGCGTTCTCCGGGTGAACAGCCGGGCCTCGCGCACCGCTTCGTAGCGGGCCGGCAGGGCGCAGGAGGCGGCGTTGGACACGGCCGCGGGATCAAGCGGCGGAAGGCCCTGCCGTAATGGCTTGAGCATGGTCGATCCATTCGTCCCCATGCGAGGCACTCCCGGGAATTCGCGGTCGTTGCGATGCAGCGGTGGCGCGGGACCATGGTTTCGGATGCGCACAGCAGATGCAAGGGCAGATGCACGTGCACGCGACCGAATTGGACCCTCCCGTACCGCTTGTTGGCCATTTTTTCCGCCAACTTGCAGCCGATGGCTCACTACCTGCTTGCAACTTCCTGTGCTTAAACTTTGGCCGCTTTCCGTTTCCGTAACCGGGCGAGTACTGCTCGGAGTGTTTTAGTGGCAGACTGCGGGCCCTGAAGACGGTTGGGGAGGCTGGCGAACGTGAGCGCGGGAGAGCCCGGATCGGTGGTGCGGCGAATGCTGCTCGGCTCGCAACTCAGGCGGCTGCGTGAGGCCCGGGGCATCACCCGCGAGGCCGCGGGGTACTCGATCCGTGCCTCCGAATCGAAGATCAGCCGTATGGAGCTGGGCCGGGTGAGCTTCAAGACGAGGGACGTGGAAGACCTGCTGACGCTGTACGGCATCACCGACGAGGCCGAGCGCGAACAGCTCGTCTCCCTCGCCCGGGAGGCCAACGTGGCGGGCTGGTGGCACAGTTACTCGGACGTCCTGCCGAGCTGGTTCCCCACCTATGTCGGCCTGGAGGGCGCGGCCCATCTGATCCGCGCGTACGAGGTGCAGTTCGTGCACGGCCTCCTCCAGACCGAGGAGTACGCGCGCGCCGTGGTGCGGCGCGGCATGAAGGGGGCCAGTGAGGAGGATGTCGAGCGCCGGGTCACCCTGCGCATGGAGCGGCAGAAGTACCTGGTGGCCGAAAACGCCCCCGACTTCCATATCGTCCTCGACGAGGCCGCCCTGCGCCGGCCGTACGGCAGCCGCGAGGTGATGCGGGGGCAGCTCCAGCATCTCGTCGAGATCTCCGAGCGGTCCAACGTACGGCTGCAGATCATGCCGTTCAGCTTCGGCGGCCACTCCGGCGAGGGCGGCTCCTTCACGATCCTGGGCTTCCCGGAGTCCGACCTGTCCGACGTGGTCTACCTGGAGCAGCTCACCAGCGCCCTCTACCTCGACAAGCGCGAGGACGTCGCCCAGTACGAGCAGGCGCTCAAGGAACTCCAGCAGGACAGCCCCGGACCGGACGAGAGCCGGGACCTGCTGCGCGGGCTGCTCCAGCTGTCGTAGATATATCGACGCACCGGGGGATTACCCTCGACCCCGCCGGGAGATCGCGAACTGGTGTCCCAACTCCCCTGTCACGCAAGTACGATGACGCGTGATCAGACCGTGATGTGGATGTGGATCGGGTGTCTGCATCGACTGCCGACGCAGCAGGGGATCGAGGGATCACATGTCGTCCTATTTCACCGACCTGGCCCAGCAGTACATTGACGGTGAGTGGCGTCCGGGGACCGGTTCCTGGGACATCATCGACTTCAACCCGTACGACGGGGAGAAGCTCGCGTCGATCACCATAGCCGCGGTCGAGGAGATAGATCAGGCCTACCAGGCCGCCGCGCGCGCCCAGAAGCAGTGGGCCGCCACCAATCCCTACGCCCGCCGTGCCGTCTTCGAGAAGGCGCTGCGCCTCATCGAGGAGCGCGAGGCGGAGATCACCGAGGCGATCATCGCCGAACTGGGCGGCACCCGTCTGAAGGCCGCCTTCGAGCTGCACCTCGCCAAGGAGTTCCTGCGCGAGTCGATCCAGTGGGCGCTGCGCCCCGAGGGCAGGATCTTGCCCTCCCCGGTGGACGGCAAGGAGAACCGCGTCTACCGCGTGCCGGTCGGTGTCGTGGGCGTGATCAGCCCCTTCAACTTCCCCTTCCTGCTGTCGATCAAGTCGGTCGCCCCGGCGCTCGCGCTCGGCAACGCCGTGGTCCTCAAGCCGCACCAGAACACCCCGATCGTCGGCGGCACCCTGGTCGCGAAGCTCTTCGAGGACGCGGGCCTGCCGGGCGGCCTGCTCAACGTCGTCGTCACCGACATCGCGGAGATCGGCGACGCCTTCATCGAGCACCCGATCCCCAAGGTCATCTCCTTCACCGGCTCCGACAAGGTCGGCCGGCACGTGGCCACCGTCTGCGCCTCGCTCTTCAAGCGCTCGGTGCTCGAACTGGGCGGCAACAGCGCGATCGTGGTCCTCGACGACGCCGACGTCGACTACGCGGTCGACGCGGCGGTCTTCAGCCGGTACGTCCACCAGGGCCAGGTCTGCATGGCCGCCAACCGCGTGCTCGTCGACCGCTCGATCGCCGACGAGTTCACCGAGAAGTTCGTCGCCAAGGTGAAGACGCTCAAGGCCGGCGACCCGAGCGACCCGGCGACCGTCATCGGCCCGCTGATCAACTCCCAGCAGGCGGAGTCGATCTCGGCCACGGTCGAGCAGGCCATCGCCGAGGGCGCCACCGCCCTGGTGCACGGCACGACCACCGACAACCTGGTCGAGCCCTCGGTCCTCACCGACGTCCCGGCCGACTCCGACCTGCTCCGGCAGGAGGTCTTCGGCCCGGTCGCCTTCCTCATCCCGTTCGACGGCGAGGAGGAGGCCGTACGCCTCGTCAACGACACCCCGTACGGCCTCAGCGGCGCGGTCCACACCGGTGACATCGAGCGGGGCGTGTCCTTCGCCAAGCGGATCGACACCGGCATGTTCCACGTCAACGACGGCACCGTCCACGACGAGCCGGTCGTCCCCTTCGGCGGCGAGAAGCACTCCGGCCTCGGCCGCCTCAACGGCGAGACCACCGTGGACTCCTTCACCACCCTGAAGTGGATCTCGGTCCAGCACGGCCGGAGCGGCTTCCCGTTCTAGCCCCTTCCGACGAGTTCGGCCGCGACGGGCCCTTTAGGACGCGATCTGTCCTAAAGGGCCCGTAGCTTCGTCGGTGTCAGGGCAACACAATCCGAGGAAAGGCTGCCGGTCATGGTCACTCACGTTTCCGCCGAAGCACAGGGCGACGAGCGCGGAGCACTGCTCTCCTTCATCGAGGAGCAGCGCGGCGGCATCCGCCGGGCGCTGCTCGGTCTGACCGACGAGCAGGCGGCGAGCAGGCCGAGCGCCAGCGAGCTGACCCTGGCGGGCCTGCTCAAGCATGTCGCCGAGGTCGAGCAGAGCTGGATCGCCCGCGCCAAGCAGGAGCCGCCGGCGATCGAGCGTGACCAGTCGAACTGGCACGAGACCTTTCAGCTGGTCGGCGACGAGACGGTGGCCTCGCAGCTCGCCTACTGGGAGGAGGTCGCCGCCGGGACGGAGAAGTTCATCCGCTCCGTCCCCAGCCTCGACGACACCTTCCCGCTCCCGCCGCAGCCCTGGTTCCCGCCGGAGGGCCGGGTCTCCATGCGCTGGGTCTGCCTCCACCTGATCCGCGAACTGGCCCGGCACGCGGGCCACGCCGACATCGTCCGCGAGTCCCTGGACGGGAAGACGGCGTTCGAACTCGTGGCCCTGGAGCAGGCCTCCTAGCCGTTCCTGGCCGCTCCTGGCCGCTTCTAGTGGTGGAAGCTGGTGGCCGCCTCCTTGTCCCTGGTCAACGGATGCGGCTGTCGGCGCAGTTCGGGCAGCAGCCGGGTCAGGTCCTCAAGGAACAGCTCGGCCAGGTCCTTGGAGAAGCCGTTGCGGCACACCACCCGCAGCACGGACAGGTCCTCTCGGTTCGCCGGGAAGGTGTACGCCGGCACCAGCCAGCCGCTCTCGCGCAGCCGCCGGGAGACGTCGAAGACGTCGTACGACGTCACGTGGTCGGCGGTGGTGAAGGCGAACACGGGCAGCTCGTCGCCCCGGGTGAGGAGCCGGAAGTCGCCGAGCGCCTCGACACGTGCGGCGAGCGCCGTCGCCACGTCCCGCGAGGCCTGCTGCACCGCGCGGTAGCCGTCCCGGCCCAGGCGCAGGAACGTGTAGTACTGCGCGACCACCTGGGCGCCGGGGCGGGAGAAGTTGAGGGCGAAGGTGGGCATGTCGCCGCCCAGGTAGTTGACCCGGAAGACCAGCTCCTCGGGCAGCGCCTCCTTGTCCCGCCACAGCGCCCAGCCGACGCCCGGGTAGACCAGGCCGTACTTGTGCCCCGAGGTGTTGATCGACGCCACCCGCGGGAGTCGGAAGTCCCAGACCAGGTCCTCGTCCAGGAAGGGCGCGATCATCGCGCCGGACGCGCCGTCGACATGGACCGGGACGTCCAAGCCGGTGCGCTCCTGGAGGGCGTCCAGGGCGGCACAGAGGTCGGCGACCGGCTCGTAGGACCCGTCGAAGGTGGAGCCGAGGATGGCGACCACCCCGATGGTGTTCTCGTCGCACAGCTCGGCGGCGGCCTGCGGGTCCAGGTGGTAGCGGTCGCCCTCCATGGGCACGAACCGGGGTTCCACCTCCCAGAAGTTGCAGAACTTCTCCCAGCAGACCTGGACGTTGATGCCCATGATCAGGTTCGGCCGGGCGGTGCCCGGATAGCGGTCGGCGTTGCGCTGCGCCCAGCGGCGCTTCATCGCCAGCCCGGCCAGCATGCAGGCCTCGCTGGAGCCCGTCGTCGAACATCCGATGGTGCCGGCCGGATCCGGCGCGTTCCACAGGGCGGCGAGCATCGCCACACAGCGCTGCTCCAGCTCGGCGGTGCGCGGGTACTCGTCCTTGTCGATCATGTTCTTGTCGTCGCACTCCGCCATCAGGATCCCGGCCTGCGGTTCCATCCAGGTGGTGACGAACGTGGCCAGATTCAGCCGGGCGTTGCCGTCCAGCATCAGCTCGTCGTGTACCAGCTGGTAGGCGGTCGAGGGTGGCAGCGGGCCGTCCGGCAGCCGGTGCGTGGGCGGGGCCTCGGCCATGCCGGCGACCGGGTTCGCCTCACCGAAGAACGGGTTGACGGACATGGAGCGCTCGCGGTGCTTCCCGGATCCTTTGTGGAGCGGCATGACAGGTGCCTCCTAGAACAGTTTCACAAGGTTCGGCGTCAGAAAGTTCAGCGCAGGGCCGTGCCGTCCGCCCGCAGTTGCATCTTCGGCCGTCCGGTCACCAGCATCCAGGCGGGCAGCGACGCGATGCACAGCAGGGCGAGGATCGTCGGCGAGGCCACGAGTACGGCGGCCGTGAACAGGCTCACCCAGCCCTGTCTGGTGATCGCCAACAGCATGCCCAGTACACCTGCCGCCACGCCCACCGAGGGCTGGACGGCGGGCACCAGGGCGTGGGCGCACAGCCCGAGGGCCGCGCCGATGAAAACCGACGGAAAGATCCGGCCACCGCGGAAACCGCAGGCGGCGGCCACCAGCAGCGCGGCCAGTTTGACGACCGTCATCACCGCGAACTGCCCGGCCGACCAGCCCCCCGGGTCCTTCGCCAGCTCCGCGACCTCGTCCAGCCCCTTGAAGAGCGTCAGATGGCCGCCCAGCGCGCCCAGGAGGCCCAGAACCACACCGCCGGCCGGCAGGGCCACCATGGGGTGCCCGAGGCGCCGGAAGGCCCCGTGGACGTACGGGAAGGCATAGACGGCGAGCATGCCGAGCAGCGCGGCCACGGGGGCGATCACCAGAGCCGTCAGCAGATCGGTCCAGCGCAGCCGGCCGACCGCGGGCAGCCCGAGGTCCAGGGCCGGACGGGCCACCAGAGCCGTCGTCAGCGCTCCCGCGCCCGCCGCCATCAGCGGCCCGAAGAGGTTGTCCCACAGCGCCCCTTTCAGCGGCTTCCCGGCCAGGGCCTCGGAGATCACCAGGGCCGCCGCCACCGGCGTGCCGAACAGCGCGCCGAGGGTCGCCGCGTCGGCCAGCGCGGGCCACAGCGAGCCCGGCATCCGGGGCATCGCGAGGCGCCCCAGCCACAGCGCCAGCCCCACGTTCACGGCGATGATCGGGTTCTCGGGCCCGAGACTCGGCCCGCCCGCCAGCATCAGCACGGTCGCCAGCAGCAGTCCCGGCAGGACGACGGGCGGCATCGCCACTGCCTCCAGGCCCAGGGTGGCCGGATCGGGCCCGGCGTGCCCGGGCACCTTCCACACCACCAGCCCGACCGCGACACCGGTCGCGGTCAGCATCACCAGCATCCACAGCACCGAGTACCGCCCGATGCCGAGCGCGTCCGGCAGGTTGTTCCAGAGCACGTGCTGCAGCCGCTCCGCCAGCGAGCTCACCACCAGGTACAGCAGGCTGCTGCCGACCCCGACGGCCAGGGCGGGCAGGATCAGCGGCAGCAGGGCACGCGCGGGGGCCGGGGGCGGGGTGGGGAGCGCCTGCCGCGCGGTGTCCTGGGCCACGGGCCCACCATAAGCGGGCAAAACCGACACAACATCCCGAAGGAAACGGACGCCGGGAGGCCCCGAACCGAGCGGACTTGCACCTCACGTGACGTGAGGACCCAAGGTGGAGCACGGAAAGGAGCGGAAGTGAGCTACTCCGTAGGACAGGTCGCCCGATTCGCCGGCGTCACCGTGCGCACCCTGCACCACTACGACGAGATCGGCCTGCTGGTCCCGGGCGAGCGCAGCCCCGCCGGACACCGGCGGTACGGCGACGCCGACCTCGACCGGCTGCAGCGGATCCTGTTCTACCGGGAGCTCGGCTTCCCGCTCGACGAGGTCGCGGCGCTGCTCGACGACCCGGACGCGGACCCGCGCGCGCAGCTGCGCCGCCAGCACGAACTGCTGACCGCCCGGATCGAGAAGCTGCGCAGCATGGCCGCGGCCGTGGAGCACGCCATGGAGGCACGCAGGATGGGCATCAACCTCACGCCCGAGGAACGCTTCGAGGTCTTCGGCGACAAGGACCCCGAGCAGCACGCCGAGGAGGCCGAGCAGCGCTGGGGTGGCACCGACGCCTACGCCGAGTCGCAGCGCCGGGCCGCCCACTACACCAAGGCCGACTGGCAGCGCATGAAGGCCGAGGTAGACGACTGGGGCGAGCGTTACGCCGCCCTGGTGAACGAGGCCGAGCCGCCGGCCGGCGCGCGGGCCATGGACATGGCCGAGGAACACCGGCGGCACATCTCGGCCTGGTTCTACGACTGCCCGTACGAGATGCACCGCTGTCTCGCCGCGATGTACGTGTCCGACGAGCGCTTCAAGGCGTTCTACGACTCGATGGCCCCGGGCCTGGCCGAACACCTGAAGGCGGCGATCGAGGCGAACGCGGCGCGGCACACGCCGTGACCCGGCGTCCGTCCAGGTCTGGGCGAGCCGGGCCCGGCCGGGCTATTCGAGCTTGTCGACGACGACGGCCGTGCCGTACGCGCACACCTCGGTCCCCGCGTCCGCCGCCTCGGTCACGTCGAACCGGAAGGCCAGCACGGCGTTGGCGCCACGCGCGCGTGCCTGTTCCACCAGGCGCTCCATCGCCTGCGTACGGGTCTGGACGAGCGTTTTCGTCAGCCCCTTCAGCTCACCGCCGATCATCGACTTCAGACCCGCGCCGATCTGACTGCCCAGGTGCCGGGAGCGCACCGTCAGCCCGAAGACCTCGCCGATGACCTCCCGCACCCGGTACCCGGGAACGTCGTTCGTGGTGACCACCAGCACATCGGGCTGGGGTCCCTGACCGCCGCCGAATTCTTCGATACCCATGTCCACAGCTATTCCCCAGGGCGGGCACAGTGCATCCTGGATCCACTGGTGGAACCTGGGGTGGACACATTGCGTTGATAGCTTTGTGCGGCCGCACAAGGAAACCGCTGTGCCTTCACCCCCCAGGAGCCCGGAACCGTGACGACCGGAACCACGATGACGCTCGCCCTCGGCCCGAGCTGGCTGGATCCGAACAATCTTCTCGACTCGTTCGGCATCTGGGGCCTGCTCCTGGTGGTCTTCGCCGAGTCCGGCCTTCTGATCGGCTTCTTCCTGCCGGGTGACTCCCTCCTGTTCACCTGCGGCCTGCTGATCACCTCGAACCAGCTGGACTTCCCCCTGTGGGGCGCCATCGGCCTGATCTGCGTCGCCGCGATCCTCGGCGACCAGGCGGGCTACATGTTCGGCAAGAAGGTCGGCCCGTCGCTCTTCAACCGGCCGAACTCCCGCCTCTTCAAGCAGGAGAACATCGCCAAGGCGCACGAGTTCTTCGAGAAGCACGGCCCGAAGTCCCTGATCCTGGCCCGCTTCGTGCCGGTGATCCGCACGTTCACGCCGATCATCGCCGGCGTCAGCGGCATGGCCTACCGCTCGTTCCTGGTGTTCAACGTCATCGGCGGTGTCCTCTGGGGCGCCGGTGTCACCCTGCTCGGCTCCTGGCTCGGCAAGATCGACGTCGTCAAGAACAACATCGAGGCGATCCTGCTCCTGATCGTCCTCGTCTCGGTGGTCCCGATCATCATCGAGTTCCTGCGGGCCCGCTCGAAGAGCAGGAAGGCGACGCCGACGGAGCAGCCGCTCCCGCAGCACCCCGCCCCGCCGATGATGGACGACGCGACGACCCAGCTCCGCAGGATCGACCCGACGTACGGCCAGCAGCAGCCGCCCCAGCAGCAGCCTCCGCAGCAGCAGTACGGCCAGCAGCCGCAGCCGCAGTACGGCCAGCCGCAGCCGCAGCCGCAGCCGCAGCCGCAGCCGCAGTACGGTCAGCCGCAGCAGCCGTACCAGCAGCAGCCGTACTACGGCGAGCAGGGCTACAGCCAGAACGGCTACGGCCAGCAGCAGTACCCGCAGAGCGAGGACCACTACCGAGCGCCGTAAGCGGCAACGCCCTGCTTTTTTGGGGGCGCGGGGAACTGCGCGATCAACCCCCACGACCTGCGGTCGCGCACGGACCGATGTGCCCCCCGAGGCGCTCAGACCGCGGCGCTCGAACTGACGCGCTCAGAACCCCCGCGTCCGCTTCGCGGCCCGCCGCTTCCCCGCCGAACCGACCCGCAGCCCCAACCGCGAGATCTCCGACCCCAGATTGACCCCGATGGCGATGGCCATGGCGAGCGACGCCGCCTTGGCCAGGGACACCAACCCCTTGTCGACCTCGTTCTGGGCCATCGACAGCAGCCCGAAGTAGGTCGCCGACCCCGGCAGCAACGGCCCGATCGCCGCGGTCGTGTACGGCAGCGCGGAAGCGAACCGGTACCGCGACAGCAACTGCCCGAACAGCCCCACCAGCCCGGCCGCCGCGGCCGTGGAGGCGACCGGCGAGATCCCCCCGGCGTAGTGCATCGCGCCGTAGACACACCACGCCACCCCGCCGTTGAGGGTCACGGCCAGCACGGTGGATCGTTCCTGCTGGAGCAGCACCGCGAAGGTCAGCGACAGCACCATCGACGCGGCGATCTGCAGCAGCGGCCGCTCGGAGGCGGTCAGCGCCGTGTCGGGGTTGAGCCGGCCGCCCAGTTTCACGCCGAAGTACAGGATCGTCAGCACCCCGATGACGATGCCGACGAAGAAGTACATGACCTCCAGCAGGCGTGCGGAGGCGGTGATGTAGAAGCCGGTGAGCCCGTCCTGGACGCCCGCGACGAGGGCCCGCCCGGGCAGCAGCGCGAACAGTCCACCGGTGACGACGGCGGACGCCGCGACATCGACGTGGGCGAGCGCGAACGCCACCCCGATCGCGGCCGGCGGCATCGCGGCGATCATGAACTGGTAGAACTCCGGCAGCCCCCGCCCCGCGCACAGCCACGCCAGCCGGTCGCCCAGCATCGCGCCGATCGCGGCCGCCACGAACACCAGGTAGTCACCGCCGACGAGCACCGAGGCGGCCCCGGCGAGCAGCCCGCTCGCGCCGGTCAGCGCCCAGCCGGGGTACGGGTGGCGGTTGCGGCGGATCTCCGCGAGCCGCCGGTAGGCCTCCTCCAGGGAGACATGGGTCTCGGGGTCGGTGAGGTCGTCCACGAGCCGGAAGACGGCGGCCAGACGCGTGTAGTCGGTCCCGCGCCGCCGTACCGTCCGGGACGCCGTCACGGGGTCGTCGACCAGCGAGGGCTGGTAGGAGATCGCCAGCAGCGTGAAGGTGACGCCCGGCTCGCAGCGGTCGAGTCCGTACGACCGGCAGACCGCGAACATCGCGGCCTCCACGTCCTCCGCGCCCTCGCCGCCCGCCAGCAGCAACTCCCCGATACGCAGCGTCAGGTCGAGCACGCGCGGAACGGCCGGCCCGCCCTCCTCGGCCTTCTGCACCGGCTCCGGCGCCGGCCGCTCGGCCACCGGCATGCGCAGCATCGTGCGCATCCGGTCCTGCCAGGGCGCGTCCTTGACGAGACTGACCGTGGGGAAGCCGGAGGCGGGCGTGAAGGCGGCCGGGCCGTCCAAGGCGCTGTACGTGCTCGGCATGCTGAACGCCGAGCCCTCCGGCTCGCCGGTCACCGGCTGCGGCGTCGCCAGCCCCTCCGGCACCACGAACTCGGACGTGGTCTCGGGCTCGACGCCGGCCTCGGGGACCGCGATGCCCGCCGGAACGGCGAACTCGGACGTGATCTCCGGGTCGTACCGCGCCTCGTCCGACCGGGGCTTGCGGTCCTCCTCCTCCGTCACCGTCGTAACGCTCCCTGGAACGACAACTTCACGTACGCCTCAGTATGCGCATGACCACGCAGCGGCCACCAAAAACCCGCCCGTGCGGGCCGGTGGACCCGCTGCGGACACGGAAAACGGGCCTCACGCGTGCGTGCGGCCCGTTTCCCGTGCGCGGACTGGATCAGTGACCGCCCTGCTCCTTGAAGCGCTTGTACGACCGCTCGATCTCCACCTCGGCGTCGGTGCGCCCCACCCAGTTGGCGCCCTCGACGGACTTGCCGGGCTCCAGGTCCTTGTAGACCTCGAAGAAGTGCTGGATCTCCAGGCGGTCGAACTCCGACACGTGGTGGATGTCGCGCAGGTGCTCCACGCGCGGGTCGGTGGCCGGGACGCACAGCAGCTTGTCGTCGCCGCCGGCCTCGTCGGTCATCCGGAACATGCCGATCGCGCGGCACTTGATGAGGCAGCCCGGGAACGTCGGCTCCTCCAGGATGACCAGCGCGTCCAGCGGGTCGCCGTCCTCGCCGAGGGTGTTCTCGACGAATCCGTAGTCGGCCGGGTAGGCGGTCGAGGTGAAGAGACGACGGTCCAGGCGGATCCGACCGGTCTCGTGGTCCACCTCGTACTTGTTCCGCGAACCCTTCGGGATCTCGATCGTGACGTCGAACTCCACCGGTGGCTCCTCCATGATCAACACATAGTTCTGGTGGTTAAGTGTCCCTCACGCAGGTGTGTGATCGCGAAAGGGGCTGGTGGTCGTGCCAGAGCTGAGGCCTTGGCGGTCCGCGAAACCGCGTGTGCGGAAGATCGCGGGTGCCGTGCGTCCGCATCTGGCACGCGTGGTGACCGCCACGAAACCGCAGGTCAAGCGGTTGAAGCGGGCAGTGGGGCCGCAGTTGGCACGCATCAGGCGCGCGACCGGACCCGGGCCGGCCGGCCCGGCCCGCCCGCCTCGTCCTCGGACCATCAAGACCTGGCAGTACACCGCGGGCGCCGCCACGGCCGGGCTCGCGCTGGCCGCCGGTGCGGTGACCGCGGCGGGCCCCTGGGACGCCGACGGTCAGCGTACGGCCGAGCGGGACCGGGCCGCCGCCCTGGAACGGACGGGTGGCGCAGATCACGGTTCCGGCACCGCCGCGAGAGAACCCAGCCCCGCGCCCAGCGCCGGATCCGTCCTGACGGGCCTGGGCGGCGCCACGAACACCGTGAAGTCGGCGCCGAGCGGCGAACCCGCCGGAATCACCGGAACGGCCGTCACGGACCTCCTGGGGCCCCTTCTGGACGCCTCGGCGCTCGGCGGCACCCGTACCGCCGTGGTCGTCGACGTGGCCACCGGCGGGCGCCTCTACGGCGCCGGCGCCGACACCGCCCTCACCCCCGCCTCCACCACCAAGATCGCCACCGCCGTCGCCGCCCTCTCCGCGCTCGGCCCCGACCACCGCATCACCACGCGCGTGGCCCTCGAACCCGGCACCAGGGAGGTCGTCCTGGTCGGCGGCGGAGACCCGACCCTGACCGCCCGCAAGAATGCCGAAGGCTGGGCCAGCCTGCGCACGCTCGCCACCGAGACGGCCAGATCGCTGACCGCGCGGGGCATCAAACAGATCACGCTCTCGTACGACACCACGCTCTACAGCGGCCCCGACCTGCACCCCATCGGCGTCAACGACAACCTCGCGCGCGTGAGCCCCCTCATGGCCGACGAGGCCCGCACCGACGGCTCCGTCGAGGGACCGGTGACCCGGGTGAGCGACCCGGCGGCCGCCGCGGCACAGAAGTTCGCCGGCTTCCTGGCGGAGGCCGGCATCAAGACCTCGGCGCCCGGCACCTCCAAGGCGAGCAGCCGGGCCGACACCCTCGCCACCGTCTCCTCGCCGCCGCTGTCCGCGATCGTCGAGCGCATGCTGACCAACAGCGACAACGACATCGCCGAGGCCCTGGCCCGCCAGACCGCGCTCGCGAGCGGCAAGGTGGCCAGCTTCGACGGGGGAGCCGCCGCGATCGACGCCCAACTCACCGAGCTGGGCCTGCCGATGACCGGCGCCTCCTTCCACGACGGCAGCGGCCTGAACCGTGACGACCGGCTGACGGCGAACCTGCTCACCGCCCTGCTCGTCAAGGCCGCCGACGCGGACCGGCCGGGCCTGCGCCCGGTCCTCACCGGACTCCCGGTGGCCGGCTTCACGGGCACCCTGAGCAGCCGTTACGCGGACGGCGCGGCAGGCGTCGTACGCGCGAAGACCGGCACCCTGACCGGCGTCAACACCCTGGCGGGCACGGTCGTCGACAAGGACGGCCGCCTGCTGGCGTTCGCCTTCCTCGCGGCGGACACGACGAGTCCGGTGGAGGCCCAGGAGGCACTGGACCGGACGGCGACGGCGCTGGCGGGCCTGTGAACCGCCGCGCCCGGCCGGTGCGCACGGACCCGCCGCAGCCGGCGCAAGCACCACCAACCCCGCCCACCGCACAAAACAGCCGCACCTCCACCAACCTCCACGGCCTGCCCCAAGTGGGAGCGCTAACGTACGGTTGACGCATGACGAGCATCGGTGGCGCTGCTTCTTCTGGGATGGTCGACTGGAATCTCGCGGTGGCGACCGCGACCCGGCTCGTGCGGCCGGGCCCCGAGGTGAGCCGCGACGAGGCCCGGGCCATCGTCGCGGAGCTGCGGCGGCACGCGAAAGCCTCGGAGGAACACGTCCGGGGCTTCACTCGTATGGGCAACGACGACATCCACGACACCCCCGTCCTGGTGGTGGACCGCCCGGGCTGGGTGAAGGCGAACGTCGCCGGGTTCCGTGAACTCCTCAAGCCGCTGCTGGACAAGATGCAGGAGCGGCGGGCCGGCAGTCCGGGCGGCGCGGTCCTGGGCGCGGTCGGCGGCAAGGTCACCGGCGTGGAACTCGGCATGCTCCTGTCGTTCCTGTCGTCCCGGGTGCTCGGCCAGTACGAGACCTTCGCCCCCGCCTCCCGGGACCTCCCCGCGGACGAGCACGGCGGCGGACGGCTGCTGCTCGTCGCCCCGAACATCGTCCACGTGGAGCGCGAACTCGACGTGAAGCCGCATGACTTCCGCCTGTGGGTGTGCCTGCACGAGGAGACGCACCGCACCCAGTTCTCGGCGGTGCCCTGGCTGCGCGCCCATCTGGAGGGCGAGATCCAGGCGTTCCTGTCGGAGACCGACGTCGACCCGATGACCGTCCTCGAACGCGTCCGGGACGCCGCCCAGTCGCTCGCCGGGAGCCGCCCCGAGGCCGAGGAGGACGACGGTGGACGGTCGTTCGTCGAACTCGTGCAGACCCCGGCCCAGCGCGAGATCCTCGGCCGGCTCACCGCCGTCATGTCCCTCCTGGAGGGCCACGCCGACTTCGTCATGGACGGGGTCGGACCCGCGGTCGTACCGACCGTCGCCGAGATCCGCGAGAAGTTCCAGCAGCGGCGCGCCAAGGGTGCCTCCCGGCTGGACATGACCCTGCGCAAGCTGCTCGGCCTGGACGCCAAACTCCGGCAGTACCGGGACGGCGAGCGGTTCGTGCGGGCCGTCGTCGAACAGGTCGGCATGGACGGCTTCAACCGGGTGTGGACCTCCCCGAACACCCTGCCGACCAAGGCCGAGATCGCCAAACCGGCGGACTGGGTCGCGCGGGTGCATCGCAAGGCCGAGTCGTGAACCGACGCAGGTGTGGTGAATCGGATCCCGCGCACGGCAGGCGAACGCCCCTCCAATCACCCGTCCGAGGGACCGTGAGCGATGGGTAGGCGTGCGATGCTCGGGGAACGGCCCGTTTCTGTCACCATCTACACACTCTGAGTGACCGATCTCGGGTTCACCCCCCGAAAACTTCATGAAGGGAACCGGACATGGGTCCCCATCCTGCGGTCGCGGCGATACGCCTGGCGGTCCGCCGCGTCCTCCACGACATCCTCACCGACACCAGTCGATGCAGCCGTACCACCGGTGAACGCGCCGGTGGGCGCATCGTCGCGCGCCTCACGCGCCCCGTCGGAGACATCCCGGAACAGTCACCGAACGAGCGGCCCCCCTCCCCGCTCGTCCTCGTGGCCTGCTCCGGCGGCGCCGACTCGATGGCGCTCGCCTCCGCCCTCGCCTTCGAGGCACCCAGGCTCGGCGTCCGCGCGGGCGGCATCACCGTCGACCACGGCCTGCAGCCCGGCTCCGACCTGCGGGCTGACGAGGTCGTCCTTCGGATGCGCGAACTCGGCCTGCATCCGGCCGAGTCGATCACCGTGACCGTCGGCCGTGACGGCGGGCCCGAGGCCGCTGCCCGGGACGCCCGCTACGCCGCCCTGGACGCCGCCGCCGAGCGGCACGGCGCCACCGCGGTCCTGCTCGGCCACACCAGAGACGACCAGGCCGAAACCGTCCTGCTCGGCCTCGCCCGCGGCTCGGGCATCCGCTCCCTGTCCGGAATGGCCGCGGTCTCGGGGGCCGACGGCCGTTACCGCCGCCCGTTCCTCCAGCTGGACCGGCAGACCGCCCGCAAGGCCTGCATGGTCCAGTCCCTGCCGGTCTGGGACGACCCGCACAACGCGGACCCGGCCTACACCCGCTCGCGGCTCCGCCACGAGGGCCTGCCCGCCCTGGAGAAAGCCCTGGGCAAGGGCGTCGTCGAGGCCCTCGCCCGTACCGCCCAGCTCTCCCGGGACGACGCGGACGCCCTGGATACCTGGGCCAGCCAGGCCGAGGCCTCCGTACGGGACGCCGCGGGCCTGCTGGAATGCGCCAAGCTCTACGCCCTGCCACCCGCCGTCCGCCGCCGGATCCTGCGCCGCGCGGCCATCGAGGCGGGCGCACCGGCCGGTTCGCTCTTCGCCCGGCACATCGAGGAAGTCGACCGGCTGATCACCGGCTGGCGCGGCCAGGGAGCCATCAATCTCCCCGGCAAGGTCGTGGCCCAGCGCCAGGGTGGCAGACTGGTGATCCGGCAAGGCTGATTCCGTACCCCCCGGGGTCCGGGCTCCGCCGGTGGGACGACCGAAAGTGATGCGGGTGGACGCGAAAGACATGGGTGCCGATCTCCAGCGGGTACTCATCACCAAGGAAGAGATCGACGCGAAGCTGGCAGAGCTGGCCGCGAAGATCGACGCGGAATACGCGGGCAAGGACCTGCTCATCGTCGGCGTCCTCAAGGGCGCCGTGATGGTCATGGCAGACCTCGCCCGGGCGCTGTCCACCCCCGTCACCATGGACTGGATGGCTGTGTCCTCCTACGGCGCGGGCACCCAGTCCTCCGGTGTGGTGCGGATCCTCAAGGACCTCGACACCGACATCAAGGGCCGGCACGTCCTGATCGTCGAGGACATCATCGACTCCGGACTGACCCTGTCCTGGCTGATCAACAACCTCGGCTCCCGCGAGCCCGAGACCCTGAAGATCTGCACCCTGCTGCGCAAGCCGGACGCGGCCAAGGTGGCCATCGACGTCGAGTGGGTCGGTTTCGACATCCCCAACGAGTTCGTCGTCGGCTACGGCCTCGACTACGCCGAGAAGTACCGCAATCTCCCGTTCGTCGGTACGCTCGCGCCTCACGTCTACGGCGGCTGAACCCCGGCTGATACGCCGGAGGGTCCACTTACGTAAGACGATCGGGAACCCCAGCGGGTTTCGCGCCGTTGGAGCATGCAGAGACGGGCTTTGCCAGTCGTCCGAGCCGCTCCGCGCGGCTTCGGACACTCATGCTGGGGTACCGTCAGAAGAACTGTCTTATCAAACTCACTATGGCAGGAGGGACGGAGCGACACCGCTCCGTATGGATGGACGTGAAGCGATACTTCCGTGGGCCGGTCATGTGGATCGTGCTGGCCGTCCTTGCCGTGGTCGTGTTGATGCAGGTCGTCGGCTCGTCCGGCGGCTACAAGACGGTGGACACCGGCCAGGTCGTGGCGGCGATCAACAACAACAAGGTGGAATCGGCGAAGCTGACCACCGGTGACGAGCAGACCATCAAGGTCACGCTCAAGAACGGCGAGAAGGTCGACGGCAGCTCGAAGATCCAGGCGAGCTACATCGGCGACCAGGGCGTGACCATCGCCAACACGCTGCAGACCAAGTACCAGGACAAGCAGATCCCCGACGGTTACACCGTCTCGCCGACCAAGCAGAACGCCTTCGTCGGTGTCCTGCTCTCCCTGCTCCCCTTCGTCCTCATCGTGGTCGTCTTCCTGTTCCTGATGAATCAGATGCAGGGCGGCGGCTCCCGGGTCATGAACTTCGGCAAGTCCAAGGCGAAGCTCATCACCAAGGACACCCCGAAGACGACGTTCGCGGACGTCGCGGGCTGTGACGAGGCCGTCGAGGAGCTCCACGAGATCAAGGAATTCCTCCAGGAGCCGGCCAAGTTCCAGGCGGTCGGCGCCAAGATCCCCAAGGGCGTGCTCCTCTACGGCCGTCCCGGCACCGGCAAGACGCTGCTCGCGCGTGCCGTCGCCGGCGAGGCGGGGGTGCCCTTCTACTCGATCTCCGGTTCCGACTTCGTCGAGATGTTCGTCGGTGTCGGTGCCTCCCGGGTCCGCGACCTCTTCGAGCAGGCCAAGGCGAACGCCCCGGCGATCGTCTTCGTCGACGAGATCGACGCGGTCGGCCGTCATCGCGGCGCCGGCCTCGGCGGCGGTCACGACGAGCGCGAGCAGACCCTGAACCAGCTGCTCGTCGAGATGGACGGCTTCGACGTCAAGGGCGGTGTGATTCTCATCGCCGCGACGAACCGGCCCGACATCCTCGACCCGGCGCTGCTGCGCCCGGGCCGTTTCGACCGCCAGATCGCGGTCGACCCGCCGGACCTGCTGGGCCGTCTGGAGATCCTCAAGGTTCACCAGAAGGGCAAGCCGGTCGCGCCCGACGTCGACCTCGCGGCGGTCGCCCGCCGTACGCCGGGCTTCACCGGCGCGGACCTGTCGAACGTGCTGAACGAGGCGGCGCTGCTCACGGCCCGCAGCGACCGCAAGCTCATCGACAACCAGATGCTCGACGAGGCGATCGACCGTGTGGTCGCGGGCCCGCAGAAGCGGACCCGGATCATGTCGGACAAGGAGAAGAAGATCACCGCGTACCACGAGGGCGGCCACGCCCTGGTCGCGGCGGCTTCCCCGAACTCCGACCCGGTCCACAAGATCACGATCTTGTCCCGTGGCCGTGCCCTCGGCTACACGATGGTGCTGCCGGACGAGGACAAGTACTCGACCACGCGCAACGAGATGCTCGACCAGCTCGCCTACATGATGGGCGGCCGCGCGGCCGAGGAACTGGTCTTCCACGACCCGACCACCGGCGCCGCCAACGACATCGAGAAGGCCACTGCCACCGCCCGCGCGATGGTCACGCAGTACGGCATGACCGAGCGTCTCGGCGCGATCAAGTTCGGCGGCGACAACACCGAGCCCTTCCTCGGCCGTGAGATGTCCCACCAGCGCGACTACTCGGAAGAGGTCGCCGCCCTGGTGGACGAGGAAGTCAAGAAGCTCATCGAGAACGCTCACAACGAGGCCTGGGAGATCCTGGTCGAGAACCGAGACGTCCTCGACCACCTGGTGCTCCAGCTCCTGGAGAAGGAGACCCTGGGCAAGGAGGAGATCGCCGAGATCTTCGCGGCGCTCCACAAGCGGCCCGCGCGGCCCGCGTGGACCGGCTCCTCCCGCCGTACGCCGTCCACCCGCCCGCCGGTGCTCTCCCCGAGGGAGCTCGCACTGACGAACGGGGCGAACGGCGCGACGCCGGCGATCAGCACGGCTAAGTCCACGGCGGCCGAGTCCGCCCCGGCGGTCGAGAAGGCCCCGGAGGACCGACCCGAGAGCTGATTCACACCGGTCTCGCCCGGCTCGGAATGGATGCCGCGCCCCCCAGGATCTAGCCTGGGGGGCGCGGCTTTTCGGTATGCCCGCAGATCAGGCGCGTGACCCACAGGCGTCCCCCTATGGAACGAGGCACCCCAGATGACCGACCCCGTAACCCTGGACGGCGAGGGCACCATCGGCGAATTCGACGAGAAGCGCGCCGAGAACGCCGTACGCGAACTCCTGATCGCGGTAGGCGAGGACCCCGACCGTGAAGGGCTCAGGGAGACTCCGGCGCGGGTGGCACGGGCGTATCGCGAGCTGCTGGCCGGGAACTACCAGGAGCCCGAAGAGGTCCTGACGACGACCTTCGATCTCGGGCACGACGAGATGGTCCTGGTCAAGGACATCGAGATTGTTTCCTTGTGTGAGCACCACATGCTGCCGTTCCACGGCGTCGCACACGTCGGCTACATCCCGGCGGAGACCGGCAAGATCACGGGCTTGTCCAAGCTCGCGCGCCTGGTCGAGGTGTTCGCCCGTCGTCTGCAGGTGCAGGAACGTCTCACCACACAGGTCGCAGACTCCCTGATGCGGATCCTGGAGGCCCGGGGTGTGATCGTCGTGGTGGAGGCGGAGCACATGTGCATGTCGGTCCGTGGGATCCGCAAGCCGGGGGCCAAGACGACGACCTCGGCGGTCCGCGGCCAGCTCCGGGACGCCACGACCCGCGCCGAGGCGATGAGCCTGATACTGGCGCGCTGACCTTCCCCGGGAGGGGCTCAGGCGACGGGCTCGGCCCCGCTGTGGTGGTTGTCGTCGTCCTCCGGGAGCTTGCACACCCGCTCCAGGAAGACCGCCGCCGCTATGACACCGATGCCGGCGACCACCGAGAAGGCCGCGTAGAGGGCCTGGTCGCGGCGGGCGGGGAGATCGAGGAGCTCCAGCAGGAAGACGCCCGTGCCGCCGTACATACCGGCGACCAGGGCCGCGACCAGGGCGCTGGCCTGGCCGAAGACGACCGCGCGGGCGGCCATCAGGGGGTCGACGCCCTTGGCGCCCGGGCGGCGCTCGCGCTGGGCCCGGAGGCGGGCGCGCAGCGAGAGCGCCGTGGCGAGCAGGACCACGGCGATCAGGGCGAGGACGATCGGGGCGGCCACCGGCACGCTGGGCAGGGTCCCCACCGAGTTCCACAGGCGGGCCCCCGCCCAGGACAGCACTCCGGCCACGACGAAGACGCCGGCCAGCACCCTGATCCGCAGCTCTTTCACTGTGTTCCTTCAGCTCCCCCGCAGAGATGTGGTCGTGTCGACCTTAACGACTACTCGGGCAGTCGGAGTTCCAGGTCCGCACGTGCTTCCACACCGTGCCGGGTGACGGCTGCCAGCAAGTCGGCGATGGTGCCGCGGCCGGGCAGCTGTGCCTCGGGGTCGACGTCGTGCCAGGGCGCCAGCACGAAGGCGCGCTCGTGGGCCCGCGGGTGCGGAAGGGTGAGCTGCGGATCGTCGGAGACGACGTCCGCGTACGCGACGATGTCGACGTCCAGGGTGCGCGGGCCCCAGTGCTCGTCCCGCACCCGGTTGAACGCCTCCTCCACCGCGTGCGCCCGCTCCAGCAGCGAGGACGGCGGGAGGGTGGTCTTCAGCACCACGACCGCGTTGTAGTACGTCGGCTGGCTGCCGGGTGCGACGCCCCACGGCTCCGTCTCGTACACCGGCGACACGGCCTTGATGCGGACGCCCGGGGTGTCCTCCAGGGCGTCGATGGCGCCCTGGAGGGTCTCCAGGCGGTTGCCGAGATTGGAGCCGAGGGCGACCACGGCGCGTTTGGGGTTGGAGAGGGTGGTGTCGGCGGCGTCGACCTGTTCGACGACGGAGGCGGGCACCGGCTGGACGGTCGGGTCGCTGGGACCCCGCAGAGAGGATGCGGTCATACTCGGCTCCGGGTGATGGTGACGGTGACGTCGTCGAAGGGGACGGTGATGGGCGCGTCCGGCTTGTGGACCTGGACCTCGACCTCTCTTACCCCCTCGTGCTTCAGGCAGACCTGGGCGATCCGCTCGGCGAGCGTCTCGATCAGGTTCACCGGCTCCCCCTCGACCACGGCGACGACCTCTTCGGCCACCACGCCGTAGTGCACGGTCTTCGTCAGGTCGTCGTCGGCCGCCGCCGGCCGGGTGTCCAGGCCAAGGACGACGTCCACGAGGAAGGTCTGGCCCTCCTCACGCTCCTTGGGGAAGACACCGTGGTGCCCGCGGGCCTTCAGGCCGCGCAGCGCGACACGATCCACGCGAATCACTCCTGCAATCGTCGGTAACGGCGAGGTCGCATCGTGTGCGGGCGATCGACCGGCCTCAGACGAATCTACCTGCGGGCACTGACAGAGCCGGGGCACGGGGCGGCGGCCCGCGCCGGGGTCGCCAGGGTTCATCGCGCGTTTTCCCTGGAGAACCCGGCGGCTCACGGGCCGGTAGCCGTACCTACCGGCGAGTTCGTGATTCCAGCCACTTCTTGCGCCACGTGGACCGTGTGGGTCGCGTGGTGGCTCAGGAGGGCGTGTCGTCGTCCTCGTCCTCGTCGGTCTCGGACAGCACCGGGGAGGCGTGGTGGGACCAGAGCTTCCAGCCGTCCGGGGTGCGCCGGAACACGTTCGTGGCGACGACCAGCTGACCCACCAGCGGGCCGAGCTCCTGGCCGCCCGTGGGGGCCGGGCCGCCGCTGAGGATGTTCTCCGTGCAGGTCACCAGGGCGGTGTCGCCGGTGACGGAGACATGCACATCGGTGAGGAAGAACTGGATGTAGTCGGTGTTCGCCATGATCAGCGCGTACGACCGCAGGACCTCGCCGCGGCCGGTCAGCACCGGCCAGCCCGGGTGCACGCAGGAGACCACGCCGGTGTCCGCCGGATCGTGGTACTCCTCGTCGACGCCCAGGTCGGCGGGGGTGAGCCAGAGGCCGGACACCGCCTCGAAATCGGCGCGCTCCAACGCCTCGTAGAAGGCGGTGTTGGCGGCCTCGACCTGCTCGACGTCGGTGTGGGGGGCGCTCACCGGGCTCCCTCTGCGCGGTGGGGCGGGTTCTGCGAGGCGTGCGCGGGCTGCGCGGCCGGTGAGGCGTGCGCGGGTTGTGAGGCCTGCGCGGGTTGTGAGGCGTGCGCGCTCGGCGTGTCCGGTCCCGTGCGCGCCCCCTCTATGGCGCGTGCGACCCGTACCGCGTCCGCCGTGGCGCGCACCTCGTGCACGCGCACCGCCCACGCGCCGGCGTGCGCCGCGAGCGCGGAGACGGCGGCCGTCGCCGCGTCGCGCTCCCTGGCCGGCGGGGGCGCCCCTTCGGGCCCGGCCAGGACCCGGCCGAGGAACCGTTTGCGGGAGGCGGCGACGAGTACCGGGTGCCCGAGGGCGTGCAGCCGGTCGAGGTGGGCCAGAAGGGTCAGGTCGTGCTCGGAGTCCTTGGAGAAGCCGAGGCCGGGGTCGACGACGATGCGGTCGGGGGAGATGCCGCCGGCCAGGACGGCGTCCACGCGCGCGTGCAGTTCGTCGAGGACTTCGGCGACGACGTCGTCGTACACGCCCCGGACGTTGCCGCCCTCCAGGAAGCCGCGCCAGTGCATGACGACGAAGGGGGCGCCCGACTCGGCGACCACGGGGATCATGTCGGGGTCGGCGAGGCCGCCGCTGACGTCGTTGACGAGGGCCGCACCGGCGGCGAGGGCCTGCTGGGCGACACGGGCGCGCATGGTGTCGACGGAGACGACGACGCCCTCGGCGGCGAGGCCGCGGACGACGGGGATGACACGGCGCAGTTCCTCGTCCTCGTCGACGCGGGTGGCGCCGGGGCGGGTGGACTCACCGCCGACGTCGACGAGGTCGGCGCCCTCGGTGACGAGGTCGAGGCCGTGCTTGACGGCGATCGTCGTGTCGAACCAGCGGCCGCCGTCGGAGAAGGAGTCGGGGGTGACGTTCACGACCCCCATGACCGCGCACCGGTCCCATGCCGGAAGCCCTGCCACCTGGCCACGTCCGCTGTGGTTGCTCATACGTTCAGCGTAGGCCCAGGAAACGGCGGCCCCGCCGTGCGGCCTTCGGGTGGGCCCGAGCGGAGCCCGCGGGCTGGAGGGGGAGGGGCGTCCGCTCGGGCCGGTCATGCGGTCACGCCGCTCGTATGCCCTGTTCGGCGACGCCGTGGGCGCAGGGGCGGGCGGCCGGGGTGTTGCGGCGCAGGAAGCGCGGCAGCGGGAGGGCGAGGTTGACGAAGCCCTCCGCCTGCATGGCGGCCAGGCCGATCCGCGGGAGGTCGCCGGAGGCCCGGTAGACCACGAAGCGCGGCTCCCAGCGCGGCTGGAACTTGGCGTTGAACTTGTACAGCGACTCGATCTGGAACCAGCGCGACAGGAAGACCAGCAGCCCGCGCCAGGCACGCAGCACCGGGCCCGCGCCGATCTTCTCGCCCCGCGCGAGCGCCGAGCGGAACATCGCGAAGTTGAGCGAGACCCGGGTGATACCGAGCTTCGGGGCGGCCTGGAGGGCGGCCACGATGAGCAGTTCGTTCATCCCGGGGTCGGCCGCCCGGTCGCGGCGCATCAGGTCCAGGGAGACGCCGTCGGTGCCCCAGGGCACGAAGTGCAGGATCGCCTTGAGGTCGCCGTAGGGACCGGGTGTCTCGTCGGGCTTGTGCGCGGTGGCGATCAGGCAGTCGCCGTCGGCGGGGTCGCCGATGCGGCCCAGGGCCATCGAGAAGCCGCGCTCGGTGTCGGTGCCGCGCCAGTCCTCCGCCGCCCGGCGGATACGGTCCAGCTCGGCCTCGCCGAGGTCACGGATGCGCCGCACCCGGGTTTCGTAGCCGGCTCGCTCGATGCGCTTGACCATCTGGCGCACGTTGCGCATCGCGCGTCCGGCGAGCGAGAAATCCGCTACGTCCACCACCGCCTCGTCGCCCAGTTCGAGGGCGTCCAGGCCGGTCTCCCGGGTCCACACCTCGCCGCCCGTCTCCGAGCAGCCCATCACGGCGGGGGTCCAGGAGTGGGCCTTGGCCTCGTCCATGAAGCGTTCGATGGCGCCGGGCCAGGCCTCGACGTCGCCGATCGGGTCACCGCTGGCGAGCATCACGCCGGAGACCACGCGGTAGGTGACCGCCGCCTTGCCGCTGGGCGAGAAGACGACCGCCTTGTCGCGGCGGAGCGCGAAGTGGCCGAGGGAGTCGCGGGCGCCGTGTTTCTCCAGGAGGGCGCGCAGGCCGGCCTCGTCCTCCTCGGTGAGGTGCGCGGCGGGGTGTTCGGGGCGGAAGGCGAGGTAGATGGTGGTGACCGCGGTGATCAGGCCGAGGGCGCCGAGCGAGAAGGCGACCGTCCAGGAGGTCGATCCCTCGTAGTCGACGGGGCCTTCGAAGCCGAACAGGCCGTACAGGACGTGCGTGATGCGGTCGGCCAGGCTCGGGTCGCCGATCGTGCGCCTCGGGTGGGCGCTGACGATGACCAGCCCGAGGGCGAGCGAACCGGCGCTCATGAGCACGAAGTTGGCGAGCGCGCGCCACCGGCTGCGCGGGTCCGGCAGTGCCTTGAACTCGTCGCGGTGGAGCACCAGGGGCACGAACAGCGCCAGCGAGATCAGGGCCCCGATGACCGAGTGCCGGTACACGAACTGCGACATCGCGCCGGCCGGCAGGAGCGCGACCGCGGCCCGCCACGCCCGGCGCTTGCGCCGCTTGAGCCCGTGCGCGAGCAGCAGCAACAGCACGCCGACGCTGAGCGAGAGCGCGGCGGCGAACGGCCCCATCGACCCGGGCAGCACCTCGGCCATGGCGTGCATACGGCTGTGCCGGAAGCGCGGGAACACACCCGCGGCGATGTCCAGGACGCCTACGACCGCGCACGCCCTGCCGACCACAGCGGGGACCGCCTCAGGGCGCGGACCACGGACTATGCGCCGCGCCCGGCTTGATCGGCTCGGAACCCCGCCCGACATTTCCCCATCTATCCTGACAGACATCGCATCCCGTAGTTCTGCGAGAGACCTTGGATCCGGGCCCGATTCGGGCATCCGGCGACATTGCGCCCTCTAGGACGGTGTCTCGGGGGGAGAGGTTCACTCCCCACCGGAAAGCCGGGTCAAAGGCCAAGGAAAGACCGGGGCAAGCCTCGCTGAAAGCGGCGGTCGCCACGGGGGAAAGCGCAGGCAGGAAGTACCTCATGGGTCTCACGAGCGATAAAACACTGGCATTGGCGGTCTTGTCCGCCGTACTCCTTTTCGTCGGCACGGTGTGGCTGTGGCCCCGGCTGGCCCGCCGCAACTGGCGGGCCGTCAGCGGTCGCGTCGGCCTATTGCTGGCCACCCAGACGGCGCTCTTCGCGTGTCTCGGGATAGCTGCCAACCAGGCTTTCGGTTTCTACGCCAGCTGGGCCGACCTGTTCGGCAGGGAGACGGACCAGGGTGTCGTCGTCGACCATGCGGCGGGCGGCGGTCCGCTCCAGGTGGTCGCCACCTCCCGCGTGCACGGCGCGGGCGGTGCGCGGCCGGGGACGGCCGGTCAGGTGCAGCAGGTCGACATCGTCGGCCGTACGACCCGGATCGCCACGCCCGCCTACGTGTACCTGCCGCCGGAGTACTTCCAGCCGCAGTACCGCACCCGTACGTTCCCGGCGGCGGTCGTCCTCACCGGCTACCCGGGCACCGCGCGGGCGCTCGTCGACAAGCTGCACTACCCGCGCACGGCACAGCAACTGGCCAAGGACGGGCGGATGCAGCCGATGATCCTGGTGATGCTGCGGCCCACGGTCGCACCGCCCCGGGACACCGAGTGCGTGGACGTCCCGCGGGGCCCGCAGACGGAGACCTTCTTCGCCAAGGACCTGCCCGACGCCGTGACCGCGCACTACAGGGTCGGCAGAGAACCGGGAAGCTGGGGGATCATCGGCGACTCGACCGGCGGCTACTGCGCGCTCAAGCTCGCGATGCACCACCCCGGCGTGTACGCGGCCGGCGCGGGCCTCTCCGCGTACTACAAGGCGCCCGTCGACCCCACGACCGGTGACCTCTTCCAGGGCGACGGAAGACTCCGCGACCGCGCGAACCTCTGGTGGCTCCTCGGGCACGAACCCGCTCCGGACACGTCCCTGCTGGTCACCAGCAGCAAAATCGGAGAAACCAACTACAAGGACACGCTGAAATTCATCGCGCGCGTGCAGGCCACGAACCTGACCCGGATCTCGTCGATCATCCTCGACAGCGGCGGCCACAACTTCAATACCTGGCGCCGCGAGATCCCCGCGACGCTCCAGTGGATCAGCGGCCGATTGAGCGACCGCTGACCCCGGTCTCCTGCGACGCCGTACGAAGACTTCGTTGTCGCTGTGTTTTTACGGCCCGGGGCACCACGATTCGCCTACGCGCGGTAAGTTTCTGGCCATGCCACGTGGACGTCACCGTCATTCCCCGCCTTTGCACAGGCTGTTGCCTCCCTCGGCGATCGCCGGTGTCTCCCTCGTCTGCGCCCTGGGCCCCTGGTTGTTCTCCCAACCGACGGCGCTGCGCACGCTGGCCGCGATAGCCGCGGCGACCGCGGCGGTCGGTGCCGCCGTCATGCGGCGCTGGGACACCGACGCGGGCAAGCAGGTGGCCGACCTGTCACGCGCGCGTGCGAGCGACGAGTGGCGCCACGAGGAGCGGATCGCCGAGCTGGAGACCGACCTCGAGGAGTCGCGGGAGCTGCGCGCCAAGCTGGAGCAGCGGCTGCGCGCGAAGCGGGCGGAACTGGCGGGACTGCGCAACGAGCACGCGTCCCTGCTGCGCCGCTACGCCACGGCCGAGACCGAGCGCGCGAGCGCCCTGGAGGGCCGCCGCCTGCTGGAGATCGAGGCCACCGCGCCGTCGAACGCGCTGCCGGCCGCCGGGACCGCCGAAGAGGCGGAAGGGCCCGTGGCGGGTGTCGAGGACGGCGAGGGCCTGGAGGTCGAGGAGACGACTCCCGCGGTCTTCTCGCCGGAGGGTTCCAAGCTGTTCCTGCGGGCCAAGGTGGCATTGGCCCGCTTCGACGAGGGCGACGCCCCGGAGGCCGAGGCCGACACCGGCACCGAGGACGCGACGGAGACGGCCGCCGCACCCGAGGCGCCCAAGAGCGAGTCCGCACCGGAGGACGAGGAACAGGGGAAGCCCGAGGCGGTCGACGGGCACACGCGCGCGGCCGCCGTCACCACCGCCGAGCCGGCGGACAGCACCCCGGCGCCGGCGAAGCAGGACGTCCCCACCACGACGGCACCGTCCGTCAACTCCGTCAAGCCCACCGGGCACTTCACGGTGCCGACGGCGGTGGCCGTGCTGCCGGCCGCACCCATCCCGCGTCCGCTGGTCACCGGCGGGTTCGACTTCTTCGGCACCCAGAAGGGCTCGTCGGCCGGCGGGCTGGAGTCCATGCACAACGAGGACCTCGCGGACGTCGTCGGCCAGGAGGCGCTCGCGCTCCACAAGGCGGAGTCCGAGGCCGAGTTCAAGCCCGCCGACCCGGAGACCCGGGGCGTCGGCCAGGTCATCGACCTGACCGCGCACGACGAGACCGAGCAGATCAACATCGGGGGCCTGCGCAGCGCCGCCTCCTGAACGCCACCGGCAACCCGCGCCGGTCCTGAGCCGGGGCACCCGCCGGGTGCCCCGGCTCAGGCGTTCCCTGGTCCGTGCTCGGCCCGTGCTCGGCCCGTGCTCGGGCCTCCGTGCCGCCCTCGGGCGCGTGCTCAGGCCATCCAGCGGTCCGGGCGCGCCGACCGGCGCCCCGTCCGGGACCGCTCGGCCTGCTCCCGCAGCAGCGACGCGGCCGCCTCCGCGTCCCGCAGACGCGCCGTCACGGTCTTGTCGGCCCCCGTGTCCACATGAACGTCCGCGAGCCGCCACAGCCGCTCCCAGGGCCCCTGCGTCAGCCGCACGCTCTGGACCTTGGCGTGCGGAACGAGCGCCAGGCGCCGGCGCAGCAGCCCGTGCCGCGCGGCGAACACCGTGTCCGTGACCGCGAGCCCGTACCCGCGCCACCACAACGGCACGCACCAGCGGGCCTGCCCGGGCGGCCGCGGCAGCTCACCGGGCACCGTCACACCGGGCAGCACGCGCGCGACGACCGACTCCGCGACCGCGCGCGGGGCGACCGGCACCAGCACCGAGTTCGCCGACCCTGCCACGTCCAGCTCCACCCGCACCCAGCGCAGCGGCCGCCACAGCAGCGGCTCCACGATCCGCACGGTCTGCACCCGCCCCGGCGGCACCGTCTCGTGCGTCCGGTCGAGCAGCCCGTGATCGATACGCAGCCCGTCCGGGGACTCCCCGACCGTCCAGTCGTACTCCCCGACGAACCTCCCCACACTGGTCGTGGCCGCCGCGCCGAGCAGCGGCAGGGCGGTGGCGAGCACCGTCCACACACTGTGCGTGGCCAGCCACAGCACCGGCGGTACGACGAGGGCGGCGGCCAGGGAGCCCCAGGTGGCGCCCGTCAGCACGAGGGAGAGTGCGAGCTTGCCCGGGGGCACGCGCATCAGCTCGTGCGCCGGCGCCTCACCGACTTCGTGCGCCGTCTCGGGCGCGAATCCGGCGGCGCGCGCCAGCAGTTCCGCGCGGAGCGCACGCGCCTCGCCCTGCCCCAGGAAGGCCAGCTCGTCCTTCTTGTCGGTGCCGACGACATCGATGCGCAGCTTGGCGACGCCCGCCACGCGCGCGAGGAGCGGCTGGGTCACGTCGACGGCCTGGATCCGCTCCAGCCGGATGTGCGCGGTGCGCCGGAACAACAGGCCGGTGCGTATGCGCAGTTCGCTGTCGGTCACCGCGAAATAGGTGAACCACCAGGTCAGGAAGCCGTACAACGCGCCCGCCGTGACCAGGACGGCGAGTCCGGCCAGGAGCATGGTCGTGGTCAGCTTCGTCAGCTGCTCCTGGGCCTGGTTGGGGTCGTGCACCGCCCAGCCGGTGAGCACCGCGACCGGCGCCCACGCCCGCCGGAACGGCGTCACGGGATGCAGCCGCCGCTCGCCCACGGCCTTGCGGGGGCGTATGGCGCCGTCCACGCCGGGCGCGGTCACAGGCCCGCCGATCGGGCCTCGCCCAGCTCGGTGAGCCGGTCGCGCAGCCGTTCCGCCTCGGCCGGGTCGAGGCCGGGGATGGCCGCGTCGGTGGCCGCGGCCGCGGTGTGCAGCTGCACGCTCGCCAGACCGAAGTACCGCTCGACGGGCCCCGAGGTCACCTCGACCAGCTGCATCCGCCCGTACGGCACCACGGTCTCCTCGCGCCACAGCACACCACGGCTGATCAGCAGGTCGTCGGCGCGCTCGGCGTACCGCCAGGAATGCCAGTTGCGGCCGAGCAGCACCCAGCCCCAGACCGCCACGGCCAGCGGCAGCAGCGCGAAGGCCGCCCACACCGGACCCGCGAGCAGACCCGTCAGCAGGCCCACGGCGAGCGTGAGCAGCCCCAGCCACACCACCAGCAGCAGCCGGCGCATCCGCAGCAGGCCGGGCGGCAACCCTGCCCACACCGGTTCGGTCTCCGTCGCCCCGGCGCCGGCCGGGCTCCCCGTCTCCATAAGGTCAGCGTACGTACGAGAGACTGGGTCCATGACTCCTACGACGGAGACCACGGTCGGCATCGGCGGCGCCGCGGAGAGTACCGACATGGTGCTCAACATCGGCCCCCAGCATCCCTCCACGCACGGTGTGCTGCGGCTGAAGCTCGTGCTGGACGGGGAGCGCATCGTCTCCGTCGAGCCGGTGATCGGCTATATGCACCGCGGCGCGGAGAAGCTCTTCGAGGCGCGCGACTACCGGCAGATCATCATGCTCGCCAACCGCCACGACTGGCTGTCGGCCTTCTCCAACGAGCTGGGCGTGGTCCTCGCCGTCGAGCGCATGCTCGGCATGGAGGTGCCCGTCCGCGCGGTGTGGACACGCACCCTGCTCGCCGAGCTGAACCGGGTGCTCAACCACCTGATGTTCCTCGGTTCCTACCCGCTGGAGCTGGGCGGGATCACCCCGGTCTTCCACGCGTTCCGCGAGCGCGAGGAGCTCCAGAACGTCATGGAGGAGGTCTCCGGCGGGCGCATGCACTACATGTTCAACCGCGTCGGCGGCCTCAAGGAGGACCTCCCGGCCGACTGGACCGCACGCGCGCGTGCCGCCGTCTCCGCCGTCCGCTCCCGCATGGACGTCTTCGACGGCCTGGTCCTCGGCAACGAGATCTTCCGCGGGCGCACCCGGGGCGTGGGCATCCTCGCGCCGGAGGCCGTGCACGCGTACGGCGTGAGCGGCCCCATCGCGCGCGCCTCGGGCGTCGACTTCGACCTCCGCCGCGACGAGCCCTACCTGGCCTACGGCGAGCTCCAGGACACCCTCCGGGTGGTCACCCGGACCGAGGGCGACTGCCTGGCCCGCTTCGAGTGCCTCCTGGAACAGACCCACAACGCCCTGGACCTGGCCGACGCCTGCCTGGACCGGGTCACCGAGCTGCCGCCGGGACCGATCAACCAGCGGCTCCCCAAGGTCCTCAAGGCGCCCGAGGGCCACACCTACGCCTGGACCGAGAACCCCCTCGGCATCAACGGCTACTACCTCGTCAGCAAGGGCGAGAAGACCCCGTACCGGCTGAAGCTGCGCTCGGCGTCGTTCAACAACATCCAGGTGCTGATGGAACTGCTGCCGGGGACGCTGGTGGCGGACATGGTCGCGATTCTGGGGTCGATGTTCTTCGTGGTGGGGGACATCGACAAGTAGGACGCGGGGCGCGGGGCGTGCGGCGCGGGGTTGCGCGGCGCGGGGTTGCGCGGCGCGCGGCGTGGGGTTGTGCGCGCCGGGCGTGCGGTGCGAGGCGCGGGGGCGTGCGCGCCTGGCGTGTGTCAGAGCAGTGGGTTCTCGATGCCCACCGGCTGCAGCAGCCAGCCGAAGTCGCCGAGGCCGCCGGGGGCGGTGAGTTCGGCGGCCTCGCCGGCGCTCGCGAGGGCGCGTACGTAGGTGGCGGGGTGCGTGGAGGCGAGCGTGAGCGGGGGGCGTGCGCCTATGAGGCCCAGGGCGCGCAAGGCGACGCGTTGTGTGCAGAAGAGCGCTTCGGGGAGGCCGTACGCCGTGTCGAGCGCGGTGCACGCGTCCAGCGCGACGTGCGCCGTGATGTCGCACGACCCGTCCGGGACGGGCGCCGTCGCGCGCCCCTCGCGGAAGCCGGTGAGGGTGCCGAACGGAGGGCGCGTGTCCACGGTGTGCGCGTAGTCCACGGCCACCGCGAGCCCCTGCCGCACACAGGTGACGGCGTCCGCCCACGCCCGGTCCCGGGGCAGCCCGATCTCCGCGCGCAGCCCCGGCTCGGCGCCCAGCGGCCACCACCGCGCGAGCCACTCCGCGTCCGCGCCCGACACCCGCTCGCCGAGCAGCTCGATGCCGTCGCGCCGGACGTGCACCAGCCGGGGCACACCGGCCGAGTCCACCTCGGCGACGTCGACCGGGACGTTGTCGAGCCATTCGTTGGCGAAGAGCAGGCCGGTGACCGTGCGCGGCAGCTCGGTCAGCCAGGTGATGCGGTCGGGCAGGCCGGGCGGGCGGCCGGCGATCTCGACGGCGCAGGCACGCGTGCGTGCCGCCACGTCGGCGGGCAGCGCGGCGAGCACGCCGGTGACCAGCTCGCCCCGGCCGGCGCCCATGTCGACGAAGTCCAGCGTCTCGGGGCGCCCCAGGGCGTCGTCGACCCGGCACAGCAGCCCGGCCACCGCCTCGGCGAACAGCTGCGACGCGTGGACCGACGTACGGAAGTGCCCGGCCGGTCCCTCCGGGCGGCGGTAGAAGCCGCCAGGGCCGTACAGGGCCGCCTCGGTGGCCGCACGCCAGCCACGGGCGTCGTCTGCCGTCTCTCGCGTCGCCTCATCCGTCACCGGGCCAGACTAGGCGCACAGGTGATCACCTTCTCCACCTTGCGGAGTACGTGTGCGGAACAGGGATCGGCCCTCCGGTTGACCCCTGCACCTATCACGCTTCCCTACTCTGGGTTACGTGCAGCGCCTCTATGACTTCCTCCGCAGGAACCCGACATGGGTCGACAGCTTCTGGGCCGTCGTCCTGCTCGGGGTTTCCTGCGTGAGCGTCGTGAATCTCAGCGAGGCGCGCGACCACCACGGTTCGACCGCCGCCATGCTGGCCGTGTCCGTCGTCATGGCTGTGGTGGTCGCACTGCGCCGCCGTCTTCCGGAGCCGATGCTGGTGCTGGCCGCCGCGACCGGCCTGGCCCAGCTGATCCTGAACGTCGAGACGACCGTCGCCAACTTCGCCATGCTGGTGATCGTCTGCACGGTCGCCGCGGTCGGCGAGCGCTGGGCGTCCCGGTTCGCCCTCTACGCGGGGCTGTGCGCGGCGCCGCTGGCGCAGATCCGCTGGCCGCAGGACAGGACGAGTCTCCTGGGGCACCTGGCGATCGTGGTGTTCCAGACGGTGCCGTTCGTGCTCGCCTGGGTGCTCGGCGACTCCATGCGCACCCGCCGCGCCTACTTCGCGCAGCTGGAGGAGCGCGCCGCCCGGCTGGAGAAGGAGCGCGAGGCGCAGGCCAAGGTCGCGGTCGCGGCCGAGCGCGCCCGGATCGCGCGCGAGCTGCACGACGTGGTCGCGCACAACGTGTCGGTGATGGTGGTCCAGGCCGACGGCGCCGCCTACGTCCTGGACGCCGCCCCCGACCAGGCCAAGAAGGCCCTGGAGACGATCTCCTCCACCGGCCGCCAGGCCCTCGCCGAGATGCGCCGCCTGCTGGGCGTGCTGCGCACCGGCGAGCACAAGGAGGTCGGCGAGTACGTTCCGCAGCCCGACGTCGAGCAGATCGACGAGCTCATCGAGCAGTGCCGCAGCTCCGGCCTGCCCGTCGACTTCAAGGTCGAGGGCACCCCGCGCCCGCTGCCCAGCGGTGTCGAGCTGACGGCGTACCGGATCGTGCAGGAGGCGCTCACCAACACCCGCAAGCACGGCGGGCCCAACACGGGCGCCAGCGTGCGGCTGGTCTACTTCGACGACGGACTCGGCCTGCTGGTCGAGGACGACGGCAAGGGTGCCCCGCACGAGATGTACGAGGAGGGCGGCGTGGACGGGCAGGGGCACGGCCTGATCGGCATGCGCGAGCGGGTCGGCATGGTCGGCGGCACCCTCGACGCCGGCCCTCGTCCTGGCGGAGGATTCCGCATCAGTGCTCTGCTGCCGCTCAAACCGGCGCATTGACACGGACGCACGCCCCCGGTTGACACCTGTCACGCTCCCGGGGAAACCCGCAACAAGCTGATGAACGGAAACGGAAGAGGACCCGATGACGATCCGCGTGATGCTCGTCGACGACCAGGTGCTGCTGCGCACCGGGTTCCGGATGGTGCTTGCGGCACAGCCGGACATGGAGGTCGTCGCGGAGGCGGGCGACGGCGTCGAGGCCCTCCAGGTGCTGAAGTCCACCGACGTGGACGTCGTCCTGATGGACGTGCGCATGCCCAAGCTGGACGGGGTGGAGACCACCCGCCGAATCTGCTCGGAGCCCGACCCGCCCAAGGTGCTCATCCTGACCACCTTCGACCTCGACGAGTACGCCTTCTCGGGTCTGAAGGCGGGCGCCTCCGGTTTCATGCTCAAGGACGTACCGCCGGGGGAGCTGCTGGCCGCCATCCGCTCCGTGCACAGCGGCGACGCCGTCGTCGCGCCCTCCACCACCCGGCGGCTGCTCGACCGCTTCGCGCCGATGCTGCCCTCCGCCAACAAGGAGTCCCAGCACCAGGAGCTGAACCGGCTCACCGACCGCGAGCGCGAGGTCATGGTGCTGGTCGCGCAGGGACTGTCGAACGGCGAGATCGCGAGCCGGCTGGTGCTCTCCGAGGCGACCGTGAAGACCCACGTGGGCCGCATCCTGACCAAGCTCGGGCTGCGCGACCGGGTGCAGGTGGTCGTCCTGGCCTACGAGACCGGGCTGGTCCGCGCGGGCGGCGGGCACGGCTGACCCGCGCGCGTGGCCGGCGTACGGCCCGCGCGGCTAGCGGAGTATGCCTTCCAGGAAGTCGCTGCCGAGGCGGGCGACGACCGTGACGTCCAGCTGATGCAGCACGTAGCGGCCGCGGCGGCGCGTCGTGACCAGGCCTGCCTTCTTGAGCACGCCCAGGTGCCGGGACACCTCGGGTGCCGACAGGCCGTGCACCTGCGCCAGCTCGCTGGTGGTGTACGCGCTGCGCGCCAGGTACCGGCACAGCCGCATCCGGACGGGATGGGACAGCGCCGCCATCCGTAGCGTGAGCGCTTCCACCGACGCCGGTGCGGCGAGCTCCGGCGAGCCGACCGGATAGTGCAGCACCGGTTGCCAGCCGTAGCGGTGCAGGACCATCAGATGCGGCCAGCCCAGGCTCGTGGGCACCAGCAGGAGGCCGTCGGCCTCGGCCACGGCGTGGCCGTCGGTGAGCTTGTCCACGGTGATCCGCGCGCCCGACTCGTCGAGCGTCACGACCGGCGAGACCGCCGCGAGGGCCTCGGCCAGCCCCTTGCGGCGCAGCAGCTCCGTCTTGTACCGGGCGTCGGCCGCCAGCTGGTGGCGCAGCCGCGACCAGGCCTCGTCGAAGAACGCCTCGGCGCAGTCCTCCAGGAACCGGCGCAGCCACGCGCGCACACTCGGCGGATCGTCGAGCAGCCGCTGCGCGAACCGGACCTGCTGCGGACCGCGCGAGGCGGCCACCTCCAGCGCTCTGCGACGCCCGACCGGATCCGACAGGAGGGCCGGTGCCAGCGTGTCGTAGGAGAGCACGCACGTGAACTCCAGCGCCGCGTCCACGAACTGTTCGTCCGTCAGCTTGTCCAGCTGGCCGAGCTCCTCGGCCAGCGTGCCGCCCGGGACGGCGCCGGGAACGGCCGCGTACGGCAGGAACAGGTCCGAGAACGTCGACCGCCACAGAAAGTCCGCCTCGCACATCCGGTCGGCCAGATGCGGCTCCATCCGGGCGGTCACGCCGGTCACCCAGCCCTGGAGGCCGGGATGGTGCCCCGGTTCGGACAGCGCGTGCAGCGCCATGCCGAGCTCGGCCAGGGGTGAGGGCACGACGGTGACCCTCTCCGGCCGCAGTCCCGCGATGTCGATACGCACGCTCATGTCCCCATCGTGCACCCCGCCACCGACAACGCCTCCCTCGATTGACGGGCGCCGTCAATCGACGCGACGGCCGCCCGGCGGGGGCGCAGGCTGGGGAGCCATGAGCATCGTCCAGCAGTACTTCCTCGACACGCACCGCGCTCAGCAGCACGGGGAGCCCGCGCCGCCCGCGCCCGGCGCGCACGACGTGCGCGTGGCGCGCGAGGCGCGCGAGTACCGACGATTCCGCGCCGTCGTCGCGGGGCGGCCGGCTCGGGGGCGGATTCGGGGCGCTCTGGTGCGGTGGGTGCGCCTGCGCACGTGGTGAGGGGCGTGCGCCGGTCGCCCACGGGGGCGCCAGGTGCTGCATGAGAGCGGGTGCCAGGTGCTGCGCGACGGCGGGTGCGGGTCGTGTGCGGTTGGTTGCGCGCGCAGTTCCCCGCGCCCCTGAAGGGGCGTTTCCGGAACGGACGGAGCGTCTCCGGAGCCTCTAAGGCAACCGTTCGACGAAGTCCGCGACCGCCGCCCGCACATCCGCCGCCGTCCACTCCAGGCCCGCCGCCGTCACCGTCACCTCGGTCGTGGCCAGCCCCGGCCCCGTGGACTCCCAGGGGCCGCTGAACAGGTAGGTGCCGGTCTCCTCCGCCTGGCGCACCGCCGCCTCCAGCAGCACGTCGCCGTCGTACGGCAGCCAGACCTGGAACTGGTGGGTGTGCGGCTCCTCGGGGAAGACCCGCGCCCAGGGAAGGCCCGCCTCGGCGAAGCCCTCGCGCAGCGCCGAGGCGACCACGCGCGCGTGCCGTACGAAGTCCGGCAGGCGGGGCAGCTCGCGCTCCAGGCCGGCCAGGGCCGCGAGCGCGGTCGGGAACTGCTGGAAGACCATCCCGCCGTACCGGTGCCGCCAGGTCTTCGCCTCTTCGACCAGGGACTTCGGGCCGGCCAGTGCGGCGCCGCCGAATCCTTCGAGGGACTTGTAGAACGACACGTAGACGCTGTCCGCCAGGTCCGCGATCTCGTGCAGGGGGCGCCCGAAGTGGACGGTCGACTCCCACAGGCGCGCGCCGTCGAAGTGCACCACCGCGTCGCGCTCCCGCGCCGCCTCCACGACCTCCGTGAGTTCCTCCCAGGAAGGCAGCACGTAACCGGCGTCCCTGAGGGGCAGTTCCAGCATCAGCGCCCCGAAGGGCTCCTCGAAGTCGCGTATCTCCTGGGCGGTGGGCAGCCGGGGCTCAGCGGTGACGCGCACCGGGCGCAGGCCGGCGACCTCGCGGAAGGCGTTGCGTTCGTGGACCTCGGGGTGGGCGAGGGCGTGCAGGGCGACCGTGGGGTTGCCGGTGCGGGCCGCCCAGCAGCGCAGGGCCACCTGCTGGGCCATCGTGCCGGTCGGGAAGAACGCGGCGGCCTCGGTGCCCAGCAGGGCCGCGACACGCTTCTCCAGGGCCTCGACGACTCCGTTGCCGTAGAGGTCCCCGGGTTCGTCCAGGTCGTACACCTCGGGTGCGGCTTCCTGGAGCCGCGCGAGCCGTTCGCGGAGCGAAGCACGCGCGCCCACGCGCGCAAGGACGCGTTCGGCCTTCCGGTAGGCGGCCGTGCGCCGCTCCCGCATCCGCTGCTCCGCCGAAGCGGGTTCGTCCGGCTGGTCGTCCTGGAGGGTCGGCGTATCGCTCATGCTCTGGATGATGCCGTCACGCGGCACCGGCGGGCCCCACATTTTCCGCCCGGGAGGAAGTCCGCAGGACCGCCCGGGGCGATGTGACCGGTCACCCACAGCCTGTGGACAGCCAACTTGGGCCGAACCCGATAGCGTTAACATGACGAGAAATCGTCCGGTACCCAGAGCGGACTGGAACGGGAAGGCCACCGTCGCGTGAGTACAGTCCAACAGCCAGACCCCAGTGACCGCCCCGCGCGGCTCACCGTCGGCGTCGTCGGCGCCGGTCGGGTGGGCCCCGCGCTCGCCGCGTCCCTGCAGCTCGCCGGGCACCGTCCGGTGGCCGTCTCCGGGGTCTCCGACGCCTCCCGGCGGCGCGCCGAGACGATGCTGCCCGACATCCCGCTGGTACCCCCCGCCGAGGTCCTCCAGCGTGCCGACCTGGTGCTCCTGACGGTCCCCGACGACGCCCTGCATGCCCTGGTCGCCGGCCTCGCCGAGACCGGCGCGGTACGGCCGGGCCAGCTGCTCGTGCACACCTCCGGGCGATACGGCGCCAAGGTCCTGGACCCGGCCCTGCGCGCGGGCGCGCTGCCGCTGGCCCTGCACCCGGCCATGACGTTCACCGGGACACCGGTGGACGTGCAGCGGCTCGCGGGCTGCTCGTTCGGGGTGACCGCGCCCGAGGAGCTGCGGCTGGCCGCCGAGGCACTCGTCATCGAGATGGGCGGCGAGCCGGAGTGGATCTCCGAGGAGAACCGCCCGCTCTACCACGCGGCCCTCGCCCTCGGCGCCAACCACCTGGTCACCCTGGTCGCCCAGTCCATGGAGCTGCTCCGCACGGCCGGTGTCGAGGCCCCCGACCGGATGCTCGGCCCACTGCTCGGCGCCGCCCTGGACAACGCCCTGCGCTCCGGCGACGCGGCGCTGACCGGGCCGGTCGCGCGCGGGGACGCGGGCACCGTCGCCGCGCACGTCACGGAGCTGCGCCGGCACGCCCCGCAGGCCGTCGACGGCTATCTGGCGATGGCCCGTGCCACGGCCGACCGGGCGCTCGCCCAGGGGCTGCTGAAGCCGGAACTCGCCGAGGACCTCCTCGGCGTCCTCGCCGGCGGCACGGACGGCACCCACGGCACCGAGGGGAACACCCGATGAGCACCGCCCTGCTGAGCACTGCCGACGAACTGCACGCGCGTGTGCGGCACGGCCGCCGCGCCGTCGTGATGACCATGGGCGCCCTGCACGAGGGCCACGCCACGCTGATCCGGAGCGCGCGCGAGATCGCCGGCCCGGACGGCGAGGTCGTCGTCACGGTCTTCGTCAACCCGTTGCAGTTCGGGGCCGGTGAGGACCTCGACCGCTACCCGCGCACCCTGGACGCCGACCTGAAGATCGCCGAACAGGCGGGCGCGGACGCCGTGTTCGCCCCGTCGGCCGAGGAGGTCTACCCGGGCGGGCAGCCCCAGGTGCGGGTCACCGCGGGGCCGATGGGCACGCTCCTGGAGGGCGCGTCGCGGCCCGGGCACTTCGACGGCGTCCTCACCATCGTCGCCAAGCTGCTGCACCTCACCCGCCCCGACGCGGCCCTGTTCGGGCAGAAGGACGCCCAGCAGCTGGCCGTGATCCGGCGCATGGTGCAGGACCTGAACTTCGGCGTCGAGATCGTCGGCGTGCCGACGGTGCGCGAGCCCGACGGGCTCGCACTCTCCAGTCGCAACCGCTTTCTGTCGGCCGATGAGCGGCGCACGGCGCTCACGCTGTCGCGCGCGCTGTTCGCCGGAGGCGACCGGCACGCGGCACAGGAGGCATTGCGTGCGCGGGCGCGCGAGGTGCCGTCCACGCGGGCACGTGCCGAGGCGCTCAGCGCCATAGGGGAGTCCCGCGCGGCCGCCGACGCGCACGCCGTCGCCAAGGCCGTGCCGAACGCCGCCGCGGCCGTCCGCGCGGCCGCCCGGACGGTCCTGGACGAGGCCGTCCACTACGACCCGCCGCTGGCACTGGACTACCTCGCCCTGGTCGACCCCTCCGACTTCACCGAGATCGACGACGACTTCACCGGAGAGGCCGTCCTCGCCGTCGCCGCCCGGGTCGGGACGACCCGGCTGATCGACAACATCCCGCTCACCTTCGCCGCTCCCGGAGCCGCCTCGTGACCAGCACAGGCATACGACTGCACGCGCCCGCCCCCGGGTGGTCCATCGACGCGGACGTGGTGGTCGTCGGATCCGGCGTCGCCGGCCTGACCGCCGCCCTGCGCTGCGAGGCCGCCGGACTGACCACGGTCGTCGTCACCAAGGCGCTCCTCGACGACGGCTCCACCCGCTGGGCCCAGGGCGGCATCGCGGCGGCGCTGGGCGAGGGCGACACCCCCGAACAGCACCTGGACGACACCCTGGTCGCGGGCGCGGGCATGTGCGACGAGGGCGCCGTACGGATCCTCGTCACCGAGGGCCCCGACGCGGTACGGCGGCTGATCTCGACCGGGGCCCACTTCGACACCGACGCGGACGGCGACATCGAGCTCACCCGCGAGGGCGGCCACCACCGGCGCCGGATCGTGCACGCGGGCGGGGACGCGACCGGCGCGGAGGTCTCGCGCGCGCTGGTGGAAGCGGCTCGCGTGCGGGGCGTGCGGATGATCGAGAACGCGCTGGTGCTCGACCTGCTGACCGACGCCGAGGGGCGCACGGCGGGCGTCACCCTGCACGTGATGGGCGAGGGCCAGCACGACGGTGTGGGCGCCGTGCACGCCCCCGCGGTCGTCCTCGCCACCGGCGGCATGGGCCAGGTCTTCTCCGCCACCACCAACCCGTCGGTGTCCACCGGCGACGGCGTGGCGCTCGCGCTGCGCGCCGGCGCGGAGGTCTCCGACCTCGAATTCGTCCAGTTCCACCCGACCGTACTGTTCCTCGGCGCCGACGCGGAGGGCCAGCAGCCACTGGTCTCCGAGGCGGTGCGCGGGGAGGGCGCGCACCTGGTCGACGCGGACGGTGTGCGCTTCATGGTCGGGCAGCACGAGCTGGCCGAGCTCGCGCCCCGGGACATCGTCGCCAAGGGCATCATGCGGCGCATGCAGGAGCAGGACGTCGAGCACATGTTCCTTGACGCCCGGCACTTCGGCGCCGACATGTGGGAGCACCGCTTCCCGACGATCCTGGCCGCCTGCCGGGCGCACGGCATCGACCCGGTCACCTCGCCCATCCCGATAGCGCCGGCCGCGCACTACGCCTCCGGGGGCGTGCGCACCGACGCGCGCGGGCGCACGACCGTGCGCGGGCTCTACGCGTGCGGCGAGGTCGCGTGCACCGGCGTGCACGGCGCGAACCGGCTCGCCTCCAACTCCCTCCTGGAGGGACTGGTCTACGCCGAGCGCATCGCCGCCGACATCGCCGCGCGGCACGCGGAGAACCGCCTCCACGCGCGCGTGCCCGTCCCGGTCCCGCACCCCGACAAGCCCGCGCACCCGCTGCAGGCCCCCGAGGCCCGGTTCGCGATCCAGCGGATCATGACCGAGGGCGCCGGCGTGCTGCGCTCCGAGGAATCCCTGGCCAGGGCCGCCGAGCAGCTCCAGCGCCTGCACACCGAGGCGCGCGACGCCCTCGCCGAGAACGGCAAGACCGCCGAGCCCGGCGTCGACACCTGGGAGGCCACCAACCTCCTGTGCGTCGCGCGCGTGCTCGTCGAGGCGGCCCGGCGCCGCCAGGAGACCCGCGGCTGCCACTGGCGCGAGGACCACGCCGACCGCGACGACACCACGTGGCGCCGCCACATCGTCGTACGGCTGAATCCGGACCGCACGCTGGCCGTGGGCACCACCGACACCGCAGACTTCCCCCCGACCCGGCCGCACCAGCCATCCCAGGAGCAGTGACAGACGTGAGCACCAACGACCTTCCCCTCGCCGACGGCGGCGGCTGCGGCGACGGCTGTGCCTGTGGCGCCGAGGGCGACGAGGAGTACCTGGAGTGCGGGCTCGACCCCGCGCTCGCCGAACTCCTCGCCGCCGCCGGACTCGACCCCGTGGAGGTCGAGGACATCGCCAACGTGGCCATCCAGGAGGACCTGGACAACGGCGTGGACGTGACGACCGTCGCGACGATCCCCGAGGAGGCCGTGGCGACCGCCGACTTCGTCGCGCGCGAGGCGGGCGTCGTCGCGGGACTGCGGGTCGCCGAGGCCGTGGTCTCCGTGGTCTGCACGGACGAGTTCGAGGTCGAGCGGCACGTCGAGGACGGCGACCGGGTCGAGGCCGGACAGCCCCTGCTGTCGATCACCACCCGCACCCGCGACCTGCTCACCGCCGAGCGCAGCGCGCTCAACATCCTGAACCGCCTCTCCGGCATCGCGACCGCCACGCGCGCGTGGGCGGACGAGCTGGAGGGCACGACCACGCGCGTGCGGGACACCCGCAAGACCACCCCGGGGCTGCGCTCCCTGGAGAAGTTCGCGGTGCGCTGCGGCGGCGGCGTCAACCACCGGATGTCGCTCTCCGACGCGGCCCTGGTCAAGGACAACCACGTGGTCGCCGCCGGCGGCGTCGAGCAGGCCTTCAAGGCCGTCCGCGAGGCCTTCCCGGACCTGGCGATCGAGGTCGAGGTCGACACCCTGCACCAGCTGCGCGAGGCCGTCGACGCGGGCGCCGACCTGATCCTGCTGGACAACTTCACGCCGGGGGAGTGCGAGGAGGCCGTGGCGATCGTGCACGGACGCGCGCTCCTGGAGGCCTCCGGGCGGCTCACCCTGGAGAACGCGCGGGCGTACGCCGACACCGGCGTGGACTTCCTGGCCGTCGGTGCCCTCACCCACTCCTCGCCGATCCTGGACATCGGCCTGGATCTGCGCGAGTCGGAGTGATCCCATGCTCCTCACGATCGACGTCGGCAACACGCACACCGTCCTCGGGCTCTTCGACGGCGAGGACATCGTCGAGCACTGGCGCATCTCCACGGACGCGCGCCGTACCGCCGACGAGCTGGCGGTACTCCTCCAGGGACTGATGGGTATGCACCCGCTGCTCGGCGAGGAGCTCGGCGACGGCATCGACGGGATCGCGATCTGCGCGACGGTGCCGTCCGTGCTGCACGAGCTGCGCGAGGTCACCCGGCGGTACTACGGCGACGTGCCGGCGGTGCTGGTGGAGCCCGGGGTGAAGACCGGGGTGCCGATCCTCACCGACAACCCCAAGGAGGTCGGCGCGGACCGGATCATCAACGCGGTCGCCGCCGTCGAACTGTTCGGCGGGCCGGCGATCGTCGTCGACTTCGGTACGGCCACGACCTTCGACGCGGTGTCCGCGCGCGGGGAGTACGTCGGCGGTGTGATCGCCCCCGGTATCGAGATCTCCGTGGAGGCGCTGGGCGTCAAGGGCGCGCAGCTGCGGAAGATCGAGGTGGCCCGGCCCCGGAGCGTGATCGGCAAGAACACGGTGGAGGCCATGCAAGCGGGCATCGTGTACGGGTTCGCCGGGCAGGTCGACGGAGTGGTCGGCCGCATGGCGCGGGAGCTGGCGGATGATCCGGACGACGTGACGGTGATCGCGACGGGCGGACTGGCGCCGATGGTGCTGGGCGAGTCCTCGGTGATCGACGAGCACGAGCCGTGGCTGACGCTGGTGGGGCTGCGGCTGGTGTACGAGCGGAACGTCTCGCGGATGTGAGGTGGCGGGGTGGGAGCATCCCCCGGCGGCCCGGCGGCCCGGCGGCCCGGCGGCCCGGCGACCCGGCGGCCCGGCGACCCGGCGGCCAGGTGGGTGGCCCTGATGCGCCACACCCCGCCCCCTATGTCGAGTTTGTCTGATTTACGCGTATCTTCGGTCCATGCCCACGCCATACGGATCCCGCGGCGGCATGGCGTTCGGTGCGGAGGAGCTGCGTGTGCTCCGCCGTGCTCTCGCCCTCGCCCTTCACCCAGGTCCCGCCTCCGCCGAGGACATCAAGGACTGTCATCGGCTCGCCGAGTCGTTCGACGAGGCGATGCGTGAGGGGGCCCGGCTGCGTGCCTTCCTGGTGGCCGATCTCGTCCGGTACCGGGCGGCCCTGCCGGGAACCGTCGCCGGATATCTCGCCCTCTTGGAGGAGGCGCTGGGGGCCGGACACCGGCCCACCCCGGACGACCTCGCCGCACTGCGGGCGCTGCGCGGGAACCCCGGAGCCGCCGCGCTGCTCCACCGTTGCCAGGAGCTCGCGGAGCGTGATGTGCGGGCCCGGCTCGCGCAGGGAGCCCGCAAGGTGCCCGCACCGGCTGTTCCGGCGTCCAGGGTCCGTCTGACGGCCCTGCCGGGCGGTGCCGCCAAGGAGCCGGAGAAGAAGCCGAAGGAGAAGCCCGTCGAGCGGCCCGCCCCGCAGCCCGCGGCTCCCGAGCCCGTGGTGCCGAAGCGGCCCATTCCGACCCCGGGCGAGGTCTTCCCCCGGCGCCGGCCCACCCCGCCGTCCGCCGGTTCGCAGCAGCGGCTCGCCGCCGGCTGAGCGGCCCGCCGAGCGTCCGGCTGAGCGACCCGCCGAGCGTCCGGCCGGGCGACCCGCCGAGCGTCCGGCCGGGCGTCCGGCCGGGCGGCTGATGTTCCGACCGGGCGGCCGATGGTCCGAGCCGCCGGAAGAGCATCCGACCGGGCGGCGGCACGCCAAGAGACAGCCCCGACCAGCCGGTCGACCCGCAGACCGGCAGACCGAGAGCAGACCGACCGGCGGACCGGCCGTCAGACCGAGCAGTAGACCGCCCGGCCCGCCCAGCGGGCCCGCCGGGCGGCACCCGGCCGAGCCTGCCGGGAAAACGGCAGCTCGCGCGCGTTGCGCGACGCTTCGCCCACCCCGCCCCTTTCGCCCGGTCCTCCGTGGCTACTCTGGACGCATGGACTATGTCTCCGCGCTCCTGCCCCCGGTCGTCATGGCCGTCTTCTTCATCGGTCTGGTCCGGGTGATCGTGAAGACCCAGGGCGGCGCCGCCAAGGCCAAGGAGGACGCCGCCGTGGACGCCGCCTTCGCGCGCGCGGCGCGCGGAGAGAGCACCGCGAAGGCCCCCGCCCCGCGCGGCGACGTCTGATCGCGGACCGCACCAGCCCGGGCGTACGACTCGACGCGCGGCCACAGCCGTGCCTTCCGAGTCGTACGCCCTTTTTGTTCGCCTTTGTTGGCGAAAGTGCACGTCCGGCACGCCATTGGCGGGATCTCCCACTATTGTTCTGAACTGTGCCTCGCCCATTGGGAGAACTCGAAGACGCGGTCATGACGCGGGTGTGGAAGTGGAACCGCCCGGTGACCGTTCGGGAAGTCCTGGAAGACCTCCAGCAGGAACGGTCCATCGCGTACACCACGGTGATGACCGTTTTGGACAATCTCCATCAGAAGGGCTGGGTGAGGCGGGAGGCCGAAGGGCGCGCCTATCGATATGAGGCCGTCTCCACACGGGCCGCCTACGCCGCCGCCCTCATGAACGACGCGTGGTCCCAGAGCGACAACCCGGCCGCGGCTCTCGTCGCCTTCTTCGGGATGATGAGCGACGAACAGCGCCAGGCTCTGCGGGACGCCGTACGGATCGTCCAGGGCCCGGATAGGCCGGAACAGCAGGAAGAACGCGAAGACGGGGAAGCCCCGCAAGAGGAGAACCCCGGCTCCATGGCGGACCGCGGCGGGCGATAGCGTCCGCTCATGTCAGCGATGCGCCCCGAAGTCACCGCAAAAGCCATCACCGTCCGGCGGGCCAGGACCGGCGATGTCCCGGCGGTGCGCCGACTCCTTGACGCGTACGTCCGTGACCGCATCCTCCTCGACAAAGCCACGGTGATGCTTTACGAGGACATCCAGGAGTTCTGGGTCGCCGAACGCGACGACAACGCCGAGGTGGTCGGCTGCGGCGCACTGCACGTGATGTGGGAAGACCTCGCCGAAGTGCGCACTCTCGCGGTGAAGCCGGGCCTCAAGGGCGCCGGCGTCGGTCATCAGTTGCTGGAGAAGTTGCTGGAGACCGCACGTTGGCTTGGTGTTCGCCGAGTTTTCTGCCTGACCTTCGAAGTCGAGTTCTTCGGGAAGCACGGCTTCGTGGAGATCGGCGAGACGCCCGTGGACACCGATGTCTACGCGGAGCTGTTGCGTTCCTATGACGAGGGCGTCGCGGAGTTCCTCGGACTCGAACGAGTGAAACCGAACACCTTGGGCAACAGCCGGATGCTTCTGCATCTGTGATCGCCGAGAGGGATCGCGGGCGGACAAGAGGCATCGGGGCAGAGTTGGGTAGGAGATCGGCCCGCTATTCCGGGCACCCCGCCTTGCCCAGGTGCCCTATGTCCGAAACGCGCATGTTTCCGGGCGGGAGGGGGCCCCTCGGTCTCTCCCAGGGGTTTGTGTTTTTCCCGCAAAAGCGGTTTGCTTTCCGACGTACTGCAGTACTGCATATAACAAGGGGCGGCGAAACGGCTGACGCCGCAGACCCCCGGCCCTCAAGTTATCGATGAAAGGAAATCCGGTGGCACAGAAGGTTCAGGTCCTTCTTGTCGACGACCTCGACGGCGGCGAGGCGGACGAGACCGTGACGTTCGCGCTGGACGGCAAGACGTACGAGATCGATCTCACGACCGCCAATGCGGACAAGCTGCGCGGCCTTCTCGACCCCTATGTCAAGGGCGGTCGTCGTACCGGTGGCCGTGCTTCGGGCGGACGTGGAAAGGCCCGTGCGGCTGCCGGCGGCAGCCAGGACACCGCGCAGATTCGCGCGTGGGCAAAGGAGAACGGTTACGAGGTCAACGACCGTGGCCGTGTTCCGGCGACGATTCGCCAGGCCTACGAGGACGCCAACAGCTGACTGTCCTCCGGTCCGCGGCCCGCACGCCGCAACCGGATCCGGTGGCACTCGGTGGCCACCGTGTCCACCAGCCGTACGAGATCGGGGGCGCCCCCAACGCCCCCCATGGCCGACCTGGTCGACCTGGCCGACAGCGTCGACAGGCTCGGCAGCGAGTCCTCGACCTCGCACCCCGACTCGGGGGGCCGCAACCAGACGGCGGCCCCCTGCACGGCTGCCCGGGGTTCCACCGGATCGACGGGGCCCTCGACGGCTTCGGAATGCGATCGGGTCCCGGTGGGGACGGGCCCGGGCCGCACCGGAGCGTCCATCCGGCCCTGCGCGCCCAGCGCCCGCAGATCCAGGGCCAGCGCGCCCCACTCCAGCCAGTCCAGCAGCCCCGGCAGCTCCTCCGCGCTGCCCGCGGCCACCAGCAGCCGCATCCGGTCGCCCCGGAGCGCCACCGGAGAACCCGGCCCCAGATGCCTGAGCGCCTTCGCGCCCGCCGGGGCCGGCACGTCCAGCACGTCGAAACGCACGCCTGTGACCAGCAGCAACGGTTCGCCGGGAGTCTCGGGCACTGTCGCCCAGCCCAGTTCGTTCTCGTACCAGTGCCGGAGCCGGGCCGCCCGCCCGTCCGGCCCGGCGACGCGACCGGAACCGGATGCGAGGGCGCAACCGGAATCGGACGCGACGGCCGAACCGACACCAGAACCGAGCGGACGACGGGGGTGAGGGACCGTTGAAGCGGCCAGAGGGACGGTGCCAGCCATGCCAAGTGAAACCGTCGCAAGCCCGCCGGAGTTACGCTGAGTATGCGTGCGAATGCACAGAGTGCCGGAAGAGGGGGCCTGCGGGGGTCCGGAGGGACGCAAGGTTGTTCGCCCGTAGCGGAGGGACCGGGGGCATACGGCATGGACTGTCAGTCCGGACGGGTAAGACATCCCTAATGGGAGGGGGCGACACGCAGGCGAGGCCGTCTCACGTTCGCCATCGGCGTACTGACGGAAGGGGTAACTGCCTGGCCTGCGGGAACATCGTCTCGCACCATCGGGTTGGAGCAGATGTCGGCGTTCGGGGTCAGGAGGCCATCGACGGTGTCGGCAGTTGGAATGAGCGGTCCCCGCTTGCGGGACTAAGCTGCGGAAGGACAGAGAGGGGAAGTTCCCCCCACTGCCTGACCGCTCTGAGGAGCGATTAACGATGTTCGAGAGGTTCACCGACCGCGCGCGGCGGGTTGTCGTCCTGGCTCAGGAAGAAGCCCGGATGCTCAACCACAACTACATCGGCACCGAGCACATCCTCCTGGGCCTGATCCACGAGGGTGAGGGTGTCGCCGCCAAGGCCCTTGAGAGCCTCGGGATTTCGCTCGAGGCGGTCCGCCAGCAGGTGGAGGAGATCATCGGGCAGGGGCAGCAGGCCCCGTCCGGGCACATCCCCTTCACCCCCCGTGCCAAGAAGGTCCTGGAGCTGTCGCTCCGCGAGGCCCTTCAGCTGGGCCACAACTACATCGGCACGGAGCACATCCTGCTCGGCCTGATCCGTGAGGGCGAGGGCGTCGCCGCCCAGGTCCTGGTCAAGCTGGGCGCTGATCTCAACCGGGTGCGGCAGCAGGTCATCCAGCTGCTCTCCGGTTACCAGGGCAAGGAGACCGCCACCGCCGGCGGCCCTGCCGAGGGCACCCCCTCGACGTCCCTGGTCCTTGACCAGTTCGGCCGGAACCTCACCCAGGCCGCTCGTGAGTCCAAGCTCGACCCGGTCATCGGGCGCGAGAAGGAGATCGAGCGGGTCATGCAGGTGCTGTCCCGCCGTACCAAGAACAACCCGGTCCTGATCGGTGAGCCCGGCGTCGGCAAGACCGCCGTCGTCGAGGGCCTCGCCCAGGCCATCGTCAAGGGCGAGGTGCCCGAGACCCTCAAGGACAAGCACCTCTACACCCTGGACCTCGGCGCCCTGGTCGCCGGCTCCCGCTACCGCGGTGACTTCGAGGAGCGCCTGAAGAAGGTGCTCAAGGAGATCCGCACCCGCGGTGACATCATCCTGTTCATCGACGAGCTGCACACGCTGGTCGGTGCGGGTGCCGCCGAGGGCGCCATCGACGCGGCTTCGATCCTGAAGCCGATGCTGGCCCGCGGTGAGCTGCAGACCATCGGTGCCACCACCCTGGACGAGTACCGCAAGCACCTGGAGAAGGACGCGGCCCTGGAGCGCCGCTTCCAGCCCATCCAGGTCGCCGAGCCGTCCCTGCCGCACACGATCGAGATCCTCAAGGGTCTGCGTGACCGGTACGAGGCCCACCACCGGGTCTCCATCACGGACGAGGCGCTGGTCCAGGCGGCCACCCTGGCCGACCGCTACATCTCGGACCGCTTCCTGCCGGACAAGGCGATCGACCTGATCGACGAGGCCGGTTCCCGGATGCGCATCCGCCGGATGACCGCTCCGCCGGACCTGCGCGAGTTCGACGAGAAGATCGCCGCCGTCCGCCGGGACAAGGAGTCCGCGATCGACTCGCAGGACTTCGAGAAGGCCGCCTCCCTCCGCGACAAGGAGAAGCAGCTCCTGGCCGCCAAGGCCAAGCGGGAGAAGGAGTGGAAGGCCGGCGACATGGACGTCGTCGCCGAGGTCGACGGCGAGCTGATCGCCGAGGTGCTGGCCACGGCCACGGGCATCCCGGTCTTCAAGCTCACCGAGGAGGAGTCCTCGCGTCTGCTGCGCATGGAGGACGAGCTCCACAAGCGGGTCATCGGCCAGGTCGACGCCGTCAAGGCGCTGTCGAAGGCGATCCGCCGTACGCGTGCCGGTCTGAAGGACCCGAAGCGTCCCGGTGGCTCGTTCATCTTCGCCGGCCCGTCCGGTGTCGGTAAGACCGAGCTGTCCAAGGCCCTCGCCGAGTTCCTCTTCGGTGACGAGGACGCGCTGATCTCCCTCGACATGTCGGAGTTCAGCGAGAAGCACACGGTGTCGCGTCTCTTCGGTTCGCCCCCCGGTTACGTGGGCTACGAAGAGGGCGGCCAGCTGACCGAGAAGGTCCGCCGCAAGCCGTTCTCCGTCGTCCTCTTCGACGAGGTCGAGAAGGCCCACCCGGACATCTTCAACAGCCTGCTGCAGATCCTGGAGGACGGTCGCCTGACCGACTCCCAGGGCCGGGTCGTGGACTTCAAGAACACGGTCATCATCATGACGACCAACCTCGGCACCCGGGACATCTCCAAGGGCTTCAACCTGGGCTTCGCGGCCACGGGCGACACGAAGTCCAACTACGAGCGCATGAAGAACAAGGTGTCGGACGAGCTCAAGCAGCACTTCCGTCCCGAGTTCCTCAACCGCGTCGACGACGTGGTCGTCTTCCCGCAGCTCACGCAGGAGGACATCCTGCGGATCGTCGACCTGATGATCGGCAAGGTGGACGAGCGCCTGAAGGACCGGGACATGGGCATCGAGCTCTCCCAGTCCGCCAAGGAGCTGCTGTCCAAGAAGGGCTACGACCCGGTGCTGGGCGCGCGTCCGCTGCGTCGCACGATCCAGCGCGAGATCGAGGACACGCTCTCCGAGAAGATCCTCTTCGGCGAGCTGCGCCCCGGTCACATCGTGGTCGTCGACACGGAGGGCGAGGGCGAGGCCAAGACCTTCACCTTCCGGGGTGAGGAGAAGTCGGCGCTCCCCGACGTCCCGCCGATCGAGCAGGCGGCCGGCGGAGCCGGCCCGAACCTGAGCAAGGAGGCGTAGCCCTTCGGGGTTCGCCCAAGAAAGGGGCCGGTGCTTTTTCGAAGCACCGGCCCCTTTGGCGTACCACCGCGCGGGCTGCTGTGGCACTACGGCAGCTGCGGCGCGGGCTGCCGTGGGACTACGACAGCTGCCGCGCGGGACGCGGTGGGACTACGACAGCTGGCCGTTGTAGTCCGGCAGCTTGTACGTCTTCTCCGCGTGGCCGCCCGAGAGGTCCGTGGCGCTGTTGCCGATGTTCGCGATGATCGTGTAGCCGTTGTTCTCGATGTCGACGCGCTGGGCGGTCTTGTAGGCGGCGACGTCCTTGAAGAGGTCGAAGAGGCCGCGGACGTACAGGCCGGAGACGTCGTAGCCGTCGTGTTCGAGGTTGTACTCGGTCGGCAGGTAGATGATGCCCGGGCGGGCCGTGACGAAGAACAGGGAGACGCCGTGCTCCTGCGCGTACCGGGCGACGTTCAGGACCGGCTTGTTGGCCGGCTGGGGGAAGCTGAAGCCGAAGTCGGTCTCCAGGGTGGTGTTGTCGATGTCGAAGACGATCGCCTGCCGCTCGCCCGGCTCGGCGGCGGCGATGCGCTGCTTCAGGTAGGGCAGGGCCTGGTCCATCACGGACTGGCAGTCCTGCTGCCAGGTGGCGTAGTCGACCGTGGTGGAGCTGCTCTCCGTCGCGGCCTGGGCCGGCGCGGCCATCCCGGCGAGCGCGGCCACGGAGACGGCGGTGACGGACATGCGGCGGGTCCAGGTGCCTGTGGTCATCGGTGGGGGTGTCCTCTCACGTCCATGGCTGTGTCAGGGGCATGGTGAGTGGAGGATATGGCGCGGAGGGAACCGTGGGGTTACTTGCGGGTAGGTCGGGCGAGGTGTGGGTCACATCCCGATGGCTTCGGGTCTCGGGCGTCGGTGACATAGCGCACGGGCGAAATGCCGGTTACTAGCCGGGATAGTGGGACACGGGGTGGTCGTTAAAGGGGGTTTTTGCCCCATGTCGCTATCGGGTGGGGGTGGTGGGGTCCGGGCTGCCCGGTCAAGGGCGCTCTGTCAAGAAAGGGTCAACTTTACGTATAGGTACTAGGTGATGTCGTAGATGGTGCTGTTTGAGCGGCGCGCGGCTTTCGGGTTACCAAGAGATGCCCCGTTCGGCGGCTGTCGGTTTCGGCCGGTGCCGGAGGGGGGTCCCCGTTGTCTACTCCACGAGGTTTCGATGTCCCTGCGCGCCGCTCTCCGTGCCCCCCGTACGTCCTCGCTCCGCAAGCGGGCCGCCGTTCTGGCCGCCGGCCTGGGAGTCACGGCCGTGGTGGGGTCGGGGGTCGCGTCGGCCGCCACCTCCAGTGCCGCCGCCTGGATCGACCCGGTGCAGAAGTACACCCTCTCCGCGAGCTTCGACCAGGCCGGCGGCATGTGGGCCGCCAAGCACAGCGGCCAGGACTTCGCGGTGCCGACCGGTACCCAGGTCCTCGCCGCGCACGGCGGCACCGTCGTCAAGGCCGGCGGCAACGGAGCCGGTGACGGTCCCGCGTACGGCAACGCCGTCGTCATCAAGCACGCCGGCGGCCAGTACTCGCAGTACGCGCACCTGTCCCGCGTCGACGTCAAGGTCGGCCAGATCGTCAGGACCGGCCAGCACATCGCGCTCTCCGGCAGCACCGGCAACTCCACCGGGCCGCACCTGCACTTCGAGATCCGTACGACCCCGAACTACGGCTCCGCCGTGAACCCGGTCGCCTTCCTCCGCGCCAAGGGCGTGACCGTCTGAGGCGCGTGATCGCCTAGGCGGAACGATCCGACCCCTGGTGGGCCTGGGTCACCAGGTCCAGGGCGACCTCCAGAACGGCTTCCTGCTTCTTCTCGGGGTCGCCTTCCAGGTCCTGCATGACGAACATGCCCGCGTGCAGCGTGAACATCGCGCTGATGCAGCGGACCTGGTCGGTCAGGGGCGCGTCCGGGTCGATGATGATGTTCCGCAGGCCGCGCATCCGGTCCTTGAAGGTGTCGCCGATCCGCAGCTCCCGCACGGTCGCCTGGTTCTCCTGCATGAAGCGGAACAGCGGCCCGGCCTCGGCCAGCGCCCGGCTGTAACGCCGTACGATCTCCAGCTTGACCGCCAGGGTGTGCGGCTGGCCCTCGCCCCACTCGATCAGGTCCTGGATCGGCTGTGTCAGGTCCTCGAAGACGCTGACCAGGATCTCTTCCTTGGTCTTGAAGTGGTAGTACAGGGCTGCCTTGGTCACGTCGAGGCGCTCGGCGATCTCCCGCAGGGAGGTCTTCTCGTAGCCCTGCTCCGCGAAGAGTTCGAGTGCCACGTCCTGGATGCGCTGGCGGGTGTTGCCGCGCCGCTGCTGCTTGGTGCCGTCCATGGTGACGCCCATCCTCTTACTCCTCGCACTCCCGCGAAAACTCGCCCTGCCGGACACCGGCGTCCGCTCCGAGAACTTACTTGACGACCGGCTAGTGACAGGTCTACCTTCCCAGTGTACTGAACTAGCCGGGCGGCAAGTAAGTAGCTGCCGCCAGGGGGAGTGGGAGAGATGGCGGACACCCAGGCGGCCGAGACCGGCCAGGAAACACCGGGGGCACCCGAAGCGGTCGGGAAACCGGAGAAAGAGCCGAAGAGCGTACGGGTCGTGATGCTCGCGCTCATGGTCGCGATGATGCTCGCGATGCTCGACAACATGATCGTGGGTACGGCGATGCCGACGATCGTGGGCGATCTGGGCGGCCTCGAGCATCTGTCGTGGGTCGTGACCGCGTACACCCTCGCCACCGCCGCGGCCACCCCGCTCTGGGGCAAGCTCGGCGACATGTACGGGCGCAAGGGCGCCTTCCTGACCTCCATAGTCATCTTCCTGATCGGCTCCGCGCTCAGCGGCATGGCCCAGGACATGGGCCAGCTGATCGGGTTCCGGGCCGTTCAGGGGCTCGGTGCCGGTGGTCTGATGGTCGGCGTCATGGCGATCATCGGTGACCTCGTGCCGCCCCGTGAGCGCGGCAAGTACCAGGGCATGATGGCGGGCGTCATGGCGCTCGCGATGATCGGCGGACCGCTGGTCGGCGGCACCATCACCGACAACTGGGGCTGGCGCTGGGCCTTCTACATCAACCTGCCGCTCGGCGTGGTCGCGCTGGCCGCCGTCACCGCCGTACTGCACCTGCCGAAGAAGCGGAGCAAGGCGCGCATCGACTACCTCGGCGCCGGTCTGCTGACCCTCGGCATCACCTCGATCGTGCTGGTCACCACCTGGGGCGGTTCCCAGTACGCCTGGACGTCCGCGCGGATCATGGAACTGATCGCCATCGGCGTCGTCTCGCTGGTCGGCTTCGTCTTCTGGCAGACCAAGGCCGCCGAGCCGGTGCTCCCGCTGCACATCTTCCGCAGCGGCAACTTCACCCTGATGTCGATCATCGGCTTCATCGTGGGCTTCGTGATGTTCGGCGCCACGCTCTTCCTGCCGCTGTACCAGCAGTCCGTGCAGGGCGCGTCCGCGACCAACTCCGGTCTGCTGCTGCTTCCGATGCTCGGCGCGATGCTGGTGACCTCGATGGTCGCCGGGCGGGTCACCACCAGCACCGGCCGCTACAAGATCTTCCCCCTCGTGGGCGGGGTGCTCCTCACCGTCGGGCTGTACCTGCTGTCCACGATGGACACCGACACCACGCGGTTCGTCTCCGGTGTGTACATGGCCGTCGTCGGCCTCGGCATGGGCTGCCTGATGCAGATCACCATGCTGGTCGCGCAGAACAGCGTGGAGATGAAGGACATGGGCGTCGCGTCCTCGTCGACCACCCTGTTCCGTACGCTCGGCTCCTCCTTCGGTGTCGCCATCATGGGCGCGATCTTCAACAACCGGGTCCAGGACGAGATGGCCGCACGGGCCGGGGGGCTGGGCTCGAAGGTCACCGAGCAGTCGGCCTCGCTGGACGCGGCGAGCCTGGCGAAGCTGCCGGCCGCGGTGCGCGAGGCATACCAGCACGCGGTGTCGGCCGGCACGCACTCGGCGTTCCTGCTCGGTGCCGTGATCGCCGTGGCGGTCGTGGTGGCGGCGGTGTTCGTCAAGGAGGTGCCGCTGCGCGGCGGCTCCCAGAAGGCCGGCTCCGACGAGGCGGCACCGCTGCCGGTGGTCGAGGCCGTCTGAGAAACGCGTGCGGGTGGCCCCGGGGACCGAGCGTCTCCGGGGCCACCCGCTTTCGGTTGTCCTCCCGGGACCGGCGCACGGTTGTCTTCTCGGTACGGGCCCGCGGTTGTCTTCTCGGTACGGGCGCCGGCCAAGGTCTCTTCCGGCGTCGACCTAGCATCGACGCATGGACAGACTGCGCCGGCTGCGCCTCGCCAAGGACGCCATGGACCGGGACTGGGCCGATCCGGACCTGGACCTCGACGCGGTCGCCGGGCACGCCGGGTACTCGCGGTATCACTTCGTCCGCGCCTTCAAGGAGGCGTACGGCGAGACGCCCGGCCAGTACCTGACGCACCGCAGGATCGAGCGGGCCCAGGAGATGCTCCGCGGCGCGAACCTCACCGTCACCGAGATCTGCCATCTGGTCGGCTTCAGCAGCCTGGGTACGTTCTCCAGCCGCTTCAAGGCACGTACCGGACTCAGTCCCACCGAGTACCGGACCGAGCACGTCGGCAGCGGCGCCTCCCTCATCCCCGGCTGCTACGCCATGCTCTGGGCCGGCGGCTTCCGGGACAGGGACAGGAGCGCAACTTCCGAGAAGCGCCCCGCCGACCCGCCCGCCTAACGTGGCGGACAGGAACAGCGACCTTCCGGCAGGAGAGCACCGCCATGATCCAGGGCCTGGCCATCACCACCGTGTGGACCTTCGACCAGCAGCGCACCAAGGCCTTCTTCACCGAGAAGCTCGGCTTCGAGGTACGCGACGACATCGCCATGGGTGACATGCACTGGGTCACCGTCGGCGCCAAGGGCCAGCCCGGCGTCGAGCTCGCCCTGATGCGGGTGGACGGGCCGGGGCTCGATCCCGAGTCCGCGGCGGCGCTGCGCACGCTGGTCGCCAAGGGCGCCCTGGGCGCGGGGGCGTTCCGCACCGACGACTGCCGGGGGGACTACGAGACCTTCCGGGCGCGGGGCGTGGAGTTCATCCAGGAGCCCAAGGAACGGCCGTACGGCATCGAGGCGATCTTCCGTGACGACAACGGCAACTGGTACTCGCTGACCGAGCGCAGCGAGGAGCTCGACTTCTCCAAGGAGTTCTGACCGTGTCCGTGCACGAGGGCCCCGATCACACCGCCGTTCGCGTCGCCCTGTGGCGGGCGCTGCATCTGCGCGCCGACCCGCCGCCGTACGTCATCGAGAACGAGGCCGGGCTGCGGCTCGCCGGACCGGAGGCCGGGGACGACTGGCGGGCGCGGCCGGACATGGACGCCGAGGCCACCCGGCGGACCCGGGCGTCCATCGTGGCCAGGGCCCGGTTCGTCGAGGACCTGGTGCTGACGGCGGCCGGGCGCGGGGTCGACCAGTACGTCGTGCTGGGCGCCGGTCTGGACACCTTCGCGCAGCGCCGTGCGTCCGACGCCGTGGCCGCCGGGCTCCGGGTGTTCGAGGCCGACCGGGCCGGGGCCGTGGCGTGGAAGCGGCGGCGGCTGACCGAGCTGGGGTACGGCGTGCCCGGCTGGCTGCGGCTGGTGCCGGTGGACTTCGAGGGGGACTGGTGGGGGCAGCTGGTGGACGCCGGTTTCGATCCGGGCCGGCCGGCCGTGGTCGCCTCCGCCGGGGTCACCATGTACCTCACCGAGGACGCCGTGGCCGCCACCCTCCGCCGCATCGCCGGGCTGGCCCCCGGGTCGACGCTGGTCACGACGTTCCTGCGGCCGATCGAGGACGTCGAGCCGGACCAGCGGGAGCAACTGCGGGTGGCGCAGCGGGGCGCGCGGGCCTCCGGCACGCCCTTCCTGAGCTTCTACGCGCCCGAGCGGATCGCGGCCCTGGCCACGGAGGCCGGTTTCCGCGACACCCGGCACGTGCCCGCCGAGGAGCTGGCCGAGCGCTACTTCGCGGACCGGACCGACGGCCTGCGCCCGTCCCGCGGCGAGGAACTCCTCGTGGCCCTGACCTGAGCCGGCCGCACCTGAGCCGGCCGCACCTGAGCCGGCCGCACCTGAGCCGGCCGCACCTGAGCCGGCCGCACCTCAGTCGGTCACGCCCTGAGCCGCCCCTGACCTGAGCCGGCCCGGCCCTCAGTCGGGCACGACCCGAGCCTCAGCCGTTCAGTGGCTCACCGGCTCGCTGTCGGTCCCGGCAGCATCGGATAGCTTCCCGTGGCCGTCGGGGCGTGCTCCGGCAGCCACAGCACGGCCACCGCGCCCTCCGCCCGGATGTGCTCGGGCGCGCCCGCCGGCCGGACGTTGCGGAAGGTCAGCCGGGCGCCCAGGACGCGGGCCTGGCCGGCCGCGATGGTCAGGCCCAGTCCGTGGCCCTGCCCCGCGCGGTCCTCGGTGCCGGTACGGAATCGGCTCGGGCCCTCCGCGAGAAGCTTCTCGGGGAAGCCGGGGCCGTGGTCGCGGACCCGGATGACCCGGCCCTCGACGGTCACCTCGATGGGCGGCCTGCCGTGCCGCGCCGCGTTGGCGAGCAGGTTGAACAGCACCCGCTCCAGGCGGCGCGGATCGGTGGTGACCTCCGACTCGTGCACCACCCGCACCTCGATCGCCGGATCCTTCGCGGCCACCCGCCGGGCGACGAACTCGCCCAGCATGATGTCCTGGAGCTCGGCCCGCTCGGAGGCGCTGTCGAGCCGGGCCACCTCCAGCACGTCCTCGACGAGGGTGCGCATCGCCTTCGCCCGGTCGAGGACCAGCTCGGTCGGACGGCCCGGCGGAAGCAGTTCGGCGGCCGTGAGCAGCCCGGTCACCGGCGTACGCAGCTCGTGCGCGATGTCGGCCGTCACCCGCCGCTCGGCCTCGAGCCGCTGCTGCAACGCGTCCGCCATGGCGTCCACCGCGCGCGCCAGGTCGTCGGTCTCGTCCCGTACGACCCCGCCGATCGCCTCCCGCACCCGCACGTCCGGCTCGCCCTGGGCGACCTGGTTGGCCGCGGCCGCCGCCTTGCGCAGCCGGACCGAGAGCTGCCCGCCGATCAGCACGCCGAGCGCGCTGCCGCCGAGCACGACCGCGATGGAGCCGATGACGAGGGCCTGGTCGAGGTCCTTGAGCACATCGCTGCTCCGGTTCGCGAAGGTGCTGTGCAGGGACAGCACCCGCCCGTCCTTGGCCTGCACCGCCGCCCAGATGTCCGGCGCGCCGCCGTGGTCGATGACATCGGTCGCCCGGCGGCCCGCGTCCACCCGCTCGCGCAGCGCCGGCGGCAGCCGGGGGTCGTCGACCTTGACGTCGGGGAAGTTCGCCCGCCCGTACAGCTCGTAGTTGCGCTGGCCGATCTGCAGCCGGTCGTTGGCCAGCTCACGTGCGTTGTCCAGCATCGAGACCCGGGCGGCGTTGTGCACCACCAGGCTCAGCGCGACCGCGACGAGCGCGCCGACCAGCGCGATCGCCGCGCTCAGCTTCCACCGGAGCCCGGTGCGCAGCCTCGGACCTCGGTGCCGGATGGATCTCCGGATGGATCTGATGAGCCCCCGCATGGCCGCCCCGCTCAGGCCTTCAGCTTGTAACCGAAACCGCGGACCGTCTCGATCCGGTCCTGGCCGATCTTCGTCCGCAGCCGCTGCACATGGACGTCGACGACCCGAGTGTCCCCGCCCCAGCCGTAGTCCCAGACGCGTTCCAGCAGCTTGTCGCGGGAGAGTACGGTCCCCGGTGCCGAGGAGAACTCCAGGAGCAGCCGCATCTCGGTCGGCGTGAGCGCGACCGGCTGTCCGGCCCGGCGCACCTCCATGCCCTCGGTGTCGATCTCCAGCTCGCCGAAGGTGAGCGGGAGGCCGGTCACCGGGGCCGCGTCCTCGTGCGGCCGGTCGCCGCCGCTGGCGTGCCCGAAGCGCCGCAGTACGGCACGGATCCGGGCGACCAGCACCGCGCCGTCGAACGGCTTGGTGACGTAGTCGTCGGCGCCCGCTTCCAGACCCAGCACCACGTCGATGGAGTCGGCGCGCGCCGACAGCATGATCACCGGCACCGTGGACTCGTCGCGGATGCGCCGGCACAGGCTCACCCCGTCCAGGCCCGGCACCATCACGTCCAGCAGGGCGATGTCGGGCCGGTCGGCGCGGAACGCCTCCAGCCCCGACAGCCCGTCGGGCATGGCGGTGACCGCGAAGCCGTCCCGCTCCAGGGCGAGCTGGGTGGCCTCGCGGATGACGTCGTCGTCCTCGACGAACAGCACGTGGGTCTGGTCTGCCATCCCTGCTCTCTCGTGTGGTCGGTGTGGGCTCAGCCGGCGGGGGAGGGGACCGGCGTGGCGTCGCCGTTCCCGGCCGCGTTGCCGTAGTCGGTGTGGTGGAAGTCCTGCTGGACGAAGCGCCCCGCGTCCCAGCCGTAGGTGATCACGTTCTCACCGGACGGGCTCGACACCGGGTCGCCCCTCTCGTACACCTGCTTGGTCACGCTCAGATCGCCCCGGTCGATCTCCGCGTAGACCGGGGACTCCTCGGCCTTGAACACATTCTTGTACGTGCCGCTCTCCCGGCGGTACACATACGCCCCCACCCCGACCGCGTCCCCGCAGGTCAGCACGTTCACCACGACGTCCTCGGCCGGGCCGCCGGTCAGATCGCCGTAGGTCACGTCGACCGGGTACTCGTCGCCCGCGCACGGCTTCAGGTCCCGCTTCACGGTGGTCGAGACCGCCGGGTCGGCCTTCACCAGGGCGACCGCGTCGACCTTGGCATACGTCTGGGACGGGTTGGGCGAGGGGGCGGCGGCCGGAGCCTTCTCCGTGGTGCCGTCGTGCGCCGGGCCCTCGTCCCGGGCGCCGGTGCCGCCGGTGCCGCAGGCGGCGGCGAAAAGGGCGAGGGCGGCGAGCACGGCCGCCGCCGTGGTCACCGCCTGTGCACTCGCCGGGCCCCGGCTGGGCCCCGTGCCGGTCAGGCCGCGCAACGCTCCTGCTCCTCACGCTCCAGCGCGCGTGCGTCGAGGTCGCGTGACTCCAGCTCCTCGCGGAGCCGGGCGAGCGCCCGGTGCAGCGTGCTCTTGACCGTTCCGGCCGACATGCCGAGGGCGGCGGCCGTCTCCTCCGTGGACATCTGCTCCCAGTGTCGCAGCACGACGACGCTGCGCTGCTTCGGTGCCAGAACCTTCATGATGTCCATGAGGAGGGCGCGGTCCGCGTGCTGCTCCGTGGAGTCCTCCACGCAGGCGTCGGGCAGCTGCTCGGTCGGGACCTCCTCCAGCTTCCGCGCCCGCCACCACTCGGTCCGCGTGTTGATCATGACCCGGCGCAGGTAGGCGTCCGCGAGCCGCTTGTCCTCGATGGTCTCCCAGCGGCCGTACGTCCGGACCAGCGCGGTCTGGAGCAGGTCCTGCGCGTCCGTCGGGTCCGGGACCAGCCGGCGGGCGCTGCGCAGCAGCGCGTCCTGTCGAGTGCGGACGTACTCCTCGAATTCGAGCACCTCGCCCTGCGCCATGATCAACCGCCTCCCGATCCCCGTTTTCCCCGGCCCTGTGCCTGAGTTCCTGCTGTCCCGCGGTCCTGCCGGGCACAGAAATGAAGTTACGGACCTGTTGTCACGGGGCTGTGCGGAGCAGCCTGCGGGTAGCAATCGGCTGTCCGTCGGTTGTGTAACGGAAGTAGGCGCGGGGTAAGAGGGCAGGGTCTTATGGTCGGTTATTTGGCGATTTGCCAGGTGGTAGGGGCCGTAACACGGCCCCTACCCCTGTGATGTGGCTGTACGTCAGCCCAGCGGAAGCCGGTACAGGCCGCCCGCGAGCGGCTCCACCAGCCCGTCCGAGACCAGCCCGTCCAGCGCGCGGGCCCGCTGCACCGGCTCGTGCCACACCCGGTCGAGCGCCGCCTGCGGCACGGGGACGTGCGCCTCGCGCAGCACCGCCAGCAGCTTGCCGCGCACCTGCCGGTCGGTACCGGCGTACGTCTGCCCGCGCCGCGGCGGCCCCTCGTGCTCCGGCTTGCCGGCCAGCCGCCAGGCGCACTCCCCGGCGATCGGGCAGCGCGGGCACGTCTCGTTCTTCGCCGTGCACACCAGCGCGCCGAGCTCCATGGAGGCGGCGGCCCAGCGGGCGGCGGTCCGCTCGTCCTCGGGCAGCAGCTCACGGGCGAGCTTGCGCTCGGCGGCGGTGGTGGCGTTCGGGGGGTACTGCACACCGGTCACGGCCCGCGCGAACACCCGCCGCACATTGGTGTCGAGCACGGCGTGCCGCTGCCCGTACGCGAAGGAGGCGACGGCCGCGGCGGTGTACTCGCCGATGCCCGGCAGCGCGAGCAGCTGCGCGTGATCCGTCGGTACGTCGCCGTCGTGCCGTTCCGTTATGGCGACGGCGGCGCCGTGCAGCCGCAGGGCGCGGCGTGGGTAGCCGAGCCGGCCCCAGGCGCGCACCGCCTCGCCGGGCGCCTCGGCGGCTAGGTCGGCGGGGCGCGGCCAGCGGGCCAGCCACTGCTCGTAGACGGGCAGCACCCGGCTGACCGGGGTCTGCTGCAACATGAACTCGCTGACCATCACCCCCCACGGGCCCGCCTCCGGGCGGCGCCAGGGGAGGTCACGGGCATGGACGTCGAACCAGGCGATCACGGGGGTGTGGAGCTTCTCAGTCATGGCCCTTCCGATCCTGCCACGTCCGGCCACGGCTGGGTTGGACGTGGTTCACGGCGAGGCCGGGCGGCCGCCGGTCCGGGCCTGTTCTTCGGGCGCCTGTCCCCGGGATCCGCTCTCGGGATCCGCCCTCGGGACCGGTCCTTCGCGCCCGTCACGCGAAGAGAGGGTGCGCCGACGGGAGTTGCCGAAATGATGATCCGGAAAAGTTGAGGTTTGAGCGGCGGGTGGGGCGAGGAAGTGCACGGATCTCTCGTACAGTTTGCGCCGTGGGATCTCTGCGCAATCCGGTCGGGCCGCTTCCCTCCTCCATCTACTGGCGACGGAGGGTCGTCATGGTGTCCGTGGTCGCCGTGCTGGCGCTGCTGGTCACCTGGATCGTCACGTCGAGCGGCGGGGGCGGCAAGAAGGGCGCCGACGGGGCGGACGGCAAGAATCCCGCGTCCACGATCACGCCGGGGCCGTCCGGCAGCGGGCCGGCGATCAGCCAGGCGCCGGGCGGGCGGGATGAGTCGAGCGGGGGCGGCGGCGCGTCGTCCAGCACGGGCACCGGATCTGGTTCCAGTTCCGGTTCCGGTTCCGGTTCCGACGGCGGGAGTTCGGGTGGGTCGGGCGGCGGCTCGTCGTCCGGTTCCGGCGGTTCTTCGGGGTCCTCGTCGGGCTCGGGGGACGTCACTTCGGGCTCCGGCGGTACGGTCGCCTCGCTGCCGGGGACGTCCACCCTCCCCAACTGCACGGCCGCTGCCGTGTCGTTGAGCCTGAAGAGCCTGCACAACTCGTACTCGCCGGAGCAGACGCCGACCTTCGAACTCGCGGCGAAGAACACGTCGTCCAGCGACTGCAAGGTCGATCTCGGGCCGAAGAACGCGGTGTTGACGATCACGCCGGCCAGCGCGGACGACAGCTACTGGTCGTCGGCGGACTGCCCGAAGGCGGCGGGGACCCTGTGGTACCGGGTGCCGGCGGGGAGCAGCATCACGTACACCCTGAAGTGGGACCGCAGGCCGAGCGCTGCCCAGTGCGCGACGCCTTCGGCGGGGTCGGCCGGGCCAGGCACGTACCTGCTGGAAGCCGCCACCCCGGGCTTCACGAAGGCCCAGGCGTCCTTCGTACTGGCGGCGGATTAGCCGGGGCCGGGGGGCTCACCGGCGCTTGCAGGGTGCCGCCCCAGCGGCACGACTGCCCGCAGCTGTGCAGCTGACGCGACCAAAGCGCCCCTTTGGGGGCGCGGGGAACTGCGCGGCCGGCCCCCACCGGCCGGCAGCCGAAATATCGGCCCCCCCAGCGGAGCTACACGTACCGTTCGAGAATCGAAGACTCCGCCAGCCTCGACAGGCCCTCCCGGACGCTGCGGGCCCGCGCCTCGCCCACTCCGTCCACGGTCTGCAGATCGTCGACGCTCGCGGCGAGCAGCTTCTGCAGCCCGCCGAAATGCTCCACCAACCGGTCGATGATCGCCCCGGGCAGCCGCGGAACCTTCGCCAGCAGCCGGAAGCCGCGCGGCGACACCGCCGAGTCCAGCGCCTCGGGTGAACCCGTGTAACCCAGCGCCCGCGCCACCGTCGGCAGTTCCAGCAGCTCCGCGTGGCTCAGCGCGTCCAGCTCGGAGAGCGCCTCGTCGACCGTGCGGGAGCGCTTGGCCGTGGGCTCGGGGACGTAGTCCCGCACCACCAGCTCGCGCTCGGGCTCGACGCCGGCGATCAGCTCGTCCAGCTGGAGCGCGAGCAGCCGCCCGTCGGTGCCCAGTTCGACCACGTACTCGGCGATCTCCGTGGCGATACGGCGGACCATCTCCAGCCGCTGGGCCACCGCCGAGACGTCGCGGACCGTCACCAGGTCCTCGATCTCCAGCGCTGACAACGTTCCCGCGACCTCGTCCAGGCGGAGCTTGTACCGCTCCAGCGTGGCGAGTGCCTGGTTCGCGCGGGAGAGGATCGCCGCCGAGTCCTCCAGGACACGGCGCTGCCCGTCGACGTAGAGCGCGATCAGCCGCATCGACTGGGAGACCGAGACCACCGGGAAGCCGACCTGTTTGGAGACCCGGTCCGCCGTGCGGTGCCGGGTGCCGGTCTCCTCCGTGGGGATCGTCGCGTCCGGCACGAACTGGACGCCGGCCCGCAGGATCTTCGACAGGTCGGAGGAGATCACGATGCCGCCGTCGAGCTTGCACAGCTCGCGCAGCCGGGTCGCCGTGAACTCGACATCAAGGACGAAACCGCCCGTGCACATCGTCTCGACCGTCTTGTCGAAGCCGAGGACGATGAGCCCGCCGGTGTTGCCGCGCAGGACCCGCTCCAGGCCGTCGCGCATCGACGTGCCCGGAGCCACAGCGCTCAGCGAGGCGCGCATCAGGCCATCGGAACCGGCACTCCCACCGGACTTTCCGGGAGCCGCTGCCCGGTCGTTGGCTGCCACTGCACTCCTCCGGTCGCAGGTTCTGAGGCGCTCCCGCACCCGCACGCGGTTCGTACGGACGGGCGAGACCAGGGCAAAGTCTACCGGCGCTGCTCCGCCTCCCGTGGGGCCTCTCGGTGACGGGAGCGCGGCAGTACCCGCAGCGCCTCTCCCATGTCGGCGACTTCCAGGACCTTCATGCCCGCCGGGATCTTCCCGGGATCGCCCGGTACGAGCGCGTGCGTGAAGCCCAGGCGGTGCGCCTCCGCGAGCCTGCGCTGGACCCCGGTGACCCGTCTGACCTCGCCCGCGAGGCCGACCTCGCCGATGGCGACCAGGTTCTTGGGGAGCGGGGTGTCGCTCGCGGCGGAGGCCAGGGCGAGGGCGATCGCCAGGTCGGCCGCGGGCTCGGAGAGCTTCACTCCGCCCACGGTCGCGGAGTAGATGTCCCGCTTGCCGAGCGCGCTGATCCGCCCGCGCTGCTCCAGCACCGCCAGCATCATCGAGACCCGGGAGGTCTCCAGGCCGGAGGTGGTACGGCGCGGGGAGGGGATCTGGGATTCCACGGTCAGCGCCTGGACCTCGGCGACCAGCGGGCGGCGGCCCTCCAGGGTCACCGTCAGACAGGTACCCGGGACCGGTTCATCACGTCGTGTCAGGAAAAGTCCGCTCGGGTCGGTGAGGCCCGTGATGCCCTCGTCGTGCAGTTCGAAGCAGCCGACCTCGTCCGTGGTGCCGTAGCGGTTCTTGACGCCCCGGACGAGCCGCAGGCGCGCGTGCCGGTCGCCCTCGAAGTGCAGCACGACGTCCACGAGGTGTTCGAGGAGACGGGGACCGGCGATCGCGCCGTCCTTGGTGACATGACCCACCAGGAGAGTGGACATGCCCCGGTCCTTGGAGGCGCGGATGAGCGCTCCGGCCACCTCCCGCACCTGGGCCATGCCGCCGGGCGCGCCGTCGATCTCGGGCGACGCGACCGTCTGCACGGAGTCCAGGATCAGCAGCGACGGCTTCACCGCGTCCAAGTGGCCAAGGACGGCGGCCAGATCGGTCTCGGCGGCGAGATAGAGGTGGTCGTCGATGGCGCCGATGCGGTCGGCGCGCAGCCGGACCTGGCTGGCGGACTCCTCGCCGGTGACATAGAGCGTGCGGTGCTGGTCGCTGGCCGCCTTGGCCGCCACGTCGAGCAGCAGGGTGGACTTGCCGACACCGGGCTCGCCGGCCAGCAGGACGACCGCGCCGGGGACCAGGCCGCCGCCGAGCACCCGGTCCAGCTCGGGCACGCCGGTCGTCCGCGCGGTGGCCTGGCGGCCGTCGACCTCGCCGATGGGCACCGCGGAGGTGGTGACCCGGCCGGGTGCCGTCGTACGGACCGCGGGCGTGCCGTACTCCTCGACCGTCCCCCAGGCCTGGCACTCGGGGCAGCGGCCGAGCCACTTGGCCGTCTGCCAGCCGCACTCGGTGCAGCGGTACGACGGACGGTCTTTCGCGGTCTTGGTACGGGCAGCCATGCGGAAACCGTAGCCCCCGCCACTGACAGCGGGGCCACGGTGGCGCCCGTGACGGGTGTGGGTGGACGGGTCCTGGCCATGCCTCATCGGGAACGAGCCACGGAATATCGGGTTCCTGTCCCCTTATGAGGGATCGTTTCACCCGTACGGATTAAAAGAGCTCAAGGCGCAAGAAGAGACGTTACGCCGCCGCCTACGGTCGCACGGGTGATGAGCAGCAGCCCGGAAACCTCGACCCGCACGACCGGCGCGCACCGGGCGCACCGGGGGGCGCGCGCGGCGCGCGACCGCTCGGCGGCGCGCGCGCTGGCGCAGTGGCCGTCGGCGCGCTACGAGCCGTACCTGGACGGGCTGTTCACGTACTGCCTCTCCGTGCTGTGCGACCACGACGCGGCCACCACCGCCCTCGGGGACGTCCTCGCCCTCGCCGAGCGGCGCGGCCAGCGTGTCCCGGAGGCCGCCGGGGACCGCCGGGCCTGGCTGTACGCGCTGGCCCGCTGGGCCTGTCTGCGCGGGCTGGCCGAGGCCAAGCAGAAACGTCAGGCCACCCATGCGGCGGGGCGGCACATCGCCTCCGAACCACGGGTCGCCGCCGAGACCGGGGAGCAGCGGCGCGGCGAACTCGCCCTGCTCGCCTGGCCCGAGGCGGCCGGCACCACCCCGGAGCAGCGCGAGGCGCTCGAACTCGCCGTACGCCATCGCCTCGCCGTCCACGAGGTCGCCGCCGTCCTCGGCATGGACCTGGCCGGCGCCCGCGAGCTGCTGGCCTCCGCCGCCTGCGAGGTGGAACGCACCCGCGCGGCGCTCGCCGTCGTCGAGACCGGCGGCTGCCCCAGCGTCTCCCACCTCACCGGGGACAGCCAGCTGGTGCTCAGCAGTGCCCTGCGCCGTGAGCTGGTCCGGCACGTCGACGACTGCCCGCGCTGCCGCCGTACCGCCGAACGCGCGGCCCCCGGGCGGTGGCCCGGCGCGATCACCACCCCCGCCGAGCTGCCGGTCCTGGAGGCGCCCCGCGCGGCCCTGCACATGGCCATGGCGCACCCCACGCGCGCGCGTGGCGGCGCGGTGCCGCGTTTCGACCGGCGCGGCTTCCCGATGGACCCCAAGGACCGCGCGGCCCGCCGCGACCGGCTACGCGCGCGTGCCGTCACGACGACCGTCGTCGCCACGGTGGTGGCGGCGCCGGTGCTGGCCCTGTGGGCCGCCTACCGGGGTTCGCCGGCGGGCGACGGCCACGAGGGGCCGTCCGCGACCGCACGCGAGGCCTCCGGGCCCGACGCGCTGGCCGGTGACGAGGCCGGGGGCTACGAGAACGCCGGAAACGCCGGCACCAGACCCGGGCCGCGGATCGGGAAGGACGGCAAGGCCGACGTCTCGGTGGAAGTGGTCAGCGTCGCGGGCGGCGACCGGACGAAGGCCGGGGCGGGGCACCTCGCGGTGACGGCCGCGAACGACGGCGACACCACGCTGATCACGCTCGCCGCGGCCGGGGGCGCGCCGATGCGGTGGTCGGTGTCCACCTCGGCGGGATGGCTGTACTTCTCGCGGTCCTCGGGAACGCTCCGGCCGGGCGAGTCGTTCACGATCAAGGTGTACGTCGATCATCTGCGGGAGCCGGCCGGGCACTGGAGCGGGCGGGTGGCGGTGGCGCCGGCGGGGGCGGTGGTGTCGATCGACGGGTACGGGATGGCTCCGCCGGTGCGGAGGGGGCCGACGCCTCCGGGGCGGCCGACGCCGACGGTGACGGGGTCGCCTTCCGCCGAGCCGACGCCGACGGCTTCGCCGAGCGAGCCGACGTCCACGCCGACGCCGACCGAATCGGAGACGCCCGGTCCGACGGGGTCGGCTTCGCCGACGGAGAGCGAGAGCGCGGGGGCGTCGGCGAGTCCGTGAGGGGCGGGTTGCGGTCCCTCTGCGAGTGCGGCGCGTCCGTGGCTGGTCGCGCAGTTCCCCGCGCCCCTTTCGGGGCGCCTCGGTGGGCGTTGCCGCAGCGGATCCCCGCCTCCCGCACCCCCGAGCGGGGTGCTGCCGTCGCCGTCAGCCGGCAGGATCCGCTCTCCCCGCGCCCCCCCGAAAACGCCTCAGCTCGCCGGATCCGCCGGATGCGGGGCCAGCAGAGGCAGCTGGGAAGCCAGGCGTTCCTCGCACAGTTCTGCCAGGCGGTCGTAGCCGGCCTTGCCCATCAGTTCGGTCAGTTCCGGGCGGTAGGAGATGTAGACCGGGTCGCCCGCGCCGTGTGCCGAGGTCGCCGAGGTGCACCACCAGTGCAGGTCGTGGCCGCCCGGGCCCCAGCCCCTGCGGTCGTACTCGCCGATCGAGACCTGGAGGACGCGCGTGTCGTCGGGGCGGTCGATCCAGTCGTACGTGCGGCGGATCGGCAGCTGCCAGCAGACGTCCGGCTTGGTCTCCAGCGGTTCGCGGCCCTCCCGCAGCGCCAGGATGTGCAGCGAGCAGCCCGCGCCGCCCGCGAAACCGGGGCGGTTCTGGAAGATGCACGAGCCGTTGAAGGGGCGGGTCTGGCGGGAGCCCTCGTCGTCCTCCGAGACCCAGCCGTTCCGCGTGCCCTCGTCGTGGTGCTGCCAGATGTCCGGCGTGAGCCTCGACACATGATCGGCGACCCGCTTCTCGTCGTCCTCGTCGGAGAAGTGGGCGCCCAGCGTGCAGCAGCCGTCGTCCGCGCGGCCCGCCTGAATGCCCTGGCAGCCGCTGCCGAAGATGCAGTTCCAGCGGGAGGTCAGCCAGGTCAGATCACAGCGGAACACCTGCTCGTCGTCCGCCGGATCCGGGAATTCCACCCATGCGCGCGCGAAGTCGAGACCCTTCTCGTCCCCTGCCGGAGACTGCTGTGACGTCTTCGACTTCTTCGGTGGCTTCGCCCGAGAAGAACCGTCGGCGGATTTGGCGCCCTTGTGGTCCTTCGTCTTTTTCGTCTTTGGCACCTGTACAGGGTAAGTCGCGCGAGGTCGCTTCGGGGACGCCCGCCAAGGATGGGTTCCCGGCCACCTGGCAGTAGCGTTCCGTACATGAGACTCGGTGTCCTCGACGTGGGATCTAACACGGTGCATCTGCTGGTGGTGGACGCGCACCCCGGCGCACGCCCGCTGCCCGCGCACTCGCACAAGGCGGAGTTGCGCCTTGCCCAACTCCTCGACGGCAACGGCGCGATCGGTCCCGACGGGGTCGAGAAACTGATCGGTGTCGTCCATGAGGCCCTGCAGGCCGCGGAGGACAAGGGCGTCGAGGAACTGCTGCCGTTCGCCACCTCCGCCGTGCGCGAGGCCAGCAACGCCGATGACGTCCTCGCCCGCGTGAAGGCCGAGACCGGCGTCGAGCTCCAGGTCCTGACCGGCGCCGACGAGGCGCGGCTGACCTTCCTCGCGGTACGCCGCTGGTTCGGCTGGTCCGCCGGAAAGCTGCTGGTCCTGGACATCGGGGGCGGCTCCCTGGAGATCGCGTACGGCATCGACGAGGAGCCGGACGCGGCGGCCTCGCTGCCGCTGGGCGCTGGCCGGCTCACCGCCGGCTGGCTTCCCGGCGACCCGCCGGCCTCGGAGGACATACGGGCGCTGCGCCGCCATGTACGCGCCGAGATCGCGCGTACGGTCGGCGAGTTCAGCCGCTTCGGCGCCCCGGACCACGTGGTCGCCACCTCCAAGACCTTCAAGCAGCTGGCCCGTATCGCCGGCGCGGCCCGCTCCGCCGACGGCCTCTACGTCCAGCGCGAACTCAAGCGCAACTCCCTGGAGACCTGGGTCCCGAGGCTGGCGGCCATGAACACGGCCCAGCGCGGCGCACTCCCCGGAGTCTCCGAGGGCCGCTCGGGCCAGCTGGTGGCGGGCGCGCTGGTGGCGGAGGCCGCGATGGACCTGTTCGGGGTGGAGACGGTGGAGGTGTGCCCGTGGGCGCTGCGGGAGGGCGTGATCCTGCGGCGACTCGATCACATGGGTTCGGCGTAGGCACCCCCGCGGAAGGCGGCACCCCCGCAGAGGACGGCACCCCCGCGAGGGGCGCGGGCGACCCGCGACGGCGAGCAGGCGCCCGGCCCCACCCCCGACGCGACGATCGTCACACCGGCGAAGACGTGCCCCGCCCCCACCCAACCCCACCCCGTAACCTGTCCCTCGTGGCAAAACCAAGGGACGTCGTCCGCATCCCGGATGCGAAGGTCGCGCTCTCCACGGCCTCCGTCTATCCGGAGTCGACGGCGACGGCCTTCGAGATCGCCGCGCGCCTCGGCTACGACGGCGTCGAGGTCATGGTGTGGACCGACCCGGTCAGCCAGGACATCGAGGCCCTGCGCAGGCTGAGCGACTACCACCGCATCCCGATCCTCGCCGTCCACGCCCCCTGCCTGCTGATCACCCAGCGGGTCTGGTCCACCGACCCGTGGGTCAAGCTCCAGCGGGCCCGGGCCGCCGCCGAGAAGCTGGGCGCGAGCACGGTCGTGGTGCACCCGCCGTTCCGCTGGCAGCGCCAGTACGCCCGCGACTTCGTCGAGGGGATCTGGCGCATGGCGAACGAGACGGACGTCCGGTTCGCGGTGGAGAACATGTATCCCTGGCGCTATCGCGACCGCGAGATGCTGGCGTACGCCCCCGACTGGGACGTCACCAAGGACGACTACCGGCACTTCACGATCGACCTCAGCCATGCCGCGACCTCGAGGACGGACGCGCTCGCCATGCTCGACCGGATGGGCGGCCGGCTCGGCCACGTCCACCTCGCCGACGGCCGCGGCTCCGCCAAGGACGAGCACCTGGTGCCCGGCCGCGGCACCCAGCCCTGCGCCGAACTCCTGGAGCGCCTCGCCGTCACCGGCTTCGACGGGCATGTCGTCATCGAGGTCAACACCCGGCGCGCGATGTCCGGCGCCGAGCGCGAGGCCGACCTCGCCGAGGCGCTGGCCTTCACCCGCCTGCACCTGGCCTCGGCGCTGAAGGTGCCACGCCGGTGACCGGTACCGAAAGCGGCGGCGCCGGCGTCCGCCGCCGTGGCCGCCCTCCGCGTACCGAGTCGGCGGACACCCGGGACCGTATCCTCGCCGCCGCCCGCGAGGAGTTCTCCGCACTCGGGTACGACAAGACGTCCGTCCGCGGCATCGCCAAGGCCGCCGGCGTCGACTCGGCCCTCGTCCACCACTACTTCGGCACCAAGGAGCAGGTCTTCGAGGCCTCCATCTCGATCGCCTTCGCCCCCGCGCTGAACGCGCCCGTCGCGATCGCCGACGGCCCGCTGGACGGCGTCGGCGAGCGCCTGACCCGCTTCATCTTCGGCATCTGGGAGAACCCCACCAGCCGTACGCCCCTGCTGGCGATCCTCCGCTCGGCTGTGAACAACGAGACAGCCGCCGCCGTCTTCCGCCGGCTGATCGCCGCCCAGCTGCTGCGCCGGATCGCCGAGCACCTGGACCTCCCGGACGGGGAGCTGCGCGCCGAGCTGGCGGCCGCGCAGCTGGTGGGGTGCGCGATGCTGCGGTACGTGATCAAGGTGGAGCCGCTGGCGTCGGCGGATCTGGAGCAGATCGTGGCGCGGGTGGCGCCGGTGGTGCAGGGGCATCTGACCGGGCCGTGAGGCCGGCATCACGAGACACCCGTCCCGCATTCCGGACACCTCGTCCCGAGGCCTGGGCAACGGGCGTACGCTCGTTAGCAGCCCTATCTGTCTGAAGGAGCGAGCGCGATGCCCGAGCTGAGGTCCCGCACAGTCACCCACGGTCGCAACATGGCGGGCGCCCGCGCCCTTATGCGCGCCTCCGGTGTACCGGGTGCGGACATCGGCCGCAAGCCGATCATCGCGGTCGCCAACAGCTTCACCGAGTTCGTGCCGGGCCACACCCACCTCCAGCCGGTCGGCCGGATCGTCAGCGAGGCGATCAAGGAGGCGGGCGGCATCCCGCGCGAGTTCAACACGATCGCCGTGGACGACGGCATCGCGATGGGCCACGGCGGCATGCTGTACTCTCTCCCGTCCCGCGACCTGATCGCGGACTCGGTCGAGTACATGGTCGAGGCGCACTGCGCCGACGCCCTGGTCTGCATCTCCAACTGCGACAAGATCACGCCGGGCATGCTGATGGCCGCGCTGCGGCTCAACATCCCCACGGTCTTCGTCTCCGGCGGCCCCATGGAGGCCGGCCGCGCGACCCTCGTCGACGGCACGGTCCGCACCCTCGACCTGATCGACGCGATGGTCGACGCGGCCAACGAGAACATCTCCGACGAGGACGTCCTCAAGATCGAGGAGAACGCCTGTCCGACCTGCGGCTCCTGCTCGGGCATGTTCACCGCCAACTCGATGAACTGCCTGACCGAGGTCATCGGTCTCTCCCTCCCCGGCAACGGCTCGGTCCTGGCCACCCACACGGCCCGTAAACAGCTGTACGTCGACGCGGCCCGCACGGTCATGGACCTCACCCGCCGCTACTACGAGCAGGACGACGACACGGTCCTGCCCCTCAACATCGCGACCTTCGCCGCGTTCGAGAACGCGATGGCCCTGGACATCGCGATGGGCGGCTCCACCAACACGATCCTGCACCTGCTGGCCGCCGCCCAGGAGGCGGGCGTCTCCTTCGGCCTGGAGGAGATCAACGAGGTCTCGCGCCGGGTGCCCTGCCTGGCCAAGGTCGCCCCGAACGTCGCGAAGACCCGCACGTACTACATGGAGGACGTGCACCGGGCCGGCGGCATCCCCGCCCTCCTCGGCGAACTGCACCGCGGCGGCCTCCTCAACGAGGACGTGCACTCCGTCCACAGCCCCTCCCTCGCGGACTGGCTGAAGACGTGGGACGTGCGCGGCGGCTCCCCGTCCCCCGAGGCGGTGGAACTGTGGCACGCGGCCCCGGGCTGCGTCCGTTCCGCCGAGGCCTTCTCCCAGTCCGAGCGCTGGGAGGCCCTGGACGAGGACGCGGCGGAGGGCTGCATCCGCAGCGTCGAGCACGCCTACTCCAAGGACGGCGGCCTCGCGGTCCTCAAGGGCAACCTCGCCGTCGACGGCTGCGTGGTGAAGACGGCCGGCGTCGACGAGTCGATCTGGACCTTCGAGGGCCCGGCGGTCGTCTGCGAGTCGCAGGAAGAAGCCGTCGAGAAGATCCTCAACAAGCAGGTCACGCACGGCGACGTCGTCGTCATCCGCTACGAGGGCCCCAAGGGCGGCCCCGGCATGCAGGAGATGCTCTACCCGACGTCCTTCCTCAAGGGCCGCGGCCTCGGCAAGACCTGCGCGCTGATCACGGACGGCCGCTTCTCCGGCGGCACGTCGGGCCTGTCGATCGGCCACGCCTCCCCGGAGGCGGCCTCGGGCGGCACCATCGCCCTCGTCGAGAACGGCGACCGCATCCGCATCGACATCCCCAACCGCACGATCGAGCTCCTCGTCGACGACGCCGAGCTGGCCCGTCGCGAGCAGGCCCTGAACGGCGTGTACGCCCCGAAGAACCGCGACCGCAAGGTCTCGGCCGCCCTGCGGGCCTACGCGGCGATGGCCACCAGCGCCGACAAGGGCGCGGTGCGCGACGTGAGCAAGCTCGGCTGAAGCCCTGCCTGTACGACAGGGGCCGCCTCCCCCAGGGGGGCGGCCCCTTCGTCCGTCATCACCAGCCGGCGGGATCCCCCGCGTCCACGGCGAAGACGGTGCCGTCGGGGGCGGTGGCGTAGACGTGGGTGGCGAGGATCATGGGGGCGGGCACCGAGGTGGCGACCCCGCCCGAGGCCGTTCCGAAGCGGGGCGAGGTCTGTCCGGCGACCTTCCCGTCATGCGTGTCCACGGCCAAGAGCCGTCCGTCGGCGGCCGAGAAGTACACGTGCCGGTCGTCGGCGACGGGCGCCGAGCCCCGGCTCACCGAAGTCTCCAGGTGCCATGTCCGCTTTCCTGCGTCCAGGTCGACGGCGTCCAGGGAGCCGGTGGCGGCCAGCACATAGACCACGCCGTTGTGCACCCCGGCCTGCGCGTCCGCACGCGGCACGGGCAGCTCGACCCGGCGGGTGGTCCCGGACGCCGGCGTGTAGCGGACCACGGCATTGGTGTCGCCGTACACCGGATCCGCGGCCAGCAGAAAGACCGCCCCGTCCTGCGCGCCGACCGGCCGCAGCAGACCCTGCAAAGGCGTGTCCCACCGTACGTCTCCGGTGGCCGGGTCCACGGCGGTCACCCGGGTGCCGGCCCCGTCCGCAGACGAACTGGTCACATACACCGATGACGGATCCGAGGGAAAGAAGTCGATCCGCGGTGTGCCGTGCCCCCCTGTCGGCCGGCTCCACTTGGTGGTGCCGGTCGCGCTGTCCACCCCGGTGACCGTGCCGTCCGCGCGCGCGAGCAGAAGCATGTCGCCGGCGTACTTCATCCCCTTGTTCTCGGGCAGGTCCCGCTGCCATCGACTCTTGCCCGAGTCTGGATCGAGCGCCGTCACATGCCGGGCCTCGTCCGTGACGAGCTGCACGCGCCCGCCGGAGAGGACCGGGGGTCTACTCCAGTGGGCGTCGGCGACGGAGTGCCGCCAGAGCACGGCACCCGTCACCGGGTCCAGGGCGAAGGCCACAGATGTCTCGGTGCAGAACAACTTCCCGTCACCGGTGGCACATTGGGGAGTGGCCGCGCCCTTGGTGACCGGGTTCGCCTGCCAGGCGGCGAAAGCGGCGGCAGTGGTTCTCGGGTTGCTCTCCCGTTGCTCCGGGCCGCTCCCGGCGACCCACTGGACCAAGGCCGCGACCCCGCTCAGCGCGAGCACGACGGAACCCGTGGCCAAGGCGACTCGCCTGCTGAGGCGTGGCCGGCGTCGCCGCTCCGGCTCCTTCGGTAGCTCCGGCGCCGCCATGTCACTGCTGTCGCCGGTGACACTGGTCCGCTGTGCCGGTATGAACGCCTGCGTATCGTACGAGGCCGCCAACGACCTCAGGACCCGCATCAGTTCGTCGGGCGTCGGCCGGTCCTCGGGCTCCTTGGCAAGACAGCGCAGCACCAGCGGAGCGAGTTCCTCCGGTACGTCGGTGAGGTCGGGCTCGTCGTGCACGACCTGGTAGGCGACGACGTACGGACTGTCGGAGTCGAACGGCCCACGCCCGGTGGCCGCATGCACCAGCACCGACCCGAGCGCGAAGATGTCCGCGGCCGGCCCCACCTCACGCGGCCGCCGGAACTGCTCCGGCGCCATGAACGGCGGCGTACCTATCAACTTGCCGGTCTCGGTCCGCAGTTCGCTGTCCTTCGGCCGGGAAATACCGAAGTCGATGACCTTCGGACCGTCCTCGGCGAGCAGCACATTGCTCGGCTTGAGATCCCGATGCACCACCCCGACCCTGTGAATGTCGCGCAACGCCTCCGCGAGCCCCGCCATCAGCCGTCGCAACTGGGCAGGGGGCATGGGACCGTTCCGCTTCACGTGCTCGGCCAGGGTCGGGCCGGGGATGAAGAGGGTGGCCATCCAAGGCCGATCGGCCTCTGGATCGGCGTCCACGACGGATGCGGTGAAGGCGCCGCTGACCTTGCGCGCGGCGGCCACCTCCTGCCGGAAACGGCCCCTGAACTCACGGTCCTTGGCGAACTCGGCGTGCACGACCTTCACGGCGAGCTTCAGCCCCGAGGTGCTGCGGGCCAGGTGCACCACGCCCATACCGCCCGAACCCAGGCAGGACTCCAGGCGGTAGTGCCCGGCGTACTCGGGAAGTTCCGCTTCCGCGCCCGCTCCGGTGTTGCGCTGTGGCGTCATGGGATCACCCCCGTGCTGTTCCTCGCGGCGCGCGACGCACGGAGCCTAGTCGATGACTCGTGCGATACAGAGGCGGCTTGCTAGCCTCCGCGTGCGAGTTACGCACATGTGTTTCGTGGCTCGATTCAGGGGAATCAACGGGACTCCATGGCACTCATGGGTCCGGTGGGGGGAGCTCTACATGTCTGTTGATCACGCGCAGGAAGCCGAGAGCAGCGGCGAGGAGGAGGCCGTCACGACGCTGGCGGCGTCCGTGCGTTACTACTCGGTCGCCCCGGGCCTCCGTCTGAACGTCCGCAGCGGTCCCGGCACCAGTTACGACATCACCCGCGTCCTCCCCGAGGGCGCCAAGGTCCCGATCTACTGCCAGACGCCCGGTACGACGGTCTCCGGGTACTACGGCACGTCCAAGATCTGGGACAACATCAGCAATGGCGAGTTCGTGTCAGACGCCTACGTCAACACGGGCAGCGACGGCTACGTGGCCGACCGCTGCTCCTGACCGGTCCAGGAGGACTGGGATGACATCCAGAAGACGCGCTTCCGTCCTTCTCGCAGGCTCCGCCGGAGCCTTTCTCATGATCATGGGGTCGGCCTCCGTCGCCAGCGCGGCCGCCACCGTGAACACGTACTCCGTCGCCCCGGGCCTCCGTCTGAACGTCCGCAGCGGCCCGGGCACCACCTACACCATCACCCGCACCCTCCCCGAGGGAACCAAGGTCCCTATCTTCTGCCAGACGCCGGGTACGACAGTGTCCGGGTACTACGGCACGTCGAACATCTGGGACAACATCGACAACGGCGAGTTCGTCTCGGACACCAACGTCAACACCGGCAGCGACGGCTACGTGGCCGACCGCTGCGCCTGACCGGTCACGTCGACCCCGACCCGGAGCCCGCGGCCCCCGGCGCCATAATCGTCATGTGAGCGACGAACCAGGCACCCCGGACACCCCCGCGGGCTCCACCGGCGAGACCCCGAGCGGCCCCCGCCCCGAGCCCCTCCGTTTCTTCGGCACGACCTGGGTCAACCACGATGACGGCTACACCGCCCGCCGTGTCGGCGTGGCCGTCGGCGCACTCGCCGCCGCCGTCGTCTCCTGCCTGGTCCTCCGCCTCGCCTACGAGGGTCTCCAGCTCGCCGACACCGGCGCCTTCGTGACCGTTCTGGTCGTCGCGATGTTCGCCATCTGCAGCGCCCTCGCCTTCCGCGACACCTGGGACGGCTTCGGCAGGCGCCCCGACCCGGAACGCCAGGCTTCCCTGCGCGGCCTCCTCGCCATCGGCTTCGTCGGCTCCCTCCTCGCCTACTTCTTCCGCTCCCTGACGGAGGCCCCCGGCGAGCGGCTCCACCGCGCCGAATACGACACCGCCCGCCAGGAACACGAACGCCGCACCACCCGCCGCACGGGCAACCCCTCGAAGAAGAAGCGCAAGCGCTGACACCGTCCGGTACGGCACCGGGCACATCCGCCCGCCCGTCGGAAACCCCCTGTCGCCTCCCGCCCCACCCCCGGGACCATGGCGGTATGACCACAAGCCAGTCGCGCCCCCCGAACCCCGCCCCCGCCCCCTCGCACGCAACCCGCGCGCACTCCTTCAACGCCGCCGCGGCCCAGTACGCCGCGAACCGCCCCTCCTACCCGCCCGCTCTCCTCGACGCCGTCGAGGAGGAGGCCGGCCGTACCCTCACCGGCGCCCGGGTGGTCGACGTCGGCGCGGGCACCGGCATCGCGACCGCCGTCCTGCACGCGCGCGGCGCCGACGTGGTCGCGGTGGAGCCGGGGGAGGGCATGGCGGCGCAGCTCCACCGCACGCTCCCCGGCATCCCGCTCGTCCGCGGCAACGGCAACGCCCTCCCGCTCGCCGACGACACCGCCGACTTCCTCACCTACGCCCAGGCCTGGCACTGGACCGACCCGGCCCACTCCGTGCCGGAGGCGCTGCGCGTACTGCGTCCCGGCGGCGCGCTCGCGCTGTGGTGGAACACCGACGCCCTCGACCTCGACTGGATCGCCGGACAGAACGAGCGGTTGAGCCGCTTCTTCGGAGTGGACGCCGGCGCCGAGAAGCGCAAGACCGCCGACCGCACGGACCTCGCCGACCCCAGCGGCCGCCTCCGCTTCACCCGCCGTGAGGTCCGCTGGAGCCGCCGGGTCCCCGTCGACACCCACCTCGCCAACATCGGCAGCCACTCGGCGTTCCTGGTCACCCCCGAGGACCGCCGCACCTCCTTCCTCGCCGAGGAGCGCGCCCACCTCCTGAAGACCTTCCCGGAAGGGACCGTCGAGGAGACGTACGACGTCCTCCTCCTGGTCGCCCTCAACACCTGAACAACCCACGCACACCGGCCCGCCGCACCCGCACAGCAGCGGGCCGGCGGCGCCTCACCGCGCCCACACGACGAACCCGGCCGCCTCCCTGCCGAGCCACCCCTTCCCACAGCAACCGGCCCCGGTGACGAACCGATTCCAGGCGTCCCGGCGATGGGCCGACACCGGGCATGCTGCCGACGAACCGACTCCAGCCGTCCCGGTGACGGACCGAAGCCAGGCGTCCCGGCGACGGATTGACTCCAGCCGTCCCGGTGGCGAACCGACGCCAGGCGTCCCGGTGACGAACCCACTCCATCCGTCCCGGCGACGGATGGACCCAGTAATTCCCCAGCGCCCGCGCGGCCCTCACGGAGGGCGTGCCGTCGACTGCCGCCCCGCCCACTCCCCTTGACGCTCCCTGCCTTGCCGAGGATTATTCATCACATGGTGAATTACTCGCCGGAGCCGACCGAGGCCCCCGGCAACTCCGTCCTGCCCCCCGCCGTCCAGGCCGCCGGCCTCACCGCCGTCCGCGGCCCCCGCACCGTCCTGCGCGGCCTCGACTTCACCGTCCCCCGCGGCCAGATCACCGGCCTCCTCGGACCCTCCGGCTGCGGCAAGTCGACCCTGATGCGCTCCATCGTCGGCAGCCAGGCCAAGGTCACCGGCACCCTCAACGTCCTCGGCCGCCCCGCCGGCCACCCCACCCTCCGCACCCGCATCGGCTACGTCACCCAAGCCCCCTCCGTCTACGACGACCTGACCATCCGCCAGAACCTCGACTACTTCGCCTCGATCCTCGACCCCACCCGCTCCGCCCCCGCCCGCCGCGCCGACGTCGAACGCGTCCTCGGCGAAGTCGACCTCACCAGCCACGCAGACGCCCTCGCCGGCAACCTCTCCGGCGGCCAGCGCAGCCGCGTCTCCCTCGCCGTCGCCCTGCTCGGCACCCCCGAACTCCTCGTCCTCGACGAACCCACCGTCGGCCTCGACCCCGTCCTGCGCCGCGACCTCTGGCAGCTCTTCCACTCCATCACCGCCACCCGCGGCGCCACCCTCCTCATCTCCTCCCACGTCATGGACGAGGCCGAGCGCTGCCACCGCCTCCTTCTCATGCGCGAGGGCGAGATCCTCGCCGACGACACCCCCGAGGCCCTCCGCACCCGCACCGGCTCCGACACGGTCGAGGCGGCCTTCCTGCACCTCGTCGACGAAGCGGCCACCACCTCCCGCACGAAGGAAAGCGCACGATGACCACTCAGTCGGCGACCACCACGACCGCCCCCGTCAGCGCCCTCAACCTCGCCCGCACCACCGCCACCGCGGCCCGCGTCCTGCGCCAGCTCCGCCACGACCCCCGCACGATCGCGCTGCTGCTCCTCATCCCCTGCCTGATGCTGGTCCTGCTCCGCTATGTCTTCGACGGCAGCCCGCGCACCTTCGACAACATCGGCGCCTCACTCCTCGGCATCTTCCCGCTCATCACGATGTTCCTGGTGACCTCCATCGCCACCCTCCGCGAGCGCACCTCCGGCACTCTCGAACGCCTCCTCGCCATGCCCCTCGGTAAAGCCGACCTCATCGCCGGCTACGCCCTCGCCTTCGGAATCCTCGCGATCATCCAGTCGGCCCTCGCCACCGGCCTGGCCGTCTGGCTCCTGGGCCTCGACGTCACCGGCTCCCCCTGGCTCCTGCTCCTGGTCGCCCTGCTCGACGCCCTGCTCGGCACAGCCCTCGGTCTCTTCGTCTCGGCCTTCGCGGCCTCGGAATTCCAGGCGGTCCAGTTCATGCCCGCGGTGATCTTTCCCCAGCTCCTGCTCTGCGGCCTCTTCACGCCCCGCTCCGAGATGCACCCCGCCCTCGAAGCCCTCTCCGACGTCCTCCCCATGTCCTACGCCGTAGACGGCATGAACGAAGTCCTCCACCACACCGACATGACCGCCACCTTCCTCAGGGACATCCTGATCGTCGCCGGCTGCGCCCTGCTGGTGCTGACCCTGGGAGCGGCCACCCTGAGGCGACGGACGGCATAGCCACCGACGACGTCCGCCCAGCGGACAACCGCCTCCCGCCTCCCACCCCCGGTGCCAGACTGAACCGTATGAGTCAGAAAGTCGCAGTCCTCGGTACCGGCAAGATCGGCGAAGCCCTGCTCAGCGGAATGATCCGGGCCGGCTGGGCGCCCGCCGACCTCCTGGTCACCGCCCGCCGCCCGGAACGGGCCGAAGAGCTCCGCGCCCGCCACGGAGTCACCCCGGTCACCAACCCCGAGGCCGCGAAGACCGCCGACACCCTGATCCTCACGGTCAAGCCGCAGGACATGGGCACCCTCCTCGACGAACTCGCCCCGCACATCCCCGCCGACCGCCTCGTCATCAGCGGCGCGGCGGGCATCCCCACCTCCTTCTTCGAGGAGCGCCTCGCCACCGGCACCCCGGTCGTCCGTGTCATGACGAACACCCCCGCCCTCGTCGACGAGGCGATGTCCGTCATCTCGGCCGGCAGCCACGCCACGGCCGCCCACCTCGCCACCGCCGAGGAGATCTTCGGCGCCGTCGGCAAGACCCTCCAGGTCCCCGAGTCCCAGCAGGACGCCTGCACCGCACTCTCCGGCTCGGGCCCGGCGTACTTCTTCTACCTGGTCGAGGCCATGACCGACGCAGGCATCCTGCTCGGCCTGCCCCGCGACAAGGCCCACGACCTCATCGTCCAGTCCGCGATCGGCGCCGCCGTGATGCTCCGTGACAGCGGCGAACACCCCGTCAAGCTCCGCGAGAACGTCACCTCGCCCGCCGGCACCACGATCAACGCCATCCGCGAACTGGAGAACCACGGCGTACGGGCCGCCCTCATCGCCGCCCTCGAAGCCGCCCGCGACCGCAGCCGCCAACTCGCCTCCGGCAAGAAGGACTGAGAAGGACAGGACTGGGAGGGAATGGGGGGGCTGGGAGGGACTGAGCGAGGCCGCGATGCGCCGGCACTCCGTCGCATCGCGCCGCATCGGGCCTCGCCACCAGCCCCGCGCCTACCGCGTCGCGTTCAACGCGGGTTCCGCCGCAGCAGCCCCCGAGAAGGCGCCGGGCGGCAACAGCCCGATCGCCCGATAGGCGGTATCGACAATCGGCCGGGCGATCGCCCGAGCCTTCTCCGCCCCATGCCGCAGCACCTCCTCCACATATCCCGGATCGACGCACAACTCCTTGTGCCTGGCCTGCACGGGACCCAGCACGTCCAGCACCGCCTCCGCGGTGGCCTGCTTCAGAGCGCCGTACGAATCGTGAACGGTTGCCAGTGACTCAGGGTTCCCATCCGTGCACGCAGCGAGAATCTCCAGAAGATTGGCGACCCCGGGCTGCTCCTCCCGGTCGTAGACGATCTCCCGCCCGCTGTCCGTCACGGCCCGCATGATCTTCTTCCGGATCACCTCCGGTTCGTCGAGCAGATAGACGATCCCCGCCCCGGAGTCGTCGCTCTTCCCCATCTTCGACGTCGGATCCTGCAGATTCATCACCCGCGCGGCCACCTTCGGCACGGTCGCCTTCGGCACCACGAACGTATGCCCGTACCGCTGGTTGAACCGCACCGCCAGATCCCGGGTCAACTCCACGTGCTGCGCCTGATCGTCCCCGACCGGCACCTCGTCCGCCCCGTACGCCAGGATGTCGGCCGCCATCAGGGCCGGATACGTCAGCAAGGACAGCCGCACACTGCGCCCGCGCACCGCCTCGCTCGCGACCTTCTCCTTGTACTGGATCATGCGCCGCATCTCCCCGTCGGTCGCCACGCACTCCATGAGGTACGACAGCCGGGTGTGCTCGTCGACGTGACTCTGTACGAACACGGTGCACAGCTCGGGATCCAGCCCGGCCGCCAGCAACAGGGTCGCCGCCTGACGGGTGAGCCGACGCAGCCGCGCCGGATCGTGGTCCACGGTCATCCCGTGCAGATCGACGATGCAGAACAAGGAGTCGGCCTGGTACTGATCCACGGCAGCCCACTGCCGCATGGCTCCCAGGTAGTTCCCCAGCGTCAGGTGCCCGGTCGGCTTGATCCCACTGAAGACCCGTGTCATTCCCTCTCCACCTCCTGGTCGGAGCCGCCGTCCCGAGCGGCCGGCCCTCAGAGGTTCTGGAGGGAGATACACGAACGGCCGCCGAGGCGGCGGCCGTTGAATGCGTACGTGAACGCGGCCGCCGTCAGGCGGCCCACCACAGCTGGGTGTACGTACGCGTAGTCATGGCGTCCACCTTACGCCCCGGGGGGTCGCCCCGCCGCGAGTTGACACACCCCAACCGGTTACGTAATGTTCTCCGAGTTGTCCGACGTGAGCGCCGACTCCGGTCGGTCCCCGGGCAGCCATTCCGCAAGTACCTGCCAGCAATCGGCGATCCGTCGTCGCTTTGCTTCGGCATGCGTATGTGCGAAATGAAGGAATCCACGTTCGAAAGGACGCAGGCCCCCGATTAGCTCGGAGGCCGGGAATCCGCTAAAGTCTCACTCGTCGGAACGGCCCAACAGCCGCGAAGACAACACCCGCTGACTGGGAATCAGACGCCGAAAGGATCTGATAGAGTCGGAACCGCCGGAAAGGGAAACGCGAGAGCGGGAACCTGGAAAGCACCGAGGAAATCGGATCGGAAAACGGTCTGATAGAGTCGGAAACGCAAGAACGAAGGGAAGCCCGGAGGAAAGCCCGAGAGGGTGAGTACAAAGGAAGCGACCGTTCCTTGAGAACTCAACAGCGTGCCAAAAGTCAACGCCAGAT
>NZ_JBHXSK010000030.1:0-145921 GCF_042716195.1 Streptomyces sp. NPDC058683
CCCGCGGGGGCGGCCGTCGGCCAGGCGCCGGGTGCGGCGGCGGGCGGGGCGGCCGGAGGAGCCGTCGGGGCCGTCGGTGTGGGCGCAGGCGGCTGAGGGGCCGGTGTCGGCGTCGGCGCGGGCGCCTGCACCGGCGCGGGCTCGGGTGCCGCTCCCCCTCGTACCGCCGCACGGGCCGCCGCAGGCCCGCCGCCCTGCGGAACCGGAGCCGGAGCAGCCGGAGGAACCGGAGCAGGAGCGGGAGCCGGAGCGGGAGCCGTACCCGCCGAAGCCCCTCCCGGCGCCGCCTGGTGTGCCTCGGGCCCTGGGACGTACCCCATCGCGGGCGCACCGCCCCCGCCCGAGAAGTTGACGCCCCGCTCCAGCCGGTCGAGGCGGGCCATCAGGGACCGCTCGTCGCCGTAGGCGGCCGGCAGCAGCACGCGCGCGCAGATCAGCTCCAGCTGGAGGCGGGGGGAGGTGGCGCCGCGCATCTCGGTCAGGCCCTCGTTGACGAGGTCGGCCGCGCGGCTGAGCTCGGCGGCGCCGAACGTGCCGGCCTGGGCCTGCATACGCTCCAGGACGTCGGCGGGGGCGTCGAACAGCCCCTTCTCCACGGCGTCGGGCACCGCCGCGAGGATCACCAGGTCCCGCAGCCGCTCCAGCAGGTCGGCGACGAAGCGGCGCGGGTCGTTGCCGCCCTCGATGATGTGGTCGACGACCTCGAAGGCGGCGGCGCCGTCCCCGGTCGCGAAGGCCTCGACGACGGAGTCGAGCAGGGACCCGTCGGTGTAGCCGAGCAGGGAGGTGGCCATGGCATACGTCACACCCGCCTCGGTGGCCCCGGAGAGCAGCTGGTCCATGACGGACATGGAGTCACGCACGGAACCGGCACCGGCGCGCACGACGAGCGGCAGCACGCCGTCCTCGATGGCGATCTTCTCCTTGCCGCACACCTCGCCGAGGTAATCCCGCAGCGTGCCCGGCGGCACCAGCCGGAAGGGATAGTGATGGGTCCGCGACCGGATGGTCCCGATGACCTTCTCGGGCTCGGTGGTGGCGAAGATGAACTTCAGATGCTCCGGGGGCTCCTCGACGACCTTGAGCAGCGCGTTGAAGCCGGCCGACGTGACCATGTGGGCCTCGTCGATGATGTAGATCTTGTAGCGGCTGCCGGCAGGCCCGAAGAAGGCCTTCTCGCGCAGCTCACGGGCGTCGTCCACACCACCGTGAGAGGCCGCGTCGATCTCGATGACGTCGATGGAACCGGGCCCGTTGCGTGCGAGGTCGCGGCAGGACTGGCACTCGCCGCAGGGGGTCGGCGTCGGCCCCTGCTCGCAGTTCAGGCAGCGGGCCAGGATCCGTGCGCTGGTGGTCTTCCCGCACCCACGCGGCCCGCTGAACAGGTACGCGTGATTGACCCGGTTGTTCCGCAGCGCCTGCTGCAACGGGTCGGTGACATGCTCCTGCCCGATGACCTCGGCGAACGACTCCGGGCGATAGCGGCGGTACAGCGCGAGAGACGACACGCTTACGAGGTTATAGGCGCCCACTGACAAGCAGCCCCGCCCGCAAACGCAAGCGCCCCCCACGCACCCGCCAGAGCCAACCTACCCTTGCTGCCTTCCGGCCCTGGGGGAGTTCAGTCAGATAGCGCCGCGTGAGGGGCTCTGCACAGAGTACCCGACGTCAGGGGGTGGGAACGAGTTCGCGAGCACTCCTCTCGGTCATGTAATGTTCCGAGCGGAGGATTCGCCTAGAGGCCTAGGGCGCACGCTTGGAAAGCGTGTTGGGGGCAACCCCTCACGAGTTCGAATCTCGTATCCTCCGCCATTGCTCTCACCGGGCAATACGTCGAAGGGCCCCACCGCGAGGTGGGGCCCTTCGACGTTGTCCTCAGACCTCGTTGTCCTGGTTTTTGTCCACAGCGGGTGTTTCCGGGGGTCCCCAGATGGCTTCGGCGATCTTCCGGGCCACGTCCTTCAGCATGGCGTCCGGCACATGCAGGTACCGCGCCCGCATGCTCGCGGAGGTGCCCGGCTCCCACCCCATGATCTGATCGATGACGCGATCCGGGACACCGAGCAGCATGAGCACGGTGGCGGCGGTGTGCCGGGCGTCGTGCAGCCGGGCGTTCAGCACTCCCGCGTCCTCCAGCAGCCGCTTCCAGTCGTGATAGTCCGTGTACCGGCTCAGTGGGTCACACCACACCATGTGCCCTAGATTGCTTTGAGCCTCTGCAACGTGGGAGTCCAGCAGGTAGCGCCATCGATGCGCGGCATCTCGTGCCGCCGCTTCCTTCGCCTCCGAGAGCGTGAGGTGCTCGCCGACCGAACATCTCTCCCCGGGCACATGTGGACAGACCAACTGTCCACCGAGCAGCTGCGGAACCTTTAGCTCGATCGATCTGAAGACGTCTGCCGAAGGCAGCAGGGACATGGACTCTCCTCCTGTCGTTCCATCAACGGCAGGAGGCTCACCACCGCGAAGGACAACCATCCTCGTCCGACGCAGCATGCGCTGATGAGAGTGAACGGCACGAGGTGGCCGAGTGAAGCGGTACGAGTCGGCGATCACGCATGGGCAGGGCTCACGGATTGGCCATTGGCCTCCTTGCCCTACGAGTCACGGCAAACTGGTAGGGGCATTCACACCAAGAGTATGGTGACTTGTATGGCGACCAAGAAAGTAACGGTGACGATCCCCGAAGATCTACTAGACGAGATCCGCGCCGAGGCGGCTGAGCGGGGACTTTCGGCGTACGTCGCCGAAGCACTGCGATTCAAGCGTGATCGGGACCGTCTGCTGGAACTGGTCGACTGGCTGCAGGAGGAACACGGCGCGGTCACCGAGGACGAGCGCGCGGCAGCACTCTCGGAGCTGGAAGATCTCGACGCCGAGCACGAGCGCCGCCTCACCGCCGAAGGACACAACGCTGGAGAGGCCGCGTGACCAAGCGAGCCAGTGAGCACGGGCAGCGGCCACTGCGCACCTTCGTACTCGACAGCGAAGCCCTGTCCCTCGCTGTGCGTGGCGACCGGAAGATGATCGCCTGGCTCGATCTCGCAGCACGGGGTGAAGCCGAAGTGGTCACGTCGCCCATGACGCTGGTGGAGGCGTACGACGGCAGAACCACCGAGCAACGCTGGGACTGGGTGCTCTCCCGGCTCAAGGTCGCCGACATCGGCAAGGACGAGGCCCGCCAAGCCCGCCGGCTCCTCGGCGCCGCCAAGCTGCACGGCCACAAATACGCCATCGATGCCGTGCTCGCTGTCATCGCACGCCAGCAGAAGGGACAGGTCACCGTCTTCACCTCGGACGTGGACGACCTGGAAAAGCTCCTCCCGGACACCGTCGTCGTCAAGAAGGTATGACCCGGCAGCCTGGTCTCAGTTTTGGAAAGCGTGTTGGGGCAACCCCTCACGAGTTCGAATCTCGTATCCTCCGCCAGTGCCTCACCGGGCACGATGTCGAAGGGCCCCGCTGTTCGCAGCGGGGCCCTTCGACATTGTCCGTCTCACTTTCCGTCTCGGTCGGCCTCTGCGGAGTACCAACCAGGGGCGCTCTCCTTGGTGACGACCGGCTCCGCCCAGGCCGCAACCGCGAGCACATCCCGCTTCACCATGTGCCCATCGACAACCTCGTAGAGCAGCCGCCGCACTCGTGGCCCGAGCCGGATCACGTACCGAACACCCTCGACGTCCACCGCACCGATTTCGCCCCGGTCGCTGTCAGCGGCGAAGCCGTCAGCCTCGACCACCTGCCATCCGGCCTTCGAGGCGAGATACACCCAGGTACCGAACGCCCGCTCGTGATCCGAGTAGGGCGTCACGCCACCCACGCGCGCGATGATCTCGACAGGGTCCGTCCGCTTGTCCATGGTTCCTCCCCCAGCTGTCCCCTCCCGGACGGGAGACAGGCGATCCCGGATCATGGCAGAGACCGTCCATCGGCACCCCAAAGGGCCTCTCCGACCTGATGAGCGGTCCTTTTCAACACTGTCCCGGTGACATGCATGTACCGGGCACACATACGCGTCGCTCCCCCGGACTCCCAGCCCATGATCGCGTCAACCACGACGTCCGGGACCCCGAGGATCAGGAGCACGGTCGCGGCGGTGTGGCGAGCGTCATGGAGACGGCCGTCTCGCACTCCCGCGTCCCGCAGGAGCCTCTTCCAGGTAAGGCCATCTCCGACAGACCAGCCCCAAATGATCTCAGCTTCCCAAGCCGACGGCCCGACAGCTCAATACGGCCGCGGATTGTCGTGCTCGGCCAACGCAGCTTCGTACCGCGTCAGCAGAGCGTCCAGGTTCGCAAGAAGAAGGCCGGCGGACTCCCGCGCTTCGTCCAGGTCGCCTCGCTCGCATGCCTCCACCACCTCGGCCACGTCGGTGCGAAGGATGTGAAGGGAGTCGCCCTGTACCAGAACCCCGGGGAACCGTCTGCCGGGCATGCGCACCACGGCGTCGTTGCCACCGTCTGTGAACAGTTCGACCTCAATACGCTCCATCGGGCCATCCAACCTGACATCACCAACCGACATCACCAACCGACATCAACGACGGCGAACGCAGGCGGGCTTGAGTGATCACGCGCGCCATACCGGTAGGAGCGCGAGGGCCAGATGCGGGGCGCTCAATCGAACTCCTAAAGCGGTGTTCACCAGGCTCCCGCCAACCGCAGGTGTGCCAAGTAGGGTGCCGTTCATGACCGCTTCTCCTGATCACGTCGACAGCAGAGAAGACCTGGCCGCCTTCGTCCGTGCCCTCCACCGAAGCCACACCGAGGAGGGGCACTCATGGGAGAACGCGGACCTCGCGAGTTTCCTGGAGGCGCTGGCAGCATGGATCGATGACGCGGACGGCTGGTACGGCAACGTCGGCCGCAGTCTGCCGGCCGACGGTGACTGGAGCTTCTTCGCACGAGCTCTACGAGCTGCGACCATCTACGAGTAGTCCGTGGCTCACGGCAGACGCACAGATCGAGCGGCCGCGCCCGTACCGGACACGTGCCAGACCATGCGAGGAACGGCAGGGAATGGCGGGGACCAGGCCAAGCTTCCAGCTGACGTGGGAACTGGGGGACCATGGTTGGGCGAGATGCCACCTGACCGAGGGTTCCAAGAAGGTCTCGCTGACCGTCAGCTACTGCACTGACGCGCTGGCGGACCTCGTGGCCGGCACGGGCGGTTTGTACGGGCAGCAGCGCACGACCCGGTTCTTCTTCGACGCCGAGCCGCAGGAACTTCGCTGGGTTCTCCGCGCGACGGATGAATCGGTCGGCGTGTCCATCTACACGTTCGCCGACGTCGCGGTCAGTCCTGACCTACCGGATTCCGACGGCACGGTGATGTGGAGATCGGCGCATCCACGACCGGTGTTCGCCCACACCGTTCTCGACGCCGCTCAGCAAGTACTCGCGGAGCATGGCGAGACCGGCTATCGCGCCAAGTGGATGCTGCATCCCTTCCCCATCGGCCTGGTCCAGGATCTCCGCAGGCTGCACCTGCGTGACGACGCCTGCAAGTTGCCCCACGACCTGTCCTGCCCCTGACGGTCAGCACGGCCGTCTCGGTTCCCGTCTCATTCACCACCGTTCGCGGACGTTCAGACGACTCCACGAGCCCACTCCCGCGCACCGATCTTCCGCCCGTGAACCCAGGTGAACGCCCCCGAACGGCGCCCGCCACCACAGTCGGAAAGCGTGTTGGGGCAGCCCCTCACGAGTTCGAATCTCGTATCCTCCGCGGCCGCCCAGAGCTGCCGTAGCGACAGACAGGTATGCGGCTAGGAATCCTCCGCCTCGGCCGCCTCATGGAACGTGGCGATCGCTTCGCCGTTGGATTTCGCCCAGTCGGCCAGTACGGCGATGGGCTCCCTGAGCGTGGCCCCGAGTTCGGTCAGGCTGTATTCCACGCGTGGTGGCGCTTCCGCGTACGCCCGTCGCTCGACGAGGCCGTTGTCCTGCAGTCGGCGCAGCGTCTGCGTCAGCACCTTGCGCGAGACTCCGCCGATCAGCTCGACCAGATCGCCGTGCCGCACCGGGCCGTCGCTCAGCGCGAAGAGCGTGACCATGGCCCATTTGCTGGCGATGATCTCGATGGCCAGCCTGGCCGGACAGTCGGCGAGGAAGACGGTCCCGGGACGGAGGCTCATGAGCCGAAGGGTACCTTCGGGTACCTAACGGATCCCTAGCGTCGAGGGTATGCAGCGCACCACCCCGACGGGCGCCGAGATCGAGCTCGGCATCCACTCCCTCGCCGACGTAAGCCCAGGTGACACCGGCTCGCAACGCGTCCGCGACATCGTGGACTTCGGAGTGTTCGCGGATCAGACGGGGCTCGACGTGTTCGGCGTCGGCGAGCACCACACTCCTCGGTTCGCGGTCTCCTCACCGGCCGTCGTCCTTGCGGCCGTCGCGGCCCGAACCTCGTCCATCACCCTGACCAGTGCCGTCTCGGTCCTCAGCGTGCTCGAGCCCGTCCGTCTCCACCAGGACTTCGCGCAGCTCGACCTGGTCTCGGGAGGGCGTGCCGAAATCACGGCGGGCCGCAGCGCCTACACCGAGCCGTTCGAGATCTTCGGCGTCGACAGGGAGCTCTACGACGAGGTCTTCGTCGAGAAGTTCGCGTCCGAGGTGGCACCCGCCGTACGGCGCGCATCCGGCTGAGCCGCCCGCGCACCGGAGCCGGACCACCCCGCGCAAGTGCAACCACCCGAAATCGCCGAACAGTCGAGGTCTCGCATGTCCATCGCCTACGCCGTCCTCACCGCACTCATGTCGGCAGTGCTTCTGGCTTCGGCCGGTGCCAAATTCATCCGGCCCAAGCGGCTCGTCGACCAGATGTCCACCCTCGGACTGTCCTACGGCGTGCTGCCGTTCCTGGGCGTCGCTCAGATCGCCGGAGCGGGCGGCCTCGTCGTCGGGCTCCGGTGGGCGCCCCTGGGAGTCGCCGCCGCCGTCGGACTGGCCCTCTACTTCATCGGTGCGGTCGCCACGCACCTGCGTGTCGGCGACTTCAAGGGCGCACCCCCGGCAACCGTCCTCGCGATCAGCGCCGCCGTCCTCGTCGGACTGCGCGTCGCCACCCTCTGACCGCCCGCAGATCCCCGACGTGTGTCGGACACCTGTGCCCTTCGCAATCGGCCGGGTCCGGTATCCCTCGCGGCGGCGCACCGTCCCGCAGGGCCGGTGACCAGGGCCGGCGTCGACCACCCTGGTCCCGGTTCCGGCGGACGAGGGTGGTCGACGCGGCTACCCGGCGATCCGTATCTTCTTCGCCACCGTCACCTGGTCCAGGTCCGACACCCGCACCGTCAGGTTCATCGTCCACTCGCCCGCGATCGGGAGGTTGACGGAGTTGGTGGCCCAGTAGCCGCCTCGGTCGGTGAGGTCGGCCGGAAGGGGGCCGATCTTCTGGGCGGCGAGGGTGAAGGAGAGGCGGAGTTCGGGGACGGCGGAGATGCCGTTGTCAGGGCCGAAGACGACCGCCTGCACGGAGTTGTCGCCGACCCGGCCGGGATCCAGGGTGATCTGTACCTTGCCGTGGCCGTTCGGGGTGCCGACGTCGAAGGGGACCATGGAGACGGAGGTCGTCGGGATGCCGCCGGTCGTGGCCGTTCCCGAGCCCGCCTCGGCCGCCTCGGCGGCCGCGCGGCCGGGCAGGGTGCCGGTCAGGATCGTGGTGATGACCAGGACGGCGACGCCGATGGCGACTTCGGCGAGGACCGAGCGGCGCAGGGCCCGGTGGTCCGGCGTGGGGGCCGGCTCCTCCGAGGCCGATGGGGTCTCGGAGGCCGGTGGGGTTTCCGAGGCCGGTGAGGTCTCCGGGGGCGGCGCGCCGACCGTCTGCGGGACGCGCTCGCGGGCCGTCGCCGCGGCCGCGGCCGGGGCGCCCGCCGCCTTCGCCGTCCAGCGGCGGGACTGGGAGGCCGCCGCCAGCAGCAGGGTCACGGCGACGAGCTTGACGAGCAGGAGACGGCCGTACGTCGTGTCGGTGAGTGCCTGCCAGGAGCCCAGGCCGCGCCAGGACTGGTACACGCCGGTGACCACGAGGACCGTCACCGAGGCGAAGGCCACCCGGGAGAAACGGGTGACGACGACGGTGGGGAGGGGGGTGGCGGTGGCCCGGTGGAGGGTGATGAGGAGGGCCGTGAGGCCGCCGAGCCACAGCGCCATCGCCAGGAGGTGCAGGACCGAGGACGTCACCGCCAGGGGTACCTGGATGCCGGCCGAGGCGTGTTCCGCCGTCGCCCAGGTCAGGGTCAGAGCGACGGCGAGGGCGGCGGCCGTGACGAGGAACGGGCGGGACGACGGGCGGAACCGGGTCTCGCGCTTGCGGACGAGGAAGACGTACAGGCCTGCCGTGATCGCCAGGAGGGCGACCCTCGCCAGCAGGATCAGGCCCGGGCGGCCCGTCGCGGTCCTGGCGAGCGCGGAGAGGTCGAAGGCCGACGCCGGGGAGGTGCCCTCCTCGTAGGGGGAGCGGAGGACGAAGAGGAAGAGGGTGGCGGCCAGCAGGGTCCACCAGGCCGTCCGGATCGGTTTGCGGAGCGGGGCCGGGTCCGGCGGGCGGCAGAGGGCTATGAACGCGACGGTGCCTATCAGCAGCGCCACGGCGAGGTACGCGGCATAGCGGCCGATGTTGTAGAGGCTGCCGGTGGCCGGGTTCTCGACCGGGCCGGTGGGGACGGCCGCCGTGGTCGCCGACGGTTTGCCCACGGAGAAGGTGAGGGCACCGGAGACGGGGTGGCTGTCCGCCGACACGACCCGCCACGCCACGGTGAACGTGCCGGAGCCGAGCTTCTTCGGGAAGGTGATCCGGGCGGTGTCCGAGCCGGCGGGGCCGTGTTCGGGCTCGCCGGTGGTCACCCGGTGGTTGGTGGGGTCGTACACCCGGAACGAGTCGTCGAGCAGACCGACGGACTCGGTGAAGGTCAGGGTGACGGATCCGGGCGACGACTTCAGTACGGCGCCGTCAGTCGGATCGCTGCCGCGCAGGGCCGCGTGCGCGGAGGCGGGGGCGGCCGACGCGAGGAAGAGGGCGGTGAAGAGGGTGCCGAGAAGGGCGAGGGTGCGCAACGCTCCGCGTGGGGCCGCCCTGTGGGGGGTTGTCGTGCACCGCCGGCCGGGATCTTCGCTCACGTCACCGTCCTGAGTTCGGAAGCAGGCGTTCATGGGTCATACGGATGGGGGGCCTGCAGCACTCATTGTGCGGAAGGGCGCCGTCACCACGTCGGCCGGGCGGACACTCCTCCGTCCACCACCAGGTCGTGGCCGGTGATCCAGGACGCCAGCGGGGACGCCAGGAAGACCACCGCGTCCGCCACGTCCTCCGGGCGGCCCAGCCGGCCCGTCGGTACGGCCTCCTGCCATCTCCGCACCCCCTCCGGCCAGGCGTCCGCCAGGCCCTCCCGGTCGATCAGGCCCGGGGAGACCGTGTTGACGCGGATCCCGAGGTGGCCGTACTCCAGGGCCGCCGCTCGCGCGTGCATCACCACCGCCGCCTTCGCCGTGCTGTAGTGCGCGTGGCCGGGGGCCGGGTGGGTCGCCTCGATGGAGGCGATGTGGGTGATCGTGCCGCCCTCGGGCTGGGCGCGCATGATGTCGGCGGCGGCCTGGGTGCAGGCGAAGACGCTGCCGAGGTCGGTGTCGACGACCGCACGCCAGTCGGCCGCGGTCATGCCGGGCAGGGGCTGTACGGGTTGTACAGCCGCGTTGTTGACGAGTGCGGTCAGCCGGCCGCCGCCCCAGTCCGCGGCCTCCTGGACGATCCGGTGGCAGGTCGCCTCGTCGGTCAGGTCGCCCTGTACGACGACCGCTCGTTCGCCGATGGCCGAGGCGACCTCGTGCGCCGCCGCCACGGCCGTACGGCAGTGCACGGCCACCGCCGCGCCCTCCTGCGCGAGGCGCAGCGCGACGGCCCGGCCGATGCCGCCGCTCGCGCCCGTGACCAGGGCGATCTGTCCGTCCAGTAGGTGGGTCATGGACGGCAGAGTCCCGTGATGCGGGCGGCTTCGGAGGGGTAACGCGCCGTGAGGTGGGCCGCGTTCCCGTGTTCGTACCCCTCGAAGGTGAATCCGGGGGCCATGGTGCAGCCGAACAGGGCCCAGGCGCCGGGCGGTGCCACCCGGGCGCCCATCCAGGTGCCGGCCGGGACGGTGAGCTGGATCTGCTGGCCGCCCCGGAGGTCCGGGCCGAGGACGGGGGTGCGGGTGGTGCCGTCGGGGGCGAGGAGCAGGAGGTTCAGGGGGTCGCCCAGGTAGTGGTGCCAGATCTCGTCGGTGGGGAGGCGATGCAGGGCCGAGAAGTCGTCGGCGGTGAGGAGGACGACGATCGCGGTGCCCTCGGGGCGGCCGTCGGCACGTTCGGGACCGGCCCAGGTCTGCCGGAACAGGCCGCCCTCGCGGGGGATCGGCTCCAGGTCGTAGTGGGCGATCAGGTCATCGGGGGTCAGCACCCGGGAAGGCTACCGCCCAGGGGAGAAATGCCAGTTGAGCATGTTTTTCGGGCAGATGGACGTCCGGGAGGTCGATCTCGGGGAGTACGACGGCCGGGCCGGGCGTGAAGCCCTGGCGGACGAACCGGGCGATCGCCTTCTCGTTGCGGACGTCCGGGTCGACGACGATGCGGTGGCGGTCGAGGGTGCGCAGGGCGAACTCCGTGAAGACGGAGAGGAGGGCGTCCGTCCAGCCGGGGCGGGGGCCCTCGGGGCCGGCCGGGGCGAGGAGGACGTGGATGCCGATGTCGCCGGGGCGGACCTCGTAGCACTCGCTCACCCGGTCGGCCTCCGGCTCGTACGTCTGGAGGAGCGCGACCGGGGTGTCGTCCTTCGCGGCGAGACAGGCGAGGTAGGCGTGGTGGGTGTCGAGGGTGGCCATGTGGGCGTAGATCTCGGCGACCTGGGCCCGGGTGAGGCCGGTCATGCCCCAGAAGACGGCGCGTTCCTCGCTGACCCAGGTGTGGACGACGGCCGCGTCCCGCTCGGGGTCGAGGGGGCGGAGCCGGACGGTGCCGAAGCCGTCGACGGTGTGTTCAGACATCGGTTTCCTCTACGAGTTCCAGTCGGTCCCAGTCGGTGCTGACCGGGGCCAGCTCGCCCTTGAGCCACAGGGCGAGCTGGTCGGTGTGGTGCGGTGCGCCGGGGACGCCGTCCGCGCCGAGCGGCACCACCCAGAGGCTGTTGTCGCGGTCCGCCAGGTCCCAGACGTACCGGGCGGCCGGGCCGCGCGCGGAAAGGTCGGTGAGACCGGGAACGGCCGAGGTGCACAGCACACAGTCGTGGTCGCCGGACAGGGCCGGTCCGTCGTACGACGGGTCGGGCAGCGCCTGCCAGGGGGCGAGGCGGTGGGTGTCGCCCCAGGTGCCGGTACCGGTACCGGTGGGTCTGCCGGCCGCGACCTCCTCGACTGCCGTACGGACGACGGCGGGACGGTCGATGCCGTACAGCTCCTCCGCCCTCAGGAGGTGTTCCAGGGCGAAGGCGACACGGGGGGTGAGGGCCAGCCAGGGGAGCAGGACCTCGGGGTGGGCGGGGGGTTCGGCGAGGGCGGCGAAGGCGGGGTGGGCGGCGAGGTGTCGTACGACCGCGGTGCGTACGGCCGCGTAGACGGCGGCGCCTGTGCTGTCGGCGTCCATCCGGCGGTCCCAGGCAAGGAGCCGGCCGCGGAGTTCGGCGGCCCCGGGGGTGAGGTCGTCGAGGGCGGCCAGGTGGTCGAGGAGGGGCGCGGCGGAGGCGAGGTGGGTGTCGGTGTGGATCGCGGGCAGGTCGGCGGCGGACCAGGTGCGGCGCTCGTCGAGGAGGGTGCGGATGCGGTCGGCGCGGTGGGGTGGGGCGAACTCGACGCCGAGGGGGGCGGCCGGGCCGCGCTGGTTCGCCATCACGGCGACGCCGTCGGTGAGGTCGCCGTACGGCATCTCGTGCCAGCCCTGCCAGGCGTGGCCGGGGAGCCAGGCGGGGGCGAGGCGGGTGCGGTTGATGTGGGAGCGGACGGGGACGCGGCCGGCGACGCGGTGCAGGAGGCCTCCGTCGGTGTCGGCGGCGTGTACGACGTTGACGGGCTCGGTCCAGGCGTCGAAGGCACGGTCGACGTCGGCGACGCGGCGGGCCCGGAGGAGGGGGAGGAGGGCGCTGAAGCCGAGGTCGGCGGTGACGCGGGGCGGATACCGCAGGGCCAACGCCTCGGCTCCGCCATCGGCGTGTGTTTTCCCACCCGCACCACCCGTGCGAGTTTCGTGGTCGAGTGCGGGTGGCCCCTGCGGGGGCTGATCGCCGTCGGCGGCTGTCGGGTCGAGGGCGGGAGCAGTGTGCGGGGGCTGATCGCCGTCGGCGGCCGTCGGGTCGAGGGCGGGAGCGCTGTGCGGAGGACGAGCGCCATCGGCGGCCGTCGGGTCGAGGGCGGGAGCGCTGTGCGGAGGATGAGCGCCGGCTGGCGCTGTGGGGGTGGGGGTTGGGTGTGGTTGGTCGGTTGCGGTGTCTGTGATCAGCGGGCCCCGTTCGGTCTCGAGCACCTCGATCCGCAGCGGGGGGTTTCCTGCCACCTCCACCGTCTCCGTGTGCCGTGCGGCCCGGTGCCAGGTGCCGTCCGGGTTCAGGGCCTCCACGCCCCTCTCCGTGCGCCGCAGGCGCTCCCGGTAGAGGTCCTGGTAGTCGGCCATCGCGTTGGTGATGGACCAGGCGACCGTGCCCGTGTGGGCGAAGTGGGCGATGCCCGGGACGCCCGGTACGGCCAGGCCGATCACGTCGAACTCCGGGCAGGAGAGGCGGATCTGCTGGTAGACGCCGGGCGCCTCGATGAAGCGGTGCGGGTCGCCGGCGAGCAGTGCCTGGCCGGTGGTGGTGCGGGAGCCCGCGAGCAGCCAGCCGTTGCTGCCGGAGGTGCCCGGGCCGTCCGTGGCGAACAACGGGACCGCGTCCTCCCCCAGGTGCCGTATCGCCTCCTCGCGCCACAGCTTGGCCGGGAAGCCGGCGAACAGGATGTGGGTGGCCAGCCAGACGCCCAGGGGGTGCCAGGGCTCCCAGACGCCGGGGGCGAGGCCGGTGCGGGCGAATTCGGGCGTGCGGGCCGCTCCGCCCGCCAGACCCTCGTTCACCCCGGCCACGTACGCGCGTACCCACTCCGCCGTCTCCGGGTCCCGTCTCTCCAGCGCCTCGAAGCAGCGTCTCGCGGTGTCCGCCAGGCGGGCCCGGCGGGCGAACACGTCCCAGGCGACGGCCGGGGAACCGAGGAAGGACGCCGACGTGCCCTGCGCCCGGTGCCGTTCGACCTCCAGTTGCCAGGCCCGGTCGTGGGCGGTGACCCGGCCCTGCGCACGGGCGAGTTCGCGGGCGTCGGCCGCCCGCAGGTGCGGGATGCCCCAGGCGTCTCGGTACGTCGTGATGGTCACCCTGCGACACCTCTTGTCTAAGGTTAGGCTTGCCTAAGCTGAATCGTGGGGGAATCGTACGTGAGGGGTGCGGGAGCGGCGCAGGCCGGGCCGCCGCGGGCGCGCGGGGCGGGTGCGGGCGCGGGATCATCGAGCCATGGACGCCAACGCCAAGGCCGAGCCCGACACCGGGGCCGGCGCCACGCCCCTGCATCTCGCCCAGGACCCCGCCGCCGACGAACTCCTCAGCCGCAGCAGGCTCGCCGCGCTCACCGGCATGCTGCTCGACCAGCAGGTCCCGATGGAGTGGGCGTTCAAGGGACCGGCGACCATCGCGCAGCGGATGGGGACGGACGACCTGGACGCGCACGAGATCGCCGCCCAGGACCCCGAAGCCTTCGCCGCGTTGCTCTCCGAGAAGCCGGCCGTGCACCGCTACCCCGGCTCCATGGCCAAGAGGATTCAGCAGCTGTGCCAGTACCTCGTCGAGCACTACGACGGTGACGCCGAGGGCATCTGGCGCGACGCCGGCAGCGGGGCGGAACTGCTGAAGCGGCTCCAGGAACTGCCCGGGTTCGGCAAGCAGAAGGCGCAGATCTTCCTGGCGCTGCTGGGCAAGCAGTTGGGAGTACGGCCGAAGGGGTGGCGGGAGGCGGCGGGGGCGTACGGGGAGGCGGAGTCCTTCCGGTCCGTGGCCGACATCACGGGGCCCGAGTCACTGGCGAAGGTACGCGCGCACAAGCAGGAGATGAAGGCGGCGGCGAAGGCGGCGAAGGCCGGGGAGAAGTAGCCGCGGGGGGCCGGGTTTCGTCACCCGTTCGGCCCCTCCCTGATGGCAGGGCCGCTCCCGTCGGTTTCAGCTGGAGGCATGAGCGAGCCTCCCAGCACCGGCCCCGCCGACGACGACCGCACGGCTCACACCGCCCCGGCCCCGGCCCCGGCCTCAGTCCCGGCGTCCGCGTCCGCGTCCGCCTCCGTCTCCGCGCCCACGCCCGCCTACCGGCATGAGCCCGAACCGCCCTTCGAGGGGCCCCTGCACGCCCTCGCGAAGGCCGCCTGGCAGACCGTACTGCTCACCGGGATCGCCTCCCTGATCCTCGGCGTCCTGGTCCTCGTCTGGCCGGGCGCCTCACTGCTCGCCGCCGGTGTGCTCTTCGGTATCTACCTGATCATCAGCGGCATCTTCCAGCTGGTCGCCGCGTTCGGCACGCACAAGACGACCTCGCTGCGGGTACTGGCCTTCATCAGCGGCGCGCTGTCGATCCTGCTGGGCCTGTTCTGCTTCCGCGGCCCGCTGGAGTCGATCCTGCTGCTCGCCCTGTGGATCGGGATCGGCTGGCTGATCCGCGGCATCACCCAGACGATCGCCGCCGTGCACGACCCCGGGATGCCCGCCCGCGGCTGGATGATCTTCCTCGGCATCGTCACCTTCATCGCCGGCATCGTGCTGATCGTCTCGCCGTTCGAGTCGGTCGCCGTGCTGACCCTGGTCGCCGGAATCTGGCTGGTCGTCGTCGGCATCGTCGAGATCATCTCCTCGTTCGGCATCCGCAGCCGGGCCAAACACATCCCGCAGGCAGTGTGAACGGCGTCAACCTCGCGCCCCACCGGTACGCCGAGCGAGCGGATCTCGCGCCCGGCGCGATGAACACCGTCCGTCGCGTGGGGAGATGACCGCCATGAGCAGCGGCTCCCGCTCCGGCCGCCCGCAGCCAGGACACACCTGGCTGCGGGCGCTCGTGCTGCTGCTCGCCCTGCTGCTGGCCGGCGCCCCGACGGCGGCCGAGGCCCTCACGGCGACCGCTCCGGCGGCCTCCTCCGAGACCGTCGAGTTCGACGCCCTCGACACTCCGCTACGGCTCCCCGCCCGCGCCGTCCACCGCGCCGACGTGCCCCAGCGCCCCGCGCCGCTGCCGGACGCGGCGCCCGCCGACCCGGCGGACCGCCACCGCCCGTGCCCGACGGCACCGCGTCCGCCGTACGCCACGCCTCTGCTGCGCACCGTGGTCCTGCGCTGCTGACCGACCGACAGGTCCCGCACTCCCCCAGGTCAGCCAGCACTACGCAAGGAACACAGCCATGTCCACAGACCCGTACGCGGTCCTGCGCGCCCTGCTGCGCGCGGAGGCCGTTCGCAGCGCGCCGAAGCCGGAGACGGAGGCGAAGGTGGCGGAGCCGCCGAGGCCGCGGCCTCAGGTGCAGAAACACGGTTGACGTCGTGAGCCGGGCGGCCCGTGCGGGGCGCCCGGTTCACCCGGCTCACCCAGCTCACCTGCGCCGGCGCGCCGTACCGAACAGCGACCGGGTGATCTCGCGGCCGAGCTGTGTGCCCACGGAACGGGCCAGGGACCTGAACATCCCGCTGCCCACGACCTGTTCGACGAGCGAGGGTTCCTCTTCGGGCGAGGGTTTCCCTGCGCGGGTCGCGGCCTTCGGCCCGGCGGCCGGGGTCCGCTGCAACTTCTCGTACGCCGACTCCCGGTCCACAGCCTGTGCATAACGTCCGTAGAGGGCCGACGCCCTTACCGCCTCGTCGAGTTCCGCCGCGTCGACCGGCCCCATCAGGGACTCCGGGGCCCGCAGCCGGGTCGCCGCGACCGGCGTCGGGGCGCCCCTCTCGCTGAGCACGGTGACCACGGCCTCACCGATGCCGAGGCCGGTGAGCAGCTCTTCGAGGTCGTACGACGACTTCGGGAAGGTCCCCACGGTCGCCCGCAGCGCCTTCTGGTCCTCGGGGGTGAAGGCGCGGAGCGCGTGCTGGACGCGGTTGCCGAGCTGGGCCAGGACGTCGGACGGTACGTCCTTCGGGGTCTGCGTGACGAAGAAGACGCCGACCCCTTTCGAGCGAATCAGGCGCACGGTCTGGGTGATCGAGTCCAGGAACGCCTTCGAGGCGTCGTTGAACAGCAGGTGCGCCTCGTCGAAGAAGAAGACCAGCTTCGGCCTGTCGGCGTCGCCGATCTCGGGGAGGTCGTGGAAGAGGTCGGCCAGCAGCCACATCAGGAAGGTCGAGAAGAGGAGCGGCTTGTCCTGTACGGCGGGGAGTTCCAGGACCGAGACGACGCCCCGGCCGTCCGGTGCCGTACGGAGGAGGTCGGCCGTGTCGAACTCCGGCTCGCCGAAGAAGTCGGCCATGCCCTGCGCCTCGAAGGCGGTCAGCGAACGCAGGATCACCCCGGCCGTGGCCGTGGACAGCCCTCCGATGCCCTTCAGCTCGGCCCGGCCCTCGTCGGAGGTGAGGAAGGCGGCCACCGCGCGCAGGTCCTTGAGGTCGATCAGCTCCAGGCCCTTGGTGTCGGCGTAGTGGAAGATCAGGCCGAGGGACTGTTCCTGGGTCCGGTTCAGCTGGAGCACCTTCGACAGCAGGACCGGGCCGAAGCTGGTGATCGTGGCGCGGACCGGGATGCCGTGGCCGAGGCCGCCGAGTGCGAGGAACTCGGCGGGGAAGCCGGTCGCCGCCCACTCCTGCCCCACCTCACCCGCCCGGCCCAGGGCCCTTTCACCGCGCTGCCCGGGCCGGGCGATGCCCGACAGATCGCCCTTGACGTCTGCCAGGAACACCGGGACGCCCTGCGCCGAGAGCTGCTCGGCGATCAGCTGGAGCGTCTTGGTCTTGCCGGTGCCGGTGGCCCCGGCGACCAGGCCGTGCCGGTTGAGCATGGGGAGGGGGATGCGGACCGGCGCGTCGGGACGGCACCGCCCGTCCCAGAGGAGGGCGCCGAGGTCCAGGGCCGGACCGCTGAAGGCGTACCCGGAGGCGATCGCGGCGGCGCCCGGGGGCAGAGGCGAGGATGGAGTCGAGGACGGAGGCGAGGACGGAGGCGAGGACGGACGCGGGGGCGGGTCACCGGTTGCGGCGGCTTCACCGGCACTCATCATCGGACCCCTGTTCCCTTTTTGCCTTTTTGATGACCTTTACGGTGGCTTTTCCAGCGTCGCACTCGGTCGCCATGGCTGCGCCCGGAACGTCAGGACCGGTAGGCTTTCCGTGTGATCTTCAAGCGCATCGGAAACGGCCGGCCGTACCCCGACCACGGCCGGGAGAGCACCCGGCAGTGGGCGGACGTCGCACCGCGCCCGGTCCGCCTCGATCAGCTCGTGACGACCAAGGGGCAGCTCGACCTGGAGACCCTCCTGGCCGAGGACTCGACGTTCTACGGCGACCTCTTCGCGCACGTCGTGAAGTGGCAGGGCGACCTGTACCTGGAGGACGGGCTGCACCGCGCGGTCCGCGCCGCCCTCCAGCAGCGTCAGGTGCTGCACGCGCGCGTGCTCGAACTGGACTGACCCGGCCGTGTCGACCAACACGGCCGACACCCGCTCGCCACCCGCCGTTTGACGCCGGTTGCCCCTTTCGGGTTGGACCGTGCGGCGTCGGATGATCATCTATTAGTCAACGCACCCGTGGCGCACTACGCTGCGCTCATGAGCATGCTGACTCCCCCCGGCATGGGCGGCCAGTACCGGATCACTGGGGACAAATACCCTCGCATGCGCCCGCGCCGGCGGCGTGCCCGGCTCGTCCTCTCCATGGTCGCCTCCGTCACCGCGCTCGGCCTCGTCGGCTGGGGCACCCTGCAGCTCATCGACGTCTTCACGGGCGGCGACAAAGAGGCTGCAGCGGCCGGTGGCACGACGTGCGTGAAGCAGGCCGCCGCGAGCGCGGAGCCGGCGGCCGGTGCCTCGTCGGCGGCACTGCCCAAGCCGGCCCAGATCACGGTGAACGTCTACAACGCCACGACCCGTACGGGCCTGGCCAAGGACACCGCGGACGAACTCAAGAAACGCGGCTTCAAGATCGGCGACGTCGGCAACGCGCCGGCGAAGTTCGACGCGAAGGTCAAGGGCACGGCGATACTGCTCGGACCCGCCTCGGCCCTGCACACGTCCCTGCCGGTGCTGGCCACCCAGCTCACGGCACCGGACCAGCGCACGGAGGCGGGCCGCAAGGGCGCCGCCGTGGACATGATCCTGGGCAACGCCTTCAAGACCCTCACGCCCCAGGCGACGGCCGCCAAGGCCATCACGGCCCTCTCCCACCCCGAGCCGAAGGCATCGACTTCGAAGAAGGGCTGCTGAAAGCCGGGCCGAGCGCCGCCGCCCCGTAAGGGGCGCGAAGAACTGCGCCGACCGGCCCCGCCACAAACCCGCAGCCGAAGAGGCACACGCGCCCCCGTAAGGGGCGCGGGGAACTGCGCCGACCGGCCCCGCCACAAACCCGCAGCCGAAGAGGCACACGCGCCCCTATAAGGGGCGCGGGGAACTGCGCGACCGGCCCGCCACGGACCCGCAGCCGCCGACGCACCCGCACCCTTACGGCGCCAATGCGGCCAAGGCGGCCAGACGGCCAAGGCGTACGGCTCGGCTCCTACTCGGCCGCCCCGTACAGGCGGTCGCCCGCGTCGCCCAGGCCCGGGACGATGTAGCCGTGTTCGTTGAGGTGGTCGTCGACGGCCGCCGTGACGACCGTGACCGGCGTTCCCGCCAGCTCCCGCTCCATCACCTCGACGCCCTCCGGCGCGGCCAGCAGGACCACCGCCGTCACGTCGTCCGCACCCCTCCTGATGAGCTCACGGATCGCCGCGACCAGCGTGCCGCCCGTGGCCAGCATCGGGTCCAGGACGTACACCTGACGCCCCGAGAGGTCCTCCGGCATCCGCGAGGCGTACGTGGACGCCTGGAGCGTCTCCTCGTTGCGGATCATGCCCAGGAAGCCCACCTCGGCGGTCGGCAGCAGCCGGACCATGCCGTCCAGCATGCCGAGCCCGGCCCGCAGGATCGGCACCACCAGCGGGCGGGGACGGGCGAGCTTGACGCCGGTCGTGGGCGAGACCGGGGTCTGGACGTCGACCGCCTCGGTCCGCACGTCCCGCGTCGCCTCGTAGGCGAGCAGGGTGACCAGTTCGTCGGCGAGCCGCCGGAACGTCGCGGAGTCGGTGCGCTGGTCGCGCAGGGTGGTGAGCTTGTGGGCGACCAGAGGGTGGTCGACGACGTGGAGACGCATGCCCATAACAGTAACCGCGTCCGCGTACACCTCGCCGCTGGCCCGCGCGGGTCCTCGCTGGCATCAAACCCCCCGTCCGGGGGAAAGTGGGAGTGACCGGACTGGGGTGGTGTGACCGTGTCTGATGTCCCTGAGCTGCCTGATCTCCCCGAGCCGTCCGACCGCGCGTACGGCGCGCCCGAGGGCGAGACGGAGGCCGAACGGCGTCGCCGCCGGGCCCGGTTCCTGCGTGAACTCGCCGAGGCCAGGGCGCTGCGCGACCGGGTCCAGCCCCGCCGCGCCAGGACGGCCCGGCTGCGGCACGCCCTGCGTATGCGGACGTTCCGCTGGTAAGAGTCGGTAAAACCGTAAGAACGGTAAGAGTCGTAAAGCCGATCCTTCGGCAAAGATCCACTGCTTGTGGCGCGTTGCGGTCCGTCATGGGGAAGGCCGTGCGTGGCCCGCGGGAAAACCCGCGTACGATCCGCAGGTGGCGGCAACGAGTGCGCTGGTGATTCCGTACACGGGCACCTGGATGCCTCTTTGCATACGTGCGAACAAAACTGCCAGACACAGGGAGCCGAAGACGTCCCCTGAACGCCTTGTTTCTGCCACGATTCCGAGTGGGTGGGGCTCGGAGCCCAGCTCTCCCCGCCCAGAACCTCCGCCGGGGGGACCCCCAACCGGCACGCCTAAGACCAGTGGGAGAGTCACGGTGTACTTCGCCGCACTGCTCGCGCGCACCGAAGACGGGTGGGAAGCGAGCGACACAGAGCTCGACGATGTGGAGACCTTGTCGGACCTGGCCGACCTGGCCCGGGAATCGGCGTCGGACGCCGACGACACGGTGCTCGTCTTCATCGAGCAGGAAGACGCTTGGTTCGGCGTCGTGCGCGTGGACGGCGAGGAGGACCCCCGGGTCTTCGTCTCCAGCGCAGCCGCCGCCGCCCGGAGCTCGTACGGCGAGCTCCTGCTCACCGACGAACTGCTCGGAAGGGAGCCCAAGGACGAAGACGACGACCTGGACGCCCTCGACCTCGACGGCACCGAGGACGGTGAGCCGGAGGCCGAGGACGGCGAGGACACGGAAACGGACACGGACATGTCCGCCGTGCCGTCCGGCCCGGTCGGTGACATCCGGATCCTCGACGACCTGGGCGTGAGCGCCAAGGAACTGCTGGCGCTCAGCGACGACGCGCTCAGCGAGATCGCCGAGGCTCTGGGCGCCGCCGAGGTCCTGGAGACCGTCCGCTGACCTTCCACGAGGCGTCCGGGTCTCCGGACCCGGTACGCGACCGCTGGCGGGCCGCGATGCGGCTCGCCCTGGACGAGGCCGGACAGGCCGTCCGGGGCGGGGACGTCCCCGTCGGCGCCGTCGTGCTGTCCCCGGACGGTACGACGGTGCTCGCGGCCGGTCACAACGAACGCGAGGCCACCGGCGACCCCACCGCGCACGCCGAGGTCCTCGCCCTGCGCCGGGCCGCCGTGGCGCTCGGGGAGTGGCGGCTCGCCGGCTGCACCCTCGTGGTCACGCTGGAGCCCTGCACCATGTGCGCCGGCGCGCTGGTCCAGTCCCGTGTGGACCGGTTGGTCTACGGCGCCCGCGACGAGAAGGCGGGCGCCGCCGGCTCGCTCTGGGACGTCGTGCGCGACCGGCGCCTGAACCACCGTCCCGAGGTCGTCGAGGGCGTCCTGGCCGAGGAATCCGCCCGGCTGCTCACGGAATTCTTCCGGGACCGCTGAGGGCCGCTCCCAGCACTGGTCCCGGGCCCCCGAATAGTGATTTCGGAGCACGGCCCCCCGTGCTGTAAGGTCTCTCTCGGTAGCGTGTCCGAGCGGCCGAAGGAGCTCGCCTCGAAAGCGAGTGTGGCGCAAGTCACCGAGGGTTCAAATCCCTCCGCTACCGCTGGAAAAGGGCCCCGTCGAAAGACGGGGCCCTTTCTGCGTCCGCCGCCGGAACCGTCCGCCGGAACCGTCCGCCGGACCCGTCCCGCCGGGCACATCTCCGCCCGTGCACATCCCCGTCGCGCGCCCCCTGTCGCGCCCCTTGACCCGGCAACGGGCTTCGACCAGCGGGCCGTTGGTCCCCGAGGGGGGCGTGAAGGTTACACTCACCGCCGGCAGCAGGGTCCACAGGCTACGCAGACACGCCGGCAGAGGCAGGCACAGGGGAGGCCGCGGTGGCGGTGAATGCCAAGAAGATCGCCACGTACGTGCTCGTGGTCTTCGCGCTCTACGTGATCATCACAGACCCGGCCAAAGCGGCCGATTACGTCCAGATAGGATTTGAGGGCATATCGGACGCGGCCAAGGCCATCGGATCGTTCATGACCTGGCTCGTCGACGGAGCCAAATAGCGCACCACCCACGGGAGCAACCATGATCCGCCACCTGGTCCTCTTCAAACTCAACGAGGGTGTCGAGCGGGACGATCCGCGGGCCCTCGCGGGCGCCGCGGCCTTCTCCGCGCTCGGCGCCCAGATCGAGGAGCTGCGCTTCTGGGAGTGCGGCTGGAACATCACCGAGCGCCCCATCGCCCACGACTTCGCGATCAACTCGGCCGTCGAGGACGGGGACGCGCTGAAGCGGTACCTGGAGCACCCGGCCCACCAGACGGCCGCAGCGCAGTGGCGGGAGTTCGCCACGTGGGTGATCGCCGACTACGAGTTCTGAGCCGTACCGCACCCTCCGGACAGCCGTACGGCACCTTCCGGAGACAGGCCCTCCGCCAGGAACAGCGGGGGGCCTTTCTGCGTCTTATGCCCCAACTTGCCGTCTTTCACTCTCAACACGACGTTATGCGGTGCTTGCGCACAGTGCACATGTCTTGTGATGCTATGACCGCTTTTGACGGATGATTGACCGATGAAGAGGTGGCGTTGACCGTGTCGGCCAGTTCTGCGCCGCCCCAGGAAGAGGCGCCCGCCCCTGCTCCCCCCACTGCCCAGCCGCCCGCCCAAGGACCCGTCCAGCCCCCCGCCCAGGCGCCCGCCCCGCCCCCGGAGAAGCGACGGGGCGCCGACACCCGGGCGCTGACCCAGGTGCTCTTCGGCCAGCTCAAGGACCTCAAGCCGGGCACTCCGGAGCACAACCGGGTGCGCGCGGCGCTCATCGAGGCGAACCTCCCGCTCGTGCGCTACGCGGCCGCCCGTTTCCGCTCCCGCAACGAGCCGATGGAGGACGTCGTCCAGGTCGGCACCATCGGGCTGATCAACGCCATCGACCGCTTCGACCCGGACCGGGGCGTGCAGTTCCCGACGTTCGCGATGCCGACCGTCGTCGGCGAGATCAAGCGGTACTTCCGGGACAACGTGCGCACCGTGCATGTCCCGCGCCGGCTGCACGAGCTGTGGGTCCAGGTCAACAGCGCGACCGAGGACCTGACCACCGCCTTCGGGCGCTCCCCCTCCACCGCTGAGATCGCCGAACGGCTGCGGATCAGCGAGGAGGAGGTGCTGTCCTGCATCGAGGCCGGCCGGTCGTACCACGCGACCTCCCTGGAGGCCGCCCAGGAGGGCGACGGGCTGCCGGGCCTGCTGGACCGCATCGGCTACGAGGACCCGGCCCTGGACGGCGTGGAACACCGCGACCTGGTCCGCCATCTGCTGGTCCAACTCCCCGAGCGGGAGCAGCGGATCCTCCTGCTGCGCTACTACAGCAACCTCACCCAGTCGCAGATCAGCGCGGAGCTGGGCGTCTCCCAGATGCACGTCTCCCGCCTGCTGGCCCGCAGCTTCCAGCGACTGCGCTCGGCCAACCGCATCGAGGCCTGAGCCCCGCCGCGGCCCCCGCCGCGAGTCCCGCCTCAAGCCCCGCCGCCGACCCACCGCCGAGGCCCTGCGCGCCGCCCCGAGGCCTTCCGTACGCGCCGCCCCGAGGCCCTCCGTACGCGCCGTCGCATGCGCCGTCGCACGCGCCCGTCGCAGGACCCGTTACCGGTCCGAGACACGCCCCGGCCTGCTTCGTGCGGAGATAACCGCAAGCAGGATCGAGCCATCACCGTCGCGAGCGAATCGCTCACCAGCGCACTTCCCGACAGTTGGGGGTCGAAATAGCGTCAGACCCCCTGCATCCAGGGCGGATTCGCATTTCCCATGTCGACATGTCACTACAGCGTGTTGCCGACATGTGACATTCTGCGGGAAGCGCGTTTGCCGGGGCTTCGGCTCCGGTATTCAGGTGAAGGCGCCGTTCCTCGTGAGGGGCGTCGCCGCGACCGTCCCGCGACCCAAAGGGGGTGGCATGTCCGCAGACCAGGGCAGCTCGAAGGTGCTTACGCTCACGAAGAGCGAGGCAGCGCCCAAGGAGCTCGACGCCATCGACGTGCTCAACAGCATCGACGGCGCCCCGGCGCTGGAGACACCTCCGACCCCGGAAATCCCGGTGGCCTCGGGAAACCTCGACACCCGCACCCTGTCCCGCTCCCTGTTCCTGCGCCTTGCCGCGCTCGACGAGGACAGCCCCGAGCGTGCCTACGTCCGGGACACCCTGATCGAACTCAACCTCCCTCTCGTGCGCTACGCGGCGGCCCGCTTCCGCAGCCGCAACGAGCCGATGGAGGACATCGTCCAGGTCGGCACCATCGGCCTGATCAAGGCGATCGACCGCTTCGACTGCGAACGGGGCGTGGAGTTCCCGACGTTCGCGATGCCGACGGTCGTGGGCGAGATCAAGCGGTTCTTCCGCGACACCTCCTGGTCGGTGCGTGTCCCGCGCCGCCTCCAGGAGCTGCGCCTGGCCCTCACCAAGGCCAGCGACGAGCTCTCCCAGAAGCTGGACCGCTCTCCCACGGTCACCGAACTGGCCGCCGTGCTGGGCGTCTCCGAGGAGGACGTGGTCGACGGCCTGGCCGTCGGCAACGCGTACACCGCCTCCTCCCTCGACTCCCCGGCCCCCGAGGACGACGGCGGCGAGGGCTCGCTGGCCGACCGCCTCGGCTACGAGGACACGGCCCTGGAGGGCGTCGAGTACCGCGAGTCGCTGAAGCCGCTGCTGGCCAAGCTCCCGCCCCGCGAGCGCCGGATCATCATGCTCCGCTTCTTCGCGAACATGACCCAGTCCCAGATCGGCGACGAGGTCGGCATCTCCCAGATGCATGTCTCCCGCCTGCTGACCCGCACCCTCGCCCAGCTCCGCGAGGGCCTGATCTCGGACTGAACCCGCTCCGACGGGTTCCTTACTGACGGAGTGTCAGCCACACTGGCGCGATGCTTCTCCGTAGGACACCGAGTGGCCGCCGAGGCGCCGTCACGGCAGCGTCGGCGGCCGCCGTCTGCCTGGCCTCGGCACTCACGGCGTGCGGAGGCGGTGGGGGCGGCGGCTATACGGCCGTGGGGGCGGCGGGCACGGCACCGGGGGCGCCCGGGACGCCGTCGGGACCGACGGGATCGGTGACGCTGGTCCCGCTGGACGGTTCCCCGGCGGGGGCGGCCAACGGCTCACCCCCGGCGGAGGACGGCCGGTCCGCGGCAGCGGCCGGGCCGGCCGGCCCGGCGGCCTCGGCCCCGGCGCCGTCACCCGCTTCCTCCCGCCGCGAGGTCACCCGGCCCCGACGGTCCGATCCGCCGGCGCCGAACCCACCGCAGCCGACCGCGACTTCGCCCACCGCCACCACCTCCGGCGGCACCTCACCCGCCGCCCTCACCTGGAGCACCCCCACCCGTGAGCCCACGGACAAGCGGTGGTGCGAGAAGGTGACGGTCGAATTCCGCAACTCGGGCGGTACGGCGGTCCGTTCCGGCACGGTCACCCTCGGCACGCACATCATCGACCTGCTGGGCATCGACTGGGCGACGATCGGGTCGACGGAGCCCGTGCCCGCCCCGGTCGCGCCCGGCTCCCGTACGAGCGGGACCTGGACGGTGTGCGTGGACGACTGGCGCGTCCCCCTGGGCATGCATGTGGAGACCCGGGTCGTGGCGGTCGACTGGAGCTGAGCCGTCGTGCCCGTACGGGCACGACGAAAGCCCGGGGCAGTGGACCCCGGGTTCTTCGTCGCGCCGCCGCCCCGACCCTCGTATCGCCCGAGGGGCCGAGCGGGCGGCGAGGGACTACTTGAGTGCCAGCCAGGCCACCGCCGCGACCACGACCACCACGGCGAGGACGCCGAGGATCAGGCCGATGCGGGGGCCGCCGGAGGCGGAGGGGGATGCCGTCTGCTGGGAGGTCTGCGGGGCCTCGTCGACGAACGCGCGGAACATCTGAGTGTTGCCGGCGGGGTCGTAGTTGCCCTGGGGGCCCTGGGTGTTAGCCATGCCCCGAGACACTAGCGAATCCGGTGGTCCGGCCCAAGTGGGGGGCCGTCCGGAAGCACAGCCTGCCTCACCTGGGTGTTTACGTTCGCAATACTTGCCTTTGCCAAGTTTTTATCCCCACCCCCGCCCATTTATTTGCCTGTGGCAACCAAGCAGTTCTATGGTTGCCCAAAGCAACGAATACGGGAGGTGTGATGGCGGAGCAGGCGCAGTTCGAGGAGCTGGCGCGTCAGCTCAGCGCCGTCGGAGCCGTGAAGCGGGACCTGGGGCGCATTCTGCCGCCCGACTGCCCGACCGGCTCCGCGGCCGTGCTGACGCTGCTCGGCCGCTACGGATCCATGCGCATGAGCAAGCTCGCCGAGCTGCTCGCCGTGGACATGTCCGTGACCAGCCGGCACGTGGCGCATGTCGCCGAGCGCGGCTGGATCGAGCGGTCCCCCGACCCGGCGGACAAGCGTTCCCGCATCCTGCACCTCACCCCCGCGGGCGAGGCGACCCTCCGGGACCTGTCCCGGCGCAGCACCGCGCTGCTCACCGAGCGGCTGGCCGACTGGAGCGACGAGGAGGTCGACCAGCTGATCCGGCTGATGACCCGGCTCCGGGACAGCTTCGGCGACTGCCGGACCGCCCACCCGCGTCTGACCGCCACGGCCCCGGCCGAGGCGGTCCCGGGGAACCCGAAGGCCGCCGCCACGGCCACGGTCGCCTCCGCCGCCCGCGCCCCCACCAGCGCCCCCGTACTCGAACCGACCACCCGTACACCCGCGTAAGACGTAAGAAAAGGAAGCCCATGGCAACGACCACACCAGCCGGTGTGCGGGCCCATGCAAAGCACGGGGGAGGCTCCGTCGAGCAGGCTGCCCCGATGACGCACCGGCAGATCATGGAAGCGATATCCGGGCTGCTGCTCGGAATGTTCGTGGCGATCCTGTCGTCCACGATCGTCACCAATGCTCTGCCGCACATCATCAGCGACCTCGGCGGCGGCCAGTCCGCCTACACCTGGGTCGTCAGCGCGTCGCTGCTGGCCATGACCGCCACCACCCCGCTGTGGGGCAAGCTCTCCGACCTGTACAGCAAGAAGGCGCTCGTCCAGATCGCCCTGGTCATCTACGTCCTGGGTTCCGCGGCCGCCGGTCTGTCACAGAACTCCGGCATGCTGATCGCCTGCCGTGTCGTCCAGGGCGTCGGCGTCGGCGGTCTGTCGGCGCTCGCCCAGATCGTCATGGCCGCGATGATCTCGCCGCGTGAGCGCGGCCGTTACTCCGGCTACCTCGGTGCGACCTTCGCCGTCGCCACCGTCGGCGGCCCGCTGCTCGGCGGTGTCATCACCGACACCTCGTGGCTGGGCTGGCGCTGGTGCTTCTACGTCGGTGTCCCGTTCGCCGTCGTCGCGCTGATCGTGCTGCAGAAGACCCTGCACCTGCCCGTCCTGAAGCGGGAGGTCAAGGTCGACTGGTCCGGCGCGTTCTTCGTCGCCGCCGCCGTCTCGCTGCTGCTGCTCTGGGTCACCTTCGCCGGTGACAAGTACGACTGGGTCTCCTGGCAGACCTACGCCATGGTCGGCGGTTCGATCGTGCTCGGCCTGATCTTCGTGCTCATCGAGTCGAAGGCCAAGGAGCCGATCATCCCGCTGCGGCTGTTCCGCAACCGCACCATCACCCTGGCCTCGCTGGCCTCCCTGTTCGTCGGTGTCGCGATGTTCACCGGCACGGTCTTCTTCAGCCAGTACTTCCAGCTGGCCCGCGACAATTCCCCGACGATGTCCGGCGTGATGACGATCCCGATGATCGGCGGTCTGTTCATCTCCTCCACCGTCTCCGGGCAGTTCATCACCCGCACCGGCCGCTGGAAGGCCTGGCTGGTCAGCGGTGGCGTGCTCGTGACGGCCGGCCTCGGCCTGCTCGGGACCATCCGGTACGACACGGCGTACTGGAAGATGGGCATCTTCATGGCGCTGCTGGGTCTCGGCATCGGCATGATGATGCAGAACCTGGTGCTCTGCACGCAGAACCAGGTCGAGCCCGCCGACCTCGGCTCGGCCAGCTCCACCGTCACCTTCTTCCGTTCCCTCGGCGGTGCGGTCGGCGTCTCCGCGCTGGGCGCGGTGATGGCCCACCGGATCACGCACTACGTGACCGAGGGCGCCGCCGCCCTCCCGCACAAGTACCAGGCCGCCCTGGCCGGTTCCAGCTCCTCCAGCGACAGCCTCCCGGACCTGAGCACGCTGCCGGTCCCGCTGCGCACCCTCATGGAGAGCGCCTACGGCCACGGCATCGCCGACGTCTTCCTGATCGCCGGCGGCCTCGCGGCCCTCGCGTTCCTGATCAGCCTGTTCATCAAGGAGGTCCCCTTGAGGACCAAGGGCGCGCTCGCCCAGGCCGCCGCCGACGAGCAGGGCATCGAGACCGCTCCGGTTGCCGCCGCCGCTGCCGTCCCGGCTCCCGCCGAGGAGACGGTCCCCAGCTGGGCCGCCCCGGTCGTGAGCGGCACCACGGACACCGCCACGGAAGCCACCCGGCAGTTCTCCGCCGTGGCGACCATCGCCGCCCCCGAGCACTCGGCGGGCTCCGGCGGCACCCCGGTGCACGGCTTCGTGCGCGGCGCCGAGAGCGCCCCGGTCGCCCAGGCCGCGGTCACCCTCATCTCGCTCTCCGGCCGCCAGCTGGGCCGCTCGGTCGCGAGTTACGACGGCTCCTACCGCCTGGACGCGCCCGGCGCGGGCTCGTACGTGCTGATCGCCTCCGCGGACGGCTACCAGCCGCAGGCCGCCACCGTCCTGGTGGGCGAGGAGCCGCTGCCGTACGACATCCTGCTCAGCGGCACCAGCGGGCTGAGCGGTGTGGTGCGGGGCGCGGGCAGCGCGCTGCCGGTCAAGGACGCGATGGTGATCGTCACCGACGTGCGCGGCGACCTGCTGGCCACCGCGGCCACCGGTGACCAGGGCCAGTTCGTCTTCGGCGACCTGGTGCCGGGCGTGGTGACGGTCGCGGTGAACGCGGCCGGGTACCGCCCCCGCGCCCTGCCGGTCCAGATCGGCACCACCGGGGTCACCCGGATCGAGGTCGACCTGGACGCCGGCGCCCAGCTCCAGGGCGTCGTACGGGCTCCGCACGGGCCGCTGGCCGACGCCCGCGTCACCCTCGTGGACGCGGCCGGCAACGTGGTCGGCACGTCCACCACCGGCCTGGACGGCGCGTACGCCTTCGCCGACCTGAACGGCGGTGACTACACCGTGATCGCGACGGGCTACCCGCCGGTCGCCACGGCCCTGAACGTCACCGGCGCCGGTGTCGACGGGCACGACATCGAACTCTCCCACCCCGGCGAGTAGTTCACCCCGGCCCGGGGCAGCGATGGTTCATCGGCTGCCCCGGGCCGTCGCAATCTGTGCAATTTATAGGGCTATTCACGCCTCTAGATCGGTTTTCAGGGAGAATTCGGGATGGGACTCACCGCCAGGATCCGCACCCGGGACGGATGGGCCGTGTCGCACGCGGTCGTCACGGTGACCGACATGACCGGCACGCAGGTGCTGCGCGCCGAGGCCGACGACGAGGGCACGGTACGGGACCCGAACCCGCTCGCGCCCGGGGCGTACACCGTCATCGTCACCGCCGTGGGCTACGCGCCCGCCGCCTCCAGTGCGATCGTCACCGCCAGCGGCCGCGCCGAGGTCGGCAAGGTCACGCTCGCCCGGCAGGGCGGCACCGAGCTGCCGCCGCCCGGCCCGTGGACCGTCGACCCGGCGCACTCCACCATCGCCGCGGTCGCCCAGCACCTGGGCATCTCCAGCGTCCGCGGCCGTTTCACGGACTTCACGGCGGCCATCGAGATCGCCCCCGACGACGTCACCAAGTCCCGCGTCCAGGCCGTCATCCGGGCCGCCTCCATCGACACCGGCAACGGCATGCGCGACACGCATCTGCGCTCGGCCGACTTCCTGGACGTCGAGCGGTACCCCGAACTGACGTACACGTCGACGGGTCTGACGGTGGCCGGCTCCGACCGCTGGACGGTCCACGGCGAGCTGTCCATGCGCGGTGTCGTACGACCCGTCGACCTGCACCTCGCCTACCTCGGCACCGGCGCCGACCCCTGGGGCGGCACGCGGGCCGCGTTCCGCGCGACGGCCGAGCTGCACCGCGAGGACTTCGCGATGAACTACAACCAGGTCGTCCAGGCGGGCATCGCGGCCATCGGCACGACCCTCAAGGTCGAGCTGGAGGTCCAGGCGGTGCAGGGGGAGTCCCTGCCGCAGGCGTAGGACCGGCAGGGACAGGCAGCGGCCGGGCGGGGCGGGGCCCGTCGGCCTAGGCTGACGCCATGGCACCGAACATCGCGACGAACACCGCCGTCTCCCTCGACGAACTGCTGGACTTCGTACGACCCCGCCACCGCGCGATCCTGCTCACGCGCCGCGCCGACGGCAGCCCCCAGGGGTCGCCGCTGACCTGCGGGGTCGACGACTCCGGACGGATCGTGGCCTCCACGTACCCCGAACGGGCCAAGACCCGGAACGCCAAGCGGGACGAGCGGGTGAGCGTGATCGTCCTGAGCGACGACTGGAACGGGCCGTGGGTCCAGGTCGACGGCCGCGCGGAGGTGATCGACCCGCCGGAGTCGGTGGAGCCGCTGGTGGAGTACTACCGGAACATCGCCGGGGAGCATCCGGACTGGGACGAGTACCGGGCGGCGATGCTGAAGCAGGGCAAGTCGATCATTCGGGTGACGCCGGAGAAGTGGGGGCCGGTGGCCACGGGCGGGTTCCCGGCGCGGTTGGCTTCGCCGGACGCCTGAGAGAGTGGGGGCGTTGTGAGTGCGCGGCTGCGGGTCGTGTGTGGCTGGTCGCGCAGTTCCCCGCGCCCCTAGGTAGGGCCGGTCACCTTGGCTTCGATGCCGGCGATCAGCAGGTCCAGTGCGAAGGTGAAGTCCCTGTCCAGCATTTCTGCGACCGTGTCGCCGCCTCTTGCGGCCATGAGGTCCTTGGACTCCTCGATGATCTGGGCCGTCGCCGGGGTCTCGGTCACCGCGGTCATCGCGGTGCTGAAGTACTCGTCCGGGGTCATGCCGGCCGCTGCCACCCGCTCGGCGAAGTGGCCCTCGATCGTGCCGTAGCCGTAGACGAACTGGAAGACGGCCGAGATCGCGCCGGTCACCCCGTGTGCGGGCAGGCCGGCGCGGCGGACGACCTGCTGGACCACGCGGGAGAAGGCCAGCGAGTGGGGGCCGATGTTGAGGTACCGGCCGGCCAGCGGGGAGAGCCAGGGGTGGCGGACCAGCAGCGCACGGTACTCCGTGGCCAGCGCCCGCAGTTGCTCCCGCCAGTCGCCGTCGTCCGCCGCCGGCAGGCGCAGTTCGCCGAAGGCCGCGTCGAGGGCGAGTTCGAGCAGGTCGTCCTTGGTGTCGACGTACCAGTACACGGACATGGCGGTCACGTTGAGCTCGGCCGCCAGCCGCCGCATGGAGAACTTGTCGAGCCCGTCGGAGTCCAGGAGCCGGACGGTGACCGAGGTGATGCGATCACGGTCGAGCCCGGACGGCTGACCGGTACGGCCGCCCTTGCGGGCCTTCTCCTCCAACCACACACTGGCCCGCGCCATCACGACCTCCTCCTCGACGATCACTTCCCAAGATGCTACGGCTGCAACGCCCCTGAAAGGGGCGCGGGGCTGTGTCCGATATGCGGCTCCGCCGCGTGGGCGCGACCAGCCACATCCCACCCGCACCCGCCGATGGACATGTACCCCCTGCCCACTAGGCGACATTCCTCTCCGCCCTACTGAGCAGCCCCGCCGCCACGAACCCCCCGACCACCACGGCAACCGCCCCCACCAACTGCCCGGCCCCCAGCCCCGCCGAGAACGACTTCCCCGACGCCACCCAAGAGCTCAGCACCGCTCCCAGCACGGCCACCCCCAGCCCGTTCCCGAACTCCGCCAGCGTGCCGTTGATCCCGGCCCCCACCCCGGCCTTCTCCGGAGGAATCGCGCTCATGATGGCGTGCGCCATGGCCGGGTTGGCGATCGCGCACCCCGCTCCGATCAGCAGCAGACCGAGCAGCGTGCCGCCGTACCCGCTCGCATCCAGTACGGCGATGGACACCAGCCCGAGCGACATCAGCAGCATCCCCAGGGCTATCGCCACCGGCGTACCCAGCCGTGTCGCCCACCTGGCGGACAGGCCCGTGAAGTTGAGGGCGACGACCGTGAGCGCGAGCGGTGCCGTGCGCAGGCCGGCCTCCAACGGGCCGTAGCCGAGGACGAACTGCAGGTGCTGGGTGAGCAGGAAGAGCGCGCCGCCCATGCCGAAGGTGATGAGCACCGCGCCGGCGACGGCGCCCGTGAAGCGGCGGTCCCTGAAGAAGTGGGGGTCGAGCATGGGGTACGGGATCCGGTTCTCCCAGTACGCGAACAGGGACAGGACCACCACCGCCACGGTCGCCGTGACCAGCACCCGTGCCGACGTCCAGCCGTGCTGAGGGCCGGAGATGATCGCGAAGACCAGTGCGGCCATGCCGATGGTGGAGAGCAGCGCGCCGAGGAGGTCGGGGCGGTCGCCTCGCGGGTTCTTCGACTCGGGGACCAGGACGACGACCGCCACCAGGGCCAGCGCCGCGACCGGGAGGTTGATCAGGAAGATCGCGCCCCACCAGAAGTGGTTGAGCATGAACCCGCCGATCAGCGGCCCGGCGGCGAAGCCCAGCGCGTTGACGGCGCTCCAGATGCCGATGGCCTTGGGGTGCTCGTCGGGGGCGAAGATCTGCATCGCCACGGCGAGGGTGGTGGTGAGCAGGAGAGCGCCGCCCACGCCCATCCCGGCGCGCGCGGCGATCAGCTGGGCGGTGGAGCCGGCCAGGCCCGCGGCCAGCGAACCCGCACCGAACAGGACGAGTCCGGTGATCAGCATCTTCTTGCGGCCGTAGCGGTCGGCCGCGCTGCCCGCGGTGAGCAGCAGGCCGGACTGGACGAGCGAGTACGCGTTGATCATCCACTGGATGTCCGCGGTGGCCGCGTGCAGTTCCCGGGTGAGGGAGGGGATGGCCACGTTCAGAACGGTGTTGTCGAGCAGCACGGTGAGCTGCGCGAGGCAGATCACACCGAGGATCAGCCAGCGCTGGGGGTGGCCCTGAGAAGTCATGCTGTACACCGTAAGAGACTTCCTATACGGCGTACAACGCCGTTTCCCCTGACGTACGCGAGAGGGCGGTGGCCGAAGCCACCGCCCTCTCGCCGATCAGGCAGCCGTCAGCTGCTGCTCGCCTTCTGCGTGAGGTCGTAGAAGGTGGACGAACCGACCGTCACCTTCTTGAAGTTCTTCTCGACCCACGAGGTGATCTGCGAGGACGTGCCGCTGCTGCTGCCGCCCATGCCGCCGCCGGTGCCGGACGAGATGAAGTAGTGGATCTTTCCGTCCGTCACGTACTCCTTGAACTGGGCCAGCGTCGGGGACGGGTCGGTGCCGTTGAAGCCGCCGATCGCCATCACCGAGTCGTCGGTGGCCAGCTGGTAGCTCGCCGCGTTCTGGGCGCCGATGGCCGCCGCGACCCAGGTGTACTTCGAGGCGTCCTTCTCCAGCAGCTTCTTGGCCTCGGAGGTGACGGTCGCGCCGTTCAGCAGGCCGCCGACGCCACCGCCGCCGCCCATGCCGCCGCCTTCGCCCATCCGACCGCCGCCGGGGAAGCCGTTGCCGTTCTGCGTGGTCCCGTTCTGGCCCTGGCCCTGCTGGTTCTGGCCCGGCATACCACCGCCGGTGCCGCCACCGGGGAAGCCGCCGGTACCGCCGCCCGGGAAGCCGCCGGTGCCGGTGCCGCCCTGCTGGTTCTGGGTGCTGCCGTTGCCGCCCTGCTGGCCCTGGCCCTGCTGGTTCTGGCCGCCCTGGCCGAAGCCACCGCCGCCGCCCATGCCGCCACGGCCGCCGCCCCCGCCGCCGAAGCCCATCATGCTCGCGCCCGCCGGGCCCGCCGTCGGGATGGAGCCGGTGTGCGCGGAGTTCACCGTGCTGAGGGTGTACGCCGTCGGGCCCGCCAGCGCGGCCACCAGGCCCACCGCGGCCGCCCCGAGGGCGAGTTGACGGCTGATCCGGCCCGCGAAGATCAGGCCGAGCGCGGCGGCCAGACCGCCGATCAGGACCAGCCACTTCAGCCAGGGCAGGTAGGTGGAGGTGCGGTCGAGGAGGACGTAGCCCCAGACCGCGGCCGAGACCACGGCGGCGGCGAGGGTGATCGACACCCACAGCTCGGCGCGCTTCTCCCACAGCAGCCCGGCGCCCATGCCGACCACCGCGGCGATGTAGGGGGCGAGGGCGATCGTGTAGTACTGGTGGAAGATGCCGGCCATGTAGCTGAAGACCACCATGGTGATCAGCAGCGAGCCGCCCCAGACCAGGAACGAGGCCCGGGTCACCGAGGTCCGCTTCAGCTTGCGCGTCGCCACCAGGCCCCCGGCCAGCAGGATCAGCGCGGCCGGGATCAGCCAGGAGATCTGGCTGCCGATCTCGGAGTTGAACATCCGGTCCCAGCCGGTCGCGCCCCACTGCCCGGTGCCGGTGCCGCCGCCACCGCCGCCGACGCTGCCGGTCTCGTCGCCGCTGAGGCGGCCGAGGCCGTTGTAGCCGAAGGTCAGCTCCAGGAAGCTGTTGTTCTGCGAACCGCCGATGTAGGGGCGGGAGGAGGCCGGCCACAGTTCGACGATCGCGACCCACCAGCCGGCGGAGACGATCAGCGCGCCGGTCGCGAGGGCCAGCTGGCCGATCCGCTTCTTCAGCGTGTGCGGGCCGACGGCCGCGTACACGAACGCCAGCGCCGGCAGGATCAGGAAGGCCTGGAGGGTCTTGGCGAGGAAGGCGAAGCCGATCGCCGCACCCGCCCACACCAGCCACTTCGTCTTGCCGTCCTCGACGGCGCGGACCACGAAGTAGCAGGCCAGCGCCATCAGCAGGGCCAGCATCGCGTCCGGGTTGTTGAACCGGAACATCAGCGCCGCGACGGGGGTGAGCGCGAGCACGGCGCCCGCGATCAGACCGGCCGCGGGGCTGAACCGGCGGCGCACGGAGGCGTACACGACCGCGACCGTGCCGACGCCCATGAGGACCTCGGGGCCGAGGATCGTCCAGGAGTTCAGGCCGAAGATCCGGGCCGCGATCTCCATCGGCCACAGGAACGCCGAGGGCTTGTCGACGGTGATCGCGTTGCCCGCGTCCAGCGAGCCGAAGAACATCGCCTTCCAGCTCTTGGTGCCGGCCTGGACGGCGGCCGAGTAGAAGGAGTTGGAGTAGCCGTTGACGCTCAGGTTGTAGAAGTAGAGCACCGCGGTGACGAGCAGCAGGCCGAGGAAGGCCGGGCGCGCCCAGCGGGGGTCCTCGGGGCGGCCGCGCCAGAGTCCCCGGGCGAAGGGCTGCCGGGGCTCGCCCGAGCCCGCCTGCGGCACCGGCGCGGCCGGGACGTCCTGGACGTCCTGGACGTCCGGCGCCTGCCGGGGCGGCGCGGGAGCCGCGGGGGCCGCCGGGCCCCACTGGGTCGGACGGTCGGTGTGGGTGCTGCTCATCGGGGATCCCCCGGATCGGTGTCATGGGGGCGCACCGGCTGCAACTGCATGGTGGCGTCCCTCCAGGTGCCGTCCGCGGCTTCACCGGCGCGGAATTGGGTGGTCGTGGTGGAGCCCGGGGCGTAGGGCTGGGTGGAGCCCGGGGCGTAGGGCTGGGTGGAGCCCTGGACGTAGGGCTGGTGCGCCGAGCGGTGCGGCAGCGGGCCGCCCTGCTGCTGGTGTCCGCCGGAGGCCGTGGTGTAAGTCGGCGACGACGGGGTGTGCCCGGCCACCACCGTGGAGGAGTCCTGCCGGCTGCCGTCGCGGTCCGGGAAGACCCAGGCGCGGAAGAGCAGGAAGCGCAGGACGGTCGCGGCGAGGTTGGCGGCGACCAGCACCGCCAGCTCGGTGGAGTGCGCGGGGTCGCTGCTCGCCGCGTTCAGGGCGGCGAGCGAACCGCTGGTCAGCGCCAGGCCGATACCGAAGACGACCAGGCCCTGCACCTGGTGCCGGACCGCCCCGCCCCGGCCGCGCACCCCGAAGGTCAGGCGCCGGTTGGCGGCCGTGTTGGCCACGGCCGACACCAGCAGCGCGAGCGCGTTGGCGATCTGCGAGCCGGAGAACTGCCGGAACAGGCTGTAGAGCACCAGGTAGAAGAGGGTCGACAGGGCGCCGACCACGCAGAAGCCGACGAGCTGGCGGGCCAGGCCCTTCGGCACGTCCTGGATGTCGCGGTCGCGCGGGTCGTCGCCGAACGGGCGGGCGACCCGGTCCAGCGGCAGCGAACCGGTGGCCAGCGCCTTGCCGACCCGCCACACGCCCTTGAGGTCGTCGGTGGCCGTCTTCACGATGTGCACGGTCGAGTTCGGGTCGTCGACCCAGTCCACCGGCACCTCGTGGATGCGCAGACCCGCGCGCTCGGCGATCACCAGCATCTCGGTGTCGAAGAACCAGCCGGTGTCCTCGACCATCGGCAGCAGCACCTGCGCGACATCGCGCCGGATCGCCTTGAAGCCGCACTGCGCGTCCGAGAAGCGGGCCTGCAGCGAGCCGCGCAGGATCAGGTTGTACGAGCGGCTGATGAACTCCCGCTTGGCACCGCGCACCACGCGCGACGAGCGGGCCAGCCGGGAACCGATCGCCAGGTCGGAGTGGCCGGAGATGAGCGGCGCCACCAGCGGCAGCAGCGCGTTCAGGTCGGTCGACAGGTCCACGTCCATGTACGCGAGGATCGGCGCGTCCGAGGCCGACCAGACGGTCCGCAGCGCACGGCCGCGGCCCTTCTGCTCCAGCCGGAACGACTTGACCTCGGCCAGCTCCGCCTCGAGCCGCTGCGCCACCTGGGGGGTGGTGTCCGTGGACGCGTTGTCCGCGATGGTGATGCGGAACGCGTACGGGAAGGTGCGCTTGAGGTGGTCATGCAGTCTGACGACGCATGGGCCGAGGTCCTTCTCCTCGTTGTAGACGGGGATCACTACGTCCAGGACAGGCGTACCGGCGTCTCCGGCCGGGAGGTGCTCCCGCGCCGGCAGGGTGCCGGGAGAAGAGTCGGTTCGCATGGGAACGACTCTGGTCAAGCGCCCTGTTGCACCCATGTGGTGGCACTGTGCTGTGCCTGTGAGTGCGATTGCCAGTTCGTTTCAGGGGCCGGCTGGGGAACCGCCGGGGCAAGCGCGGGCAGATAGAGGGTGAACACCGTGCTGCCGGGAACGCTGTCCACGGTGACGGCACCGCCGTGCGCGGACGCGACGGCCTGCACGATGGCGAGCCCCAGGCCGGTGGACCCGGTGGACCGCGACCGCGCGGAGTCGCCGCGCGCGAACCGCTCGAAGACGTGCGGCAGCAGGTCCGGCGGAATGCCCTGTCCGTTGTCCTCGACGTCCACGCACATCCACGGGCCGCGCCGCTGGATACGGGCGGTGATGGTGGTCCCCGGCGGGGTGTGCTTGCGCGCGTTGCCGAGCAGGTTGACCAGCACCTGCTGGATACGGGCCGCGTCGGCGGCCACCAGGGCCGGCTCGTCGGGCAGGTCGAGGCGCCAGTTGTGGTCCATGCCGGCCGCGCGCGAGTCACTGATGGTGTCGACGACGAGCGGGATCAGGTCGGTGTGCTCGAACTGCAGCGGACGGCCCGCGTCCAGCCGGGCGAGCAGCAGCAGGTCCTCGACGAGAAGGGTCATCCGGCCGGCCTCGGACTCGATACGGCCGAGGGCGTGCCGGGTGTCGGGCCCGACCTCCTCCCGGCCGCGCCGGGTCAGCTCGGCGTAACCGCGGATGGAGGCGAGCGGGGTGCGCAGCTCATGGCTGGCGTCGGCGACGAACTGCCGTACCCGCATCTCGCTCTGCTGGCGGGCGTGCAGGGCGCCGTGCACGTGGTTGAGCATGCGGTTGAGCGCGGCGCCGACCTGGCCGACCTCGGTGTGCGGGTCGCACTCGGACTCCGGGACCCGCTCGCTGAGGTTGACCTCGCCGGTGTGCAGGGGGAGTTCGGAGACGCGGGTGGCGGTGTTGGCGACCCTGCGCAGCGGGCGGGTGGCCACGCCGACCATGACGGTGCCGGCGAGGGAGGCGGCGATCAGACCGGAGAGGGTGAGGCTGATCTCGACGATGATCAGGGTGTTGATCGTGCCGTCCACGTCGGAGGTCGGGATGCCGACGTAGAAGGTGCCGTCGTTGCCCTTGACGTACTGGGCCTGGTACGTGCCGAGGCCCGGGATGTCGACCGTGTGCGGCCGCTCGTCCTGGGCGACGGAACCGAGCGCCTTGATCTGGGCGTCGCTGAGGTCCTCGGGGGTCATCTGGGTGTAGCCGGCGGAGTTGTTCTCCTTGGTGCCGACCTTGCCGCTGGTGATCGACCCGTTCTCGACCTGGGCCGCGATGGTCTTCTGCGGCTGCGGCCCCTGGGTGACGAGGTCGCCGAGGCTCTTCTGCTGGTTCGGCTTGAGCTTGCTGGCGGTGCCGGCCGGGGGGCTGCCCTTGCCGTCGAAGCCGCCCAGGGGTCCGCCGGCCACGCGCAGCGCGACCTCGCGCAGGTTGCTGTTCAGCTGCCCGTACAGGTGGTCCCGCAGCACGAGGGTGGTGACGGTCCCGATCACCGCGCAGACCACGGCGATCAGGGTCACGGACACGACGACGAGCCGGGTCCGCAGGGTGCGCGGCTGTCCTGCTCGTCGCTTCTGCGCACGCGGCCGTCGTCGCCCGCTCATGACGCGGCGGGCTTGATCAGGTAACCGGCCCCACGCCGGGTGTGGATCATCGGCTCCCGGCCGGCGTCTATCTTCCTGCGCAGGTACGAGATGTAGAGCTCGACCACATTGGCCTGGCCGCCGAAGTCGTAGGACCACACACGGTCCAGGATCTGGGCCTTGCTGAGCACGCGCCGCGGGTTGCGCATCAGGAAGCGCAGCAGCTCGAACTCGGTGGCGGTGAGGTGAATGCCCTCCCCGGCCCGCGAGACCTCGTGGCTGTCCTCGTCCAGGGTGAGGTCGCCGACGACGAGCACCGAGTCCGACCGCCGGTCGGCGGCGCCGGAGCGGCGGATCAGCCCGCGCAGCCGGGCCACGACCTCTTCGAGGCTGAAGGGTTTGGTGACGTAGTCGTCGCCGCCCGCGGTGAGACCGGCGATCCGGTCCTCGACCGCGTCCTTCGCGGTGAGGAACAGCACCGGCACGTCGGGCAGCTCGCGCCGCAGGCGACCGAGAACGGTGAGGCCGTCCATGTCGGGCAGCATCATGTCGAGGACGACCGCGTCGGGCCGGAACTCCCGGGCGGTCTGGATGGCACCCGTGCCATCACCCGCACTCCGGATCTGCCAGCCCTCGTAGCGGAGGGCCATGGAAAGGAGTTCGGTGATCGACAGCTCGTCGTCCACCACAAGCACTCGGACGGGGCTCCCGTCCGGCCTCAGCAGTTCGGTGCGCCCCTGGGGCGAGGTCGTGGTCATGGTGGACACCTTGTCGGGGTCCTCTGAGAACACGCTTTCACTAATCTGTGATTTCCCTAAGAAACACACAGGCGCCTCTCAGGGAACGCCTGGGAATCCCACCACATGCGCACCGACTCGGGACCGGCCCCCACCTCCCGGCTGTGCGGATCATGTACGTCCGGTGTGCGCCCGGCCCCCTGATGAAAGCCCGATGAACCGCTGATGAGAGCGTACCGGGGCGGGCGGCAGGGCGCCTGTCGGGTGGATTCGGGCGGACCTCGGCGGGTCCGTCCCGGGGATCCTTCCCGGATGTCCGGCACGGGTCAGAACAGCCCCTCCTGGGGTGCGGTGAACTCCCGCAGGGGAACGCCGAGTTCGCCCTCGTCCCCGGCTCCGGCGGCGGTCAGCTCCCACCCGGGCAGCAAGCGCGTGTCGAGGACGACGACCCCGCGCCGGGTGGCGAGATGCAGATCCGGCCCGGCGGCCGCGACGAGCTCACCGCTCACCACGCCACCCGGGACCAGCTCGGCCACCTCGCCGACGGCGGCGGGCGCCCCGTCCAGGCCGAACACCCGCACGTGGTCGACGACTTGGCAGGGCTCGGGAACGAGCGCCTCGGGCCAGGCCGCGAGCGCCAGGGCCCGCGCATGCAGGACGACGACCTCGGCGGCACGCTCGGTTGCGCTTCCCGGCAGGGCGGCCCGTACGACGCGCTTGTCGCCGTAGGGGATCCGGTCGGGCACCTTGAGCGCGGCCCGCAACAACTCCTCGGCCCGCCGCGCCGCCATCAGCGGTCCGGCGCCCAGCCAGCTGAAGCAGACGGCCCCCTGCTCCAGCAGCCGCGCCGGCCCGCGCTCGACGGCGGTGATCCCGACCTTGACCATGCCGGGCCCGAACCACGCCAGGTACACGTGGTACGGCCGAGGATCATCGGCGATGCCGTCGGCGGCCACGGAGTGCGCCCGGTCCAGCCGGGCGCACTCTTCGCAGCGCACGCCGGTACTGCGCCCGGACACGGACGCACGTGCCGCGCAGGGATGGCCACGCGCCCCCACGCACTGCCGCACGGCTCCGTCGGCCGTCCTGAAGGCGACGCGCTTCCCCGGCCCGAGCACACTGCGCCGCCCGCCGCTCCACACCAGCACGGGTCCGTCGTCCGACCACCGCAGCCCCGAGCATTTCCACACCTGTGCCATCACTCGCGAGCGTAGAGGGCAGCACTGACAACGGGCCGGGGTGGAGCGGAGCGCGGGGGACGTGGAGCGGGGGACGTGGAGGTGGGTGCCGGCTGCCGGTCAGCCGCCGGTCCGGGCGGTCGCCGGCTCGGTCTCACCGGTGGTGGTCACCGGCTCCAGCACGGACCCGGTACGTCGTCCCCGGCCCGCCAGCCGGCACGACACGCATCCGGGGTGGCCGTCGCGGGCGCTGGTGTCCCGGACCCCGAGCGGCCACTGCGTCCGGGGCCGGGGGCCGGGCGGCTTGCCCCAGCCGGCGAGGTGCAGACACCAGGTGACCAGGACGCTCGCGGCACTCACCGCGGCCCCTCCGGCCAGGGCCGGGACCGAGACGGCACACACCCCCAGCCCCAGCAGGCCGCTTCCGACCGTCGCGATCGCGGTACCCGTCCACCCGGCGACCGTGTGACCTTCGTCGTGCTGACTCACGTACCCGCCTCCCCTTCATAGGCAGCGGAAACTTCACTGGCAGCAGAAACACAACGTCCGACGCGAGGACGACTAGAATCCCTCACGGGCTAAGAAATTTACCCCCTAGATCTCTCACTCGCTAAGGGATTCGGCGAATCTCCGAGGATCGGCGGATCTCCAGGGACCCGCGAACCCCCAAGGAATCGGGAACGACCATGCACGGCAAGCCGCGACCGCCCGCGGACCCCGCCCGGGCCCGGTCCGCGATGGACCACCTCATCGCGGCCCATGTGATCGGCCAGCAGGAGCTGGCCCGGCGGCTCGGGGTCAACGTCACGGACCTCACCTGCTTCGGTTTCGTCCTGGAGGCGGGCGAGGACCTGCTGACGGCGGGCGACCTGGCCGCCCGCGCCCATGTGACGACGGGCGCGGTGACGGGCATCCTCAACCGCCTGGAACGCGCGGGCTACGTGACCCGGCGCCCCGATCCCGACGACCGCCGCCGGGTCCGCGTGGCCGCGGTCCCGGACGCCGTCGTCCGCGTCGAGGCGGTGTACGCCGGCCACTACGCACGCCTCGCGGACCTGTTCGCCGACTACACCCCCGACGAACTGGGCACCCTCACCGACTGGTTCACCCGCGCGACGGAGCTGGCCCACGAGTACCTGGAACGACTGAACAGCAACGGCTCCAAGGACTCCGCCGACTGCGGCGACGCCACGGAGCCGGGCTGAGTCCTCCCCCGGGTAGAGCAACCGCATCCACCTGTTTTCCACCCTGCTTCCACCCATGGGTCCACGTGCCGGACGGGGTCGGAACCGGATAGTCGGGGCATGACGATTTCCGACTGGATCATCGATGTGGCGCTCATCCTCGTGGTCATCAAGCAGATGCGCGAGGAGCGGCTGACGGCCTTCAGGCTGCTGCTGCCCCTGGGCCTGATCACCTGGGTGGCGACCAGCTACCTGCACGAGATCCCGACAGCGGGCAACGACCTCTCCCTCATCGCGGCGTTCGCCGGAATCGGCATCGCCTGCGGCGTGGCCGGCGGCCTGCTCACCCGGGTCCGCTTCGCGGACGGGCACGTCCGGGTCAAGGCGACCCTGGGCGCGGCGGCCCTGTGGGTACTGAGCATGGGCTTCCGCCTGGGCTTCGCGATCTGGACCTCCCACCCCTCCGGCGAGACCCGCATAGCCCACTTCTCCGCCACCCACGACATCACCGGCGAACAGGCATGGGTCGCCGCCCTGGTCCTCATGGCCGTCAGCGAGGTCGTCATCCGCCTGGGCATCATCGTCGTACGCGGCCAGGCACTCCGCGGCCGCGAGCGCACCCGCGTCCTCACCACGGCGTGAGCCGGAGCCGTGCACGGCGGCCCACGAACCGGCCGCCCTCACGATCCGCCCCGGCAACCCCTCGTAAGCCCCAGCTCCTCGGCCACCCCGCCCCGAAACGCCAAAGGCCCCGGACCGACCCGGGGCCTTTGCTGTCGGTTGGCGAGCTGGGGGCAGGGGGGCGGTGACGGGCGCCGGCTCCGTCACGCCCTTCCGGGGCGTACAGACGCCCGCACTCCTCGCAGCACCGCAGCGCCGCGACACTCAGCGGTCAGCTGTCGAACTGACCGCTAGGCAGCCTCGGGCCGCGCCGCACGCGTGCCCGGGGCGGGCTCCTGTGCGTCCTCGGTCCAGGAAGGCTCGTCTTCTCCGAAGTCCGGTGCCTGGAAGGGCTTTGTCGTCGGAGGCGGCGATACAGCGGTGGAACGGCGGGGTTGCCCTTCCAGGGCGGAGAACAGCGACGTCGAGTCGATGAGAGGTCTGCCTTTCGTTACAGGTCCCTGATGGGGCCTGGCGTGCCGTGACCGGCACGGCGGTCCTACAGCTTGGTCATCTTGGAGTACGGGCTCAGGATCCGCATTTGGGCCGAACCGAAGTCCACGAGCGCCGCGGTTCCCTCTTCGATGCCGATGACCCGGCCGAGACCGTACACATCGTGGGTGACCTGATCGCCCATGGCGAAGTGCTTGGGAGCCGGTGCGACCGGGGCTTTGAAGGGGCTGGTAGGCAGGTGACGCTTCGGTGCCGCAGGCTTTGTCATGGCTCAGTATGAGCCTACGCGCGGCCCGTTTGCTGTGGCCGTCGGCACAGATCCGCACGTGAACTCTGCCGCCAGACCGCTGACCTGGTGTTTCAAGACACGGTGAGGCGTTTCCCTCTCGCCGGATTGACCAAACCGTGCTTGATCACGGAAGTTCACCCTGTGCGTCGGACTACCAGCACGGCGAGGTCGTCGGGGTTGTTCGAGGCGATGGCTGCGTCGAGGATGCGGTCGGCGGTCTCCTCGGGGCTCAGTCCGTCGTGAAGGGCTTGGGCGGCCAGTGTTCCGGTCTGCTCGAGTCCGGCGTCCAGCGTGAGGTCCGGCCCTTCGACCAAGCCGTCGGTGACCATGACCAGAGCGGTGTCCTTGTCCAGCGTGAAGGTCCCCTGCGAGTAGTCGGCGTCCGGCAGGACGCCCAGGAGCGGACCGCCCGGCAGCCGGCGTACGTCATGGCTGCCGTCGTCGTGGGCACACAGCAGGGGCACGTGGCCGGCGCTGGCGCCGGTGACCTGTCCGTTGCATGCATCGATGTGCAGCATGCTGCAGCTGGCGAACCGTGGTACGTCCATCGCGACGAGCAGTTGGTTGGTGTGCGTCAGCACGGTTCCGGGGTTCGGCTCGTGGGCGGCGATCGCACGCATGGAGCCGCGCACCTGTCCCATGAAGGCGGCCGCGTCCACGTCGTGCCCCTGGGCGTCGCCGATCTCCAGGGCAACCGTGCCGTCCGGCATGAGAAAGGCGTCGTACCAGTCTCCGCCGATGTCGAGCCCGGAACCGCAGGGCCGGTAGCGGGCAGCGACCCGCAGACCCGGCAGGTGCTCGGGCAGCTTCGGGAGCATGGTGCGCTGAACCGCCGTGGCCAGCTCGACGCGGGCCTGCTGCGATCTGATGCGCACCAGGGCCTGGCCGGCCAGCTCGGCCAGGGTGAGCGTGAACGCGTTCTCGTCCAGGGACGGGCGGTGCCCGATTTCGTAGGTCACCGCCCAGGCCCCGAGCGGCTGTTCGTCGGCGGAGCCGAGGGGAGTGATCGACACGGCGACGTCGGGGCCGACCCGCGGCAGGGACGCCGCGTCCGTGGGGGGCAAGCGGCGCAGAAGCTCCCTCCGATCGGCGATGAACTGCGGCTCGCCCGTGCGGATCACCTCGGTCAGCGGATGCCGCTCGTCCAGGTCCATGCTGCGCACCTCGTCGGCGTGCCACGCGGGGAACCCGCCGTCCGAGGAGACGAAGAGGTGCTCGTGGTCGACGAGCGCGAGTGCCGCGCTGGTACCGCCGAAGGTCGCGGCGAGCCGTGTCAGAACGACCTGCTGAAGCTCCTGCTCGGAGGCGGTACGGATGAGGGCGGAGGAGAATTCGGCGATCTCATCGGCGCGGCGCCGCTCGGCCCCCAGCCTGGCCAGCATCTCCTTGCGGCGGGCCTCGTGCTGGGTGTCGTCGCGGATCATCCCGAAGACCTGCTCGGGGCCGTCGTACCCCAGCCGGACCCTACGGGTCTGGCAAGCCAGTTCGTACCGGTCACCGTGATCGGTGTGGAACCGCAGTTCGGTCCAGGTGCGCTGGGGAGTCTCCGCGGCCAGGAGCCGGTGCAGGGAGTTGCGATCGTCGGGGTGGACGTGCCGGACCACCCAGGGCAGGGACACCGAGGCCTCTGGGAACAGCGCGCCCACGGCGGCCGCGCCTCCCAGCCATTCGAGCTCCTGCACCTCGGGGTGGTAGATGCACAGGCCGAGACCGGCGGCCCTCGCCGACAGCCGGAACGGCATCAGCAGGCTGCCGAGGTCCTTCTGCACGTTCAGGGAGTGCATCCAGACGAGCTGCTCGCCCCCGTCGGCGGTCACCGGCCGCGCCTCGACGAGGAAGGCCAGAGATGCCCCATCGGGGCTGGGAAGGTCCAGCACCCGCATCGCCAGCTGCTGCCGGCTCGCGTGGGTCACCATGCGCTCGACCAGGGGGCGCTGGCTGTCGGGCACCAGCTCCCATGCGTACCGGCCCACACACTGTTCCGCCGGCCTGCCGAGCGCCGTGGCCATCGCCGCGTTCACGGCGCGGACAACGCCGTCGAGATGCAACAGAGCCGACGGTTCGGTCCTACGAAGGAGTTCGTCCGAGGCATCCACCTGCCGCTCCTCGCGATCATCGAGGGATCACCCGTCGTTCCAATCATCGCATTACGGTCATTTCGCCGTGAATCGTCAGAACTTCGGGGCACGGGCGACGAACCTCCGTTGACCTGCCCTTTCCGCGTCGGCTCCGGACGGCTGCCGTGCGCACCGCCTGCCGAGACGACCGAGCCCCCGCGGAGCGCTGCCCTCGCGACGTCGCCCTAGCAGCAGAGCCTTTCCTCATCGGGTGACTGCGTGCACACCTGTCCGGTGAACTGAGACATCCATATGGCTCATTCATTCGAGTCGGACCCCTCGAACGAGGTACCCGCGGTCAACTCTGCTTGACGTGATCAAGAGCCTCAGGATGGCCGCCGTTGCGGTCGTATTCCTCGTCGTGTCCCTCATGGCATCCACTCCAGCTCAAGCGCAGGACCGTTCCACCCCGGTGTTCACCGTCCCCATGACGGCCGCGGTCCAGGCACTCCCGGTCGCCGCGGAGGTACGCGACGGCTATCAGCGCACGAGCTTCAAGCACTGGAACGCGGGCCAGAACCCGACCGACGGTTGCAACACCCGAGCCGAGGTGCTTCTCTCCGAGGCGGTCGACCCTCCCCAGGTCCTCCCGGGCTGCAAGCTGTCCGGAGGGCGTTGGTGGTCGTACTACGACTCCAAGTGGATCACCCCCGCCGGAGCCCTGGACGTCGACCACATGGTGCCGCTGGCCGAAGCCTGGGACTCCGGGGCGTCGCAGTGGACGCCGGAGCGGCGCGAGGCCTACGCCAACGACCTCGACATCCCGACCTCCCTCGTCGCCGTGTCGGCAGCCTCGAACCGCAGCAAGGCCGACCAGGACCCGGCCCAGTGGCTGCCGCCGACCGTCGAAGCCACGTGCCGGTACGTCTCGGAATGGACCGGAACCAAACTCCGCTGGGGACTCACCGCAGACGCCGTCGAACTCGAAGCACTCAGCCAGCTCGCGGAGGCGTGCCCCGGCACGACCGTGGCCTATCAGCCCGTTCCGTAAAGCTGCGACCTCGCCTCGCCGCAACAGGATGCGCATCTCAACACCCCTGAGACGCCAGAGGCCCCGGAATGCTCCAGGGCCTCTGGCCGAGCCCAGACATGGCCGGCGTCGCAGAGTTCCTCCGCCGAGCCGGGTTGGGATCGTGGGACGGAAAGTGGGACGGGCGCGGCGGGCGCTGCCGGTACAGCCTCGTACTGGACCGTATTCGGCTGTTCGGCCAACGAAAGGAGGTGCCGTGCCGGGCGTCGCGAGCTTCAGAGGTCTTTGCCCTGTGATCATGGAGCGTTCGCTGGAAGTGATCGACGAGGAGCTTCAGGTCGCGGGGCCCGATGTGCCGCCGCCGTGGGGCGCTCGCGGGAACGCGCGGTAGGTGATGTGGTGGACTGGTTGACCTCGCTGCCGGCGGTGGTGCTGGTTGTGGGCGGACTCCTCCTTGCCTTCCTGGTTGCGGCAGTGGCGCGGGTCGGCGTCCGGGCGCTCGTACCGGTCGGGGAACGGGATCGGGTGCCGCAGATCGCCACGCCCCTGATGCCGACACTCGGCGCTGCCTTCGCGATCTTTGCGGCACTCTCGCTGGCCAGCGAGGCCGGCTACCTGCGCGCGGCCGAGGGGTTGGTGAGCGATGAGGCGGCCGCGTCCTCCCGCCTGGCATGGGCGGCGACAAGCCCGCGCGTCCAGTCGGAGCCGATCCATGCGGCACTGCTGGACTACTTGCAGACCACGCGTGCCAGGGAGTGGGAAGGTACGGCAGCGGCGTCCGGTGACGACCCGGCCACCGCTCGTGCGATCGCACGGTTGGAGCGGAGTGTGCGCGCCGAGGCGGCCCGGCCCGATGTGGGAACTCCGACCGGCACGGAGCTGGTGGTTGCCCTGGACGGTGTCACCAGTAGTCGCCGCGCCCGCGTTGCGGCCGCCTCACGCGACGTTCCCGCGCTCTACGTCGTCACGCTTGTGGTCAGCGGACTGGCGTTGATCGTGAACTCCGGCGCACTGGTCTTCCGCAGCAGTCTGCGAACGTCGCTGCTCATCGTGGGGGTTGCGAGTGTGGTCGGGCTGAGCCTGGCGTTGCTCTTCGCACTCAGCGCGCCCTGGAGCGGACCGTTCATCGTCAGTGGGCACCCACTCGACGCCACCATCCGGGACCTGAAGTCCGGCTTCTTCCACGGTGGGTCGTAGGCGGCGTGCGCGATCAGTACGCCGACAACTGATCACCGGCTGCGCCGTGGCTGCGGCCGCCTCATCGATCAACGCCCTGGACTGTGGTCGAAGCAGGAGGAGGAGGTACAGGCCGCGCTCGGCAAGCTCTCCGAAGCAATGGGCGGGTCACGGACCGACGGCGGACATCAGCCGTTGCTGTACTTCGCTGCCGTACGACCCCGAAACGACAAAGGCCCCGGACAGATCCGGGGCCTTCACTCTGTGTGCACTCGGCAGGATTCGAACCTGCAACCTTCTGATCCGTAGGCGCGTGCTGCACCATCACGAACCGCTCGCCTGCTGGAATCTGTCGGCTCGTCCACCGATCACAGGCGTGCCACGGTGCGCGGTTGTACGCCTCTGTTGATGTCAGCTACTGATGTCACGCAACATGCCCAGGTCCCGCGAGACGGCTCCGCGTGCGAGCAGGCTTACTCTCCTCGGTTGGACAAAGCGTTGAAACGGGCCTCGTGCGTTGGTCGCCGCTGCGACGAGGGAGGTGCCGGGGCCCGTTTCTGATGTCCGTCGATCAGGTCGGCGGCGTGTGGGGTGGGTCAGGGACAGCCGGGTCCGGTGGAGGGGTTGAAACAGGCGTTGACGCCGAGGCCGCCGTCGTTGGTGTTGGTACCAGGGCCGCCGAAGAGGGCGTCGTTGCCGGGACCGCCGAAGAGGGCGTCGTTGCCGTTGCCGCCGTTCAGGCTGTCGGCGCCGTTGCCACCCTCGATGCGGTCGTTGCCGTCACCGCCGGACAACGAGTCGTTGCCGTCGCCGCCGCAGATGAGGTCGTTGCCACCGCGGCCGTCGACCGCATCGCTGCCGCCGAGAGCGAAGATCACATCGTCGCCGGGAGTGCCGACCAGGAAGTCGGGGCCGTTGGTGCCGGTGATGGTCGGCGTGGCAGTCGCACAGGTGGGGGGGACCGGCTCGTAGGTGATGGTCACCTGGGCCGCTCCCGCTGCAGGTCCGGAGGTACCACCCGTCGGGACGAGGTTCGACCCACCACCACCGCCACCGGGGCCGGCCGCCGGAGGGGAGTTCCGGATCTGGTTGCAGCCCCCGCCTCCGCCTCCACCGAACCAGCCGCCCCCGCCTCCGCCGGCCCCGAAGCTGCCTCCCCCGGTGCCACCTGCACCGCCTGTTCCCGGAGCGCCGGACGTACCGGAGAAGGCGCATGCGGCTCCGGCCGTGCCGCCGGCGGTCTGGGTTCCGCCGCCGCCGCCCTTGCCACTGTCCGTTCTGTCGCCGCCGGCCCCCCCGGTGTTTCCGGCGTTTCCGCCGGTGGCCGACGGGTTGGGGAATCCGGAGACGCTGCTTGCGCCGCCTCCTCCTCCGCCCGCGACGATGAGGCGGGGGTCGGTGCCGGGGACGCCGGTCAGGGTGCAGCCGGGGCCGGCCGAACTGCAGGTGCGGACGTCGCTGGCACCGCCGCCGGCGCCGCCCGTGGTCACCGGTCCGCCGCCGGCGCCCCCGCCCGTGCCGACGTTGACATAGAGGGTGGTGGTGCTCGGCGGCACGGTGACGGTGCCGGTGACGGTGGCGCCGTTGCCGCCCGCGCTGCCGTTGGGCCCGTTCTGGCCCGCGGCGCCTGTGGCGGTGACGGTCAGTTGGGTGACGCCGGCCGGGACGGTGAAGGGCTGGTTGGCGCCCGCGTTGAAGGTGACGGTCACGGGCACCGCCGCAGCAGCGGGCGTGGCCGTGGGCACCACCAGGGCCGCCGGCAGCGCCACCGCGGCGAGCAGGACGGCAGCACGCCGGGCCCGCAGCCACTCACCAGCGGCTTTTGCACCACGTCGTGGGAACACGGCAGGTCGCAGGGTCGGTCTCACGATGGGGGACTCCTCGACAAAGAGCGCGGCACTCGGGGTGTGCCGCAGACGTCGGTTGATGCTCAGGCCCCTGCCGGGACCGCCCGACGATCAAGCCACACCCGCCCTGTGCGGCCCTACAGACACACCGCCATACCGCGCCGCGATCCACCGACCGGCCGCTACCCGTCCCCGAACTCGGTCCTGTGATCCGTTGGCGTGTTCACCCCGAACAAGCGCACCGTCAACCAGCCTGTGAGCGCCCACGGTTCACGGGCCCCAGCTCACCTCAGTCCGCCGCTGTGCGCTGGTGTGCGTGGCTGTTGATGTCAGCGGCTGATGTCAGAGCAGCGCGGATCTCATGGATGTCGTATCTGGACTCTCGAATCCAGGAGAAAAGGATGCCATTCCTGATGAGGTGAGGAAAGCGGTCGCCCAAGCCATAAGGCATGTATCAGGCTGGGAACAGCTGAAGACCGGTGGCGTTTCTGCAGTACCACAGGGCGAACCTTCAGCCGCTATGCAGCGCATCGTGAAGGTCCTCTCCGGGTGCGGCATCTTCGTGGTTCCCGTCGGCGTACTTGAAAGATGGCACCCAGAGATCGGCAACAAGAAGACCTGGGTCCCTGAAGTTCTTGGGATGAAGCTTCACGAGGTGGAAAATCTGCAGCTTAGCGAATTCCTCGGATCCGTCCTTCGATATCTCACTCCCTCGTCGTAGCGCTAGGAGCACTCCACGCACGCCACTACTCGCCGGCCCCCGCCATCTCGGAGCCTGAGCGCCCCCACCGGAGGCTGTTCTGACCGGTGGCCATTCTCTACGGCGATCACCCATGACCCGGCTCTCGTTGCGTGGGCGCGCGTCGGCGCAGCGCGGGCGGAGCGGGCCGAAGGCAGGAGCCACGCCCGGCGCGGAGCCGGGAGCGCACCCGGCGGAGCGCAGCCAGCTTGATGAGGTGGGGGAATCTGTTCTGGCTGGGAGTACAACGGTTTTCAAGAACGTTGCGTAGACCCACCTTGAACCCCCTTCGACCTGGGGGTTTTCCGACTACCGCCACAGCTGAGAGCCTTCCCTCTCCGGAGGCATCGTCCGTGACCGTGGTCGAGGTTGGGCGGATGCTCCCTCTGGCGCCCCATTCTGAGGGAGCTGGACCATACGTCTTCTAGGCAACGTCGATGCCCAGTGCCATGTCAGGTCGGCAGGTCGGACACGCCTGGGCTCCGACCGCTTGCTGGGTCAGTGAAAGCTCCGCCTGTCGGATCGTGCACTCCGTCGCCGGCCGTTCGATCGCGGTGCAGCCACCGATGTGGACGTACGCGGACCTCGGATGGTCAGGCTGGGTCTTCGGCTCCAGCATGTACGTCCCGGGCTTCAACTTCATCCGCCTCGGACCCTGATGGGGCGGCTGTGCGGCGCGAGGCTTCCGCCGTATCTCAGCCTTGGTGATCGCCGCCTGGACGGCATCGCGCTGGAGACGCAGGTAGGTGCCGATGGTCTCGTGGTCGGTCAGCTCCTTGTCGAGGTGCGCGAGGATCACACGCAGGCGCGCGGAGTCCGGTGGCAACATCTCGCTCATGTGTTCGATTCTAGGCTGAGTCCCGCCCCGGCACTGTGACGCGCAACGGTAGATGGCCACTCGCAGAGATGGTTGGCCACGTCGAAACGATCGCAGCCGTGGAGCCGCGGCCCAGCAACTACACCCACCACCACGGAGACAGGAACATGGCGGCGACGAAGATAGGCGCACCGATCCAGACCATGATCCACCCTCTACGCCTCGTCATGGCCCCCACGTCAGCGGAGACGCCGTTGTATGCATCCCGGACAAAGACGAGGCCGAGAACCACGGCAATCCCGGCGGGACTCACAATCGCCATCCAGATCAGTGTCAGCAACAAGAGCATGCCATCCGACATCGCGGTCCCCCTCGTCCATTTCCCGGCACTGGAGCATAGATGCAAAACATCACCGACGGTCGGCCTTATCTCTACCGCTGGTGACGCACATCCGCTGCGTTGGCGGAGCGGAACCCAAGAAGGCCACACGGTGAGGCACGGCAGCGTGGGTACGGGATCCTGGAATGGTCAACTATCTCTGAGCAAACGGGCCAACCGCCCTTGAGCGCAGGTCCCTCACCAGCGGCCTACCCCGCCGCCTCGGGCCGACTATCGCTGATGGTCACAGGCACCTCGCCGGACTGACCCTGCAGGGAAGGCATTGACGCCACGCCGGACATGACCCACACCTCTATCATGCTGGCGCCCATGGCTCACCGCCCCTACCCGAACCGCGCGGGGCGAAGCTCTCGCGCTCACTTGGGAGGACATCGACCTGAAGAACGGCCAACTCCGGGTCCGCAGGAACGTGCAACGAATCCGGCGTGAGCTGATCTTCGGCACCCCCAAGACGACTCGATCGATCCGCAAGGTGTCGCTCCCGAAGGCCTGCGTGCAGGCACTCGTACAGCATCAGGCGCAGCAGGAGCAGGAACGCAAGGTCGCAGGGAGAGCAGCAGCCGGACACCAAGGAGTGATCGGCACTTTCACCCGCGTTGATGTCAACGGTTGATGTCAAAGGCCCCCTGGAACAATCCCAGGGGGCCTTTGACCTGTGTGCACTCGGCAGGATTCGAACCTGCAACCTTCTGATCCGTAGTCAGATGCTCTATCCGTTAAGCTACGAGTGCTTGTTCTCTTGCTTTTTCGTCTTGGCTTCCGGCCCTTCCGGGCCGCTCGCGGCGACAGGAAGAACATTACATGACTGCCGCCGCCATGTGAAATCCGTTAGGTGCACCCATTGTGACCTGCGGAAACGCCATATCTCGGGGTCCTGCACGCACCGGCCGTCGGGAGGGGCGGTGATCACCACGGAGCGCAGGCAGGGCCGCAAACGACTCAGGGAGCCCGGACCGAAAATGGTCGGGCTCCCTGAGTCAGGTGCGGAGGCGGAGGGATTTGAACCCTCGATGGGATTGAAGTCCCAAACCGCATTAGCAGTGCGGCGCCATAGACCGGACTAGGCGACGCCTCCCGCACAGCCGCCCGCGCGAGCGCGAGTGGTGCGTGCAGATGATGACACAGTCGAGCGTGCTGTCACCAATCGGCTCCCACGGTACTAGGCAGGCGGGTCGCAGGGCAAAGCACTTCCCGTCGTCGGGGGCGCGCCGCAACGTCCGGGCGGCCGACGCGTTGGTCAGGACATGTCTCACTTCGCCGTGCGGGGCGCCCTCGGGGCCGTCGCCGCCGTTCTCGGATCCTTCCCCGCCCTGCCCGCCTCCGCCGCCGTCCAGGGCGACCACCTCACCGTCACCGTCCGGCACGCCGGGGACGGGCGGGACGGCACGTACGAGCTGTCCTGCCATCCCGGCGCCGGCAGTCACCCGGACGTGAGCGGGGCCTGCCAGGCGCTCGACCGGAACACGCGCTGGGGACGGGACACCTTCGCCCCGGTCGCCCCCGGCGCCGCCTGCACCATGCTGTACGGCGGCCCCGCCACCGCCCATGTCACCGGCACCTGGGCCGGCCGCCCGGTCGACGCGGCCTACGACCGCAGCAACGGCTGTGAGATCGGACGCTGGAACCGCATGGTCCCCCTCCTGCCCGACCTGGGTTCCTAGGGCCCGGCGGCCCGGTCGCCCGTCGAGCGATTCAGCCGTCGAGGCGGCACAGCGGTTCCATGGCGGAGGCCCCGCTCCCGTAAAAGTCTCGCGGAGATACGGCGGAGGTGAGGCGTGTCGGTCACATGTTCGCCGTCACTTCGTCGTGCGACCTCCCTCTCATCCGGCGCCGTGAGCGCAACCGGTGCCTTTAGACTCCCTCGCGTGACACGCCGCGGGCCGGTTGGCAAGATGGCCCGAGCGGTCGGCAAGGTGCGGTAACAGGGAGGAAGCGTCTCGTGAGCAGCAGGCCATCCCGAGGCGCTGCTCGCCTCGCAGCCATACTCGATGCGCTGCCGGATGCGTTGGTGCTGGTCAACGCCAACGGGACCGTCGTCAACGCGAACACGATCGCTCTGGAGGCGTTCGAGGCACCGGGTACCGCGCTGGTCGGGCGAGGGCTGCTGGATCTGCTGCCGCAGTTCGACTCCCGGCTCATCCCGGGGTCCATGCGGCGGCCCGATCACATGGATCCGCGCGGGCGTACCAAGCCGACCCGGATGGTGGCGCGCCGGACCGACGGCTCGGAGTTCCCGGTCGAGGTCACCAGCGCCAACCTGGAGAACGGGCAGCAGGCGTACGACGGTTACGGCTACGGCGCCGACGAGCTGCTGATGCTGGTCGTGCGCGACCTGACCGGCACCGTGGACACCGAGGCCGAACTGGCCCGCTCGCAGCGGCAGACCGAGATGATCCTGCGGGCCGCGAGCGAGGGTGTCGTGGGGACGGACACCGACGGCCGGATCGTGCTCGTGAACCCGGCCGCCGCTCAGATACTGGGATACCGGGCCGGTGAGCTGGGCGGCAAGGAGCTGCACAACCTGGTGCTGCACGCGCGCGCCGACGGCTCACCCTTCCCGTACGCCGAGTCGCCGCTCGCCGACACCCTGCGCTCCGGGCGCAAGCACCGGGTGCGCGGCCAGGTGCTGTGGGCCAAGGGCGACAAGAAGGTGCCGGTCGATCTGACGACCGCGCCGGTACGCGACGGCGACCAGCTCGTCGGCGCCGTGATGACCTTCACCGACCGGCGGCCGTACGACGCGCTGTCCGAGGAGAAGGACACCCAGGAGAAGACGCACGCCGAGGAGCTGGAGCGGCTCTCCGAGGAGCACGCCTCCGACCTGACCGCGCTGCGCCAGAAGCACGTCACCGAGGTCGAGGAGCTGCGCGAGCGGCAGGCCGAGGAGCTGGCGTCCGGCGAGGAGCGGTACGCGGCCCTCGGCGAGCGCGAGAAGGACCGGTACGAGGCCCTCTCCGGGCGGCACGAACAGCTGCTGACCCTGCTCGCGCAGTCGCTGCGCGGCCCCCTCGACGAACTGCGCCGGGAACTGGCCGCGCTCGCCGCCGACGACGCCGGGCAGCTGTGGCCCGAGGCCAACCAGGTGCTTCATCACCTTTCGGCCGGTTACTCGCGTATCACCCAGCTCATCGACAACGTGCTCGGCTACCAGGCGCTGGACGCCGGGACCGAGGACATCAACCGCACGAAAGTGATGCTGGACGCGGTCGTCGCCGCCGGTGTGGACGGGGCGGTGGAGCTGATCGGGCCCGGGCGGGTCCAGTTCGCCGTGCACGCGCCGCCCATCGAGGCCGAGGTGGATCCGCAGCGGCTCGCCGTCGCGCTCGCGCATCTCGTCGCGGACGTGGCGGGTGTCGACGCGACCGGCAACGCGCCCGTCTCCGCCGGCGGCTACATGGACAACACGGTGGTGGTCGCGGCGGCGCAGCGCGGTGAGGTCGTCCGTATCGAGGTGCGCGGGCCGTATCCCGGCGGCGACCCGGTGCACGAGCCGATCGTGCGCGGGATCGTGCGCGCGCACGGCGGTGTGCTGCAGACGCACGAGGTGCCGGGCATGAGCGGCAGCGCGTTCGTCCTGGAGGTGCCGATCGGGGGCGGCGCCGGGGCCGTGACCCCTCCGGCCGGTACGGCGGTGGCCGTGATCCCGGCCGGCGACGACAGCGGCGCCGGTGGACGGCGCCGGGCCCGGCGGTCCTCCGTGGACGCCTTCCTGGAGAGCGACGTGCCCGGCGGCGAGGGCGGCGAGGGCGAGGTCCCGGCCGTGCTGCCGACCGGACGGCGGCGCCGGCGTGCCGCCGAGGCGGCGGCCCTGGAGAGCGGACCCGCCGCGATCGAGAGCGCCGCGAGCATCGAGAGCGCGGAGTCGGCGTCCGGCGGTACCGGGCGGCGGCGCGGACGACCGGCCGACGCGGGTGCCGGCGGAGACGCGGGGGGCGCCGGTGTCGCCGGCGTCTCCGAGGGTGCCGTGGTGACGGCGGCCGAGCAGGGCGCCGGTACGGCCGCCGCGGGTACGGGGCTCGGTGGCACCGTTCCGCCGCAGGGCGTGCCCGCACCGGCGGCGGGGCGACGCGCCCGGCGTGAGCCCGACGAGCGGCAGGCGCTGCCGCCGGCGCTGCCCGCGCCCGCGCCCGCTGGCACTGCCTCTGCCGCTGCCGCTGCCGCTGCCGCGCAGGACGACGAGGGGCAGCCGAGCGGGCGGCGGCGCCGTGCGCTGGCCGCGGCGGCCGAGCGGGCGGAGCAGCAGCAGGCGGGCCCCCGTCCGGTCTTCGCACTGCCGCCCGCCGAGGCCGACCGCACCCCCGATCCGGTCGCGGTGGCGGGTGAGGAGGGCCGGCACGACGCCGTGGCGCACGACCAGGCCGAGGACCACACCCCGCCGCAGCCGCACCCCACCAACGCGCCGACGGGCCGCCGTCGACGGGCCGTCGGCCAGCCCGACGAGGCCACGCCGGCCGCCGTGCCGACGGTGCCCGCGCAGGCGAGCGCACCCGGCCAGCCGGTACCGCCGGGGCAGCTTCCGCCCGGTCAGCCCGGCCAGGGCATCCCGGCCCAGGCCGGGCCCGCGTCCCAGGTCGCCGCGCCGTCCGGCATCCCCGTCGCCCCGGCGGCCGCCGGTCAGCAGCCGGTGCCGCCCGTGCAGGCGGGTCAGCCCGGCCTGCCGGTTCCGCAGGCGCTGCCGGGCGCGGCCGCCGTACCGGCGCAGGCACAGCAGCCGCAGTCGCAGCCGCAGATCCCCGCTCCGGCGACCCCGGCCCAGCCGTTGCCCGCGCAGCCCGCCCCGGCCGCCGAAGCCACCCCGGCCGGCGCCCAGCCGCTGCCGGCGGAGGCCGCGCCCGTGGCCCCCGTACCGCAGCAGTGGCCGGGCGGCGGCGACGAAGCGCCCGCGCCCGCCGCTCAACCCGCCCGAGCCGCGCAGCCGTTGCCCGCCGAGGCGGCGACGCCCGCGCCGGCCGACCCGGACTCCACGCAGGGCCGGGCGTTCAGCGTGCGGACGCTGGGGCAGGGGGTGCCGTTCTCCCGGCAGGCCGCGCAGGTGCAGCAGCCGACGGCGACCCCGCCCCCGCACCAGCCGGGCGGCAACGGGCGGCGCCGCAAGCTGGGCACGCGCAACGAGCAGCAGCAGCCCGAGCAGGCCGCCCGGCCACATCCGCCGGCCGAGCAGCCGGTGGCCCAGCCGCTGCCCCAGCCGTCGCTGGCCGGGCAGTCCCGGCTCACGGGCGCCACCGAGGGCGCCGGACGGTCGTACGCGATAGGCGCACCGGACGTGAACGCCGCCGAGGGCCCGGAGCCGCTGGACGGTCCGGGCGGGGCGGTCGAGGTCGCGGACCCGCCGCGCCCGCAGCCGATGGACGACGAGCTGCCCCCAGAGCCGCTGGACAACCCGCGCCGGCTGCTGGTGTGGCCCGCGCCGGACGTCACCACCCAGCAGGCGCTGAGCGACCGCGGCTACCGGCCGGTGATCGTGCACTCCCGTGAGGAGGTCGACGCGCAGATCGCCGCGTTCCCGGCGGCGCTGTTCGTGGACCCGCTGACCGGGCCGATCACGCGGACCGCGCTGCAGTCGCTGCGGCAGGCGGCGGTGGCGGCCGAGGTGCCGGTGATGGTCACGGCCGGACTGGGACAGGCGACGCGCGAGGCGGCGTACGGCGCCGATCCCGCCGTACTCCTGAAGGCGCTCGCGCCCCGGGACAGCGAGCAGCATCCGCCGCGGGTGCTGCTCATCGAGGAGCACGCGGAGATCGCCCTCGCCCTGACCGCGACGCTGGAGCGGCGCGGGATGCAGGTCGCGCGGGCGGCGAGCGACGCGGACGCGGTGACGCTGGCCGGGCAGCTGCGGCCGAACCTGGTGGTGATGGACCTGTTGCAGGTGCACCGCCGCCAGGCCGGCATCATCGACTGGCTCCGTGCGAACGGGCAGCTCAACCGGACGCCGCTGGTCGTCTACACGGCCGCCGTCGACCAGGCGGACCTGCCGCGGCTGGCGTCGGGGGAGACGGTGCTGTTCCTGGCGGAGCGGTCGACGAGTTCCGAGGTGCAGGGCCGGATCGTGGATCTCTTGGCGCGGATCGGGACCAACTGACGAAGCGCCGCCGGGGAACTGCCGTCAGCCGGCCGCGAGCGGTTCGTGGCTGGTCGTGCCCACGCGGCGGTAGCCGCATATCGAAACAGCCCCGCGCCCCTGACGGGGCGCTTCAGCGTGGGGCGCTCAGAGGCTGGTGACGTCCAGTTCGCCCTCCGCGTAGCGCCTCCGCAGCACCTTCTTGTCGAACTTGCCGACGCTCGTCTTCGGTACCGCCTCCACCACCGTCCAGCGCTCCGGCAGCTGCCACTTGGCGATCTTGCCCTCCTCGGCGAGGAAGACGCGCAGCGTCTCGAAGGTGGCCGTGGAGCCCTCCCGCAGGACGACCGTCGCCAGCGGGCGCTCGCCCCACTTGTCGTCGGGTACGGCGACCACCGCGGCCTCGGCGACGTCCGGGTGGGACATCAGCGCGTTCTCCAGCTCGACCGAGGAGATCCACTCGCCGCCGGACTTGATGACGTCCTTCGCGCGGTCGGTGAGGGTGAGGAAGCCGTCGGGGGAGATGGTCCCGACGTCACCGGTCTTCAGCCAGCCGTCCTCGCTGAACTTGTCGGCGGGGCGCAGCGGGTCGGCGTCGGGGCCGTTGTAGTAGGCGCCCGCGATCCAGGGGCCGCGCACCTCCAGCTCACCGGCCGACTCGCCGTCCCAGGGGAGGCGTTCGCCGGCGGGGCCGGTCAGCCGGGCCTGGACACCGGCCGGGAAGCGGCCCTGGGTGAGGCGGTAGGCGAACTCCTGCTCCGTGCCGACGGCGTGGGCCGGCGGGCGGGAGACGGTGCCCAGCGGCGAGGTCTCGGTCATGCCCCAGGCGTGGCAGACCCGCATGCCCAGCTTGTCGAACGCGGCCATGAGGGAGGGCGGGCAGGCCGAGCCGCCGATGGTGACCTGGGTGAGCGAGGCGACGTCCCGGGGCCGGGCGGTGAGTTCGCCGAGCAGGCCCTGCCAGATGGTGGGGACCGCGGCCGCGTGCGTGGGCCGCTCCGTTTCGATCATCTCGGCGAGCGGGGCGGGCTGGAGGAAACGGTCCGGCATGAGCAGGTTGACGCCGGTCATGAAGGTGGCGTGCGGCAGGCCCCAGGCGTTGACGTGGAACTGGGGCACGACGACCAGGGAGGTGTCCTGGTCGGTCAGGCCCATCGACTGGGTCATGTTGACCTGCATGGAGTGCAGGTAGATCGAACGGTGGCTGTACACCACGCCCTTGGGGTCGCCGGTGGTGCCGGAGGTGTAGCACATGGCGGCGGCCTGGCGTTCGTCGAGCTCCGGCCAGTCGTACGCCGTCGGCTTGCCGGCGATCAGGTCCTCGTACTCGTGCACGGCCACGGTCGCGCCGTCCAGCAGGGAGCGGTCACCCGGGCCGGAGACCACGACGTGCCGCAACGGCTTCAGGTGGGGCAGCAGCGGGGCGAGCAGCGGCAGCAGCGAACCGTTGACGATCACGACCCGGTCGGCCGCGTGGTTCACGATCCAGGCCAGCTGTTCGGCGGGCAGCCGCAGGTTGAGCGTGTGCAGGACCGCACCCATGGAGGGGATCGCGAAGTACGCCTCGGTGTGTTCCGCGTTGTTCCACATGAGCGTGGCCACCCGGTCGTCGCCCTGGACACCCAGGTCGTCGCGCAGGGCATGGGCCAGCTGGGCGGCGCGGGCGCCGATATCGGCGAAGCTGCGGCGGTGCGGCTCGGCCTCGCCCGTCCAGGTGGTCACCTGTGACTCGCCGTGAATCCTCGACCCATGCGTCAGGATCGTTGAGATCAGCAGCGGTACGTCCTGCATGGTGCTCAGCACGGCGGTCCTCCCGGGGGCGACATTGCCTACTCGGTGGTAAAGGGGCTGCGCTGATTCTGCTCACATACCGGGCGGTATGTCACTAGGGGAGAGACAACTAACACCGGTCGGCGGCTGTCCGGCCGCTATCGGACGACGTCCAGTTCAGGGTCCTCGCGCAGCTTGCCGAGCGCACGCGACACGGCGGACTTCACCGTGCCCACCGACACCCCGAGCACCTCGGCCGTCTGCACCTCGCTGAGGTCCTCGTAGTACCGCAGCACGACCATCGCCCGCTGCCGCGCGGGCAGCTTCATGATCGCCCGCCACATCGCGTCGTGCAGTGCCTGCCGGTCGGCCGGGTCGTCCCCGCCGCCCGCCGGCTCCGGCTCGGGCAGTTCGTCGCAGACGAACTCGTCGACCCGGCGCTTGCGCCACTGCGAGGTCCTGGTGTTCAGCAGCGCCCGGCGCACATAGCCGTCGAGCGCCCGGTGGTCCTCGATCCGCTCCCAGGCGACGTACGTCTTGGCGAGCGCGGTCTGGAGGAGGTCCTCCGCGTCACTGGGGTTCGCGGTCAACGACCGGGCGGTGCGCAGCAGGACCGGTTGGCGGGCCCTGACGTACGACGCGAAGGACGGGTACGGCCGGGTCTGCCTCGCCGAGACAGCGGCGTCCGAAGCGCTGGTGCAGACGGGTGTGGTCATGGCTCCACGCTATGAGCGAACAGCGTGACGGCGGATCGGCCGCAGGTCCCGAAGGAGAGTCCGCCTCAGGTTGTAGGGGTAGGGCTGGCTACACCTCCTGAAGGTGGAGTACGCGGGCAGTGCTCCTGCGGGTTTACCCCTGAGGGGGGAGTACGGCCAAGGCCGCGGACCACGCCCCGGCAGGCCGCCGGTTCACCCGTCCGAGGTCAGGACCAGCCCTGACGTCGGCACCCCGGTACCGGCGGTCACCAGGACCCGACCCGCGCCCGGTATCTGGTTCACGCCCGTGCCCCGCAACTGGCGTACTCCCTCCGCGATCCCGTTCATCCCGTGGAGGTACGCCTCCCCGAGCTGTCCTCCGTGCGTGTTCAGCGGCAACCGCTCCTCGGTCACGAAGTCCGCCGCCTCCCCGCGTCCGCAGAACCCGAACTCCTCCAGCTGCATCAGCACGAACGGGGTGAAGTGGTCGTACAGGATCCCCACGTCGATGTCGGCCGGGGCAAGTCCGGAGGTGCGCCACAGCTGCCGCGCCACCACGCCCATCTCCGGCAGCCCGGTCAGGTCGTCCCGGTAGAAGCTGGTCATCTGCTCCTGGGCCCGGCCGGCGCCCTGCGCGGCCGCCGCGATCACGGCCGGCGGACGCGGCAGATCACGCGCCCGCTCCACCGACGTGACGACGAGCGCCTGTCCGCCGTCCGTCTCCTGGCAGCAGTCGAGGAGCCGGAGCGGTTCGACGATCCAGCGGGACGCCGCGTGGTCGGCGAGGGTGATCGGACGGCCGTGGAAGTAGGCCGCGGGATTGGTCGCCGCGTACTTCCGGTCCACCACCGCCACCTGCCCGAACACCTCGGGGGTCAGCCCGTACGCGTGCAGGTAGCGCTGCGCCGTCATCGCCACCCAGGACGCCGGGGTGAGCAGCCCGAACGGCAGTGCCCAGCCGAGCGCCGCGCCCTCCGCCGACGGCTCCCGGTGCTGCACGCCCGAGCCGAACCGGCGCCCCGACCGCTCGTTGAACGCCCGATAACAGACGACGACCTCGGCCACCCCCGTCGCCACCGCCAGCGCCGCCTGCTGGACCGTCGCACAGGCCGCGCCGCCGCCGTAGTGAACGCGGGAGAAGAAGGACAGCTCGCCGATCCCGCAGGCCTGGGCCACGGTGATCTCCGGGCTGGTGTCCATCGTGAACGTCACCATCCCGTCCACGTCCGCCGGGGTCAGCCCCGCGTCGGCCAGCGCGGCCCGCACCGCCTCCGCCGCCAGCCGCAGCTCACTGCGCCCCGAGTCCTTGGAGAACTCGGTGGCCCCGATCCCCACGATCGCCGCCCGCCCGCCGAGCGAGTCCCGGCCCCGCACGCTCATGAGTCCCCCTCGTCGGTGATGGTGACGGTCACCAGGCCCCCGGTGAGTTCGACGGTCACCGTGCCGGTCACGTGGTTGCCGATACCGTTGGCGCCGACCACCCGGACCGTCGCCGTCCCCGTCACCTCGTCCAGCTCCTCGATGCGGCCGGTCAACACCATCGTGTCCCCGGGGTAGTTGGGCGCACCCAGCCGGATGGCGACCTTGCGGAGCTCTGCCGTCGGGCCGAAGTAGTCGGTGATGTACCGGCCGACCAGGCCGTTGGTGGTCAGGATGTTCATGAAGATGTCGGGGGAGCCCTTCAGCCGGGCCAGTTCGGCGTCGTGGTGCACGTCCTGGTAGTCCCGGGACGCGATCGCGCCGGCCACGATCAGCGTCCGCGTGATCGGGATCTCCAGCGGCGGCAGCCGGGTGCCCACGCCGGGCCGTGTCGTCTCAGTCCCCACTCGCGATCAACTCCCCCAGTTCCTGGAGCACTTCGCCCCCACTGCCCAGATACGCGTCCAGCTGGCGCCCCCACAGGAAGTGCCGGTGCACCGGATGCTCGACGTCGGCGCCCGCGCCGCCGTGCAGATGCTGGCCCGTGTGCACGACCCGCTGCCCCGCCTCGGACGCCCACCAGGCGGCGGTCAGCGCGTGCGTGGCGTACGGCAGCCCCGCGTCCCGCCGCCAGGCCGCCTCGTACGCCGTCACCCGTATCGCCTCGGTGTCCATATGGGCGTCGGCGGCCCGGAGTTGCACGGCCTGCCGGGTGGCGAGCGGGCGCCCGAACTGCTCGCGGGTGTTGGTGTGCGCGACGGCCCGGGCGAGGGAGCCCGCGCAGACACCGGCCTGGAGCCCGGCGAAGGCGGTGCGGGCGGTGGCCAGAACGTCGGCGTAGGCGGTGGCGCCGGGGTCCGGATCGGGGCCGGGGTCGGTGGCACCGGGGTCCGGGTCGGGTGCGGGGCCGGGGTCGGTGGCGGCGGGGTCCGGGTCGGGTGCGGGGCGGGGGTCGGTGCCGAGGGGCTCGGCGGGGGCCTCGTCGAGGGTGAGGCGCCCCGCCGACCAGGGGGCGGTGAGCTCGGTCTCCTCGATGCCGGTGCCCTCGCCGAGCGGCACCAGCCAGAGCCGCCGGCCGGCGTCCGCGACCAGGACGTGCGTGGCGTCGCGCAGCCACGGGACGACGGGGACGGTGCCGGTCAGCCCACCGCGCCCGGAAGGCCGTACACCCTGCTGGGCGGGGAACGCCCCGGCGACGACCACCGATCCGTCCCCGATCCCCGGCAGCAGCCGCTCCCGCTGTTCGCTCGTGCCGTGCGCGGCGACCGCCAGCTGCCCGTACACGCAGCTCGCCGCGTACGGCACCTGGGCCGTGGTGCGGCCCTGTTCCTCCAGGAGCAGCACCAGCCCCAGCAGGCCCAGTTCCTCGACAGCGGCCACCAGCCCGGCCGCGGTGAGGGCCTTCCACAGTTCCGGGTCGCTGCCGGTACCGGCGGCCCGCAGCCGCTCGTGGGTGGCGAGGTCGGCGAAGATCCGGGCGGCCAGGTCACGGGCCGCGGCCTGCGCCTCGGTGGGCGTGAAGTCCATGTCAGACCTCCCCGCCGAGACCGGCGAGGGTGTCCACGCCCCGGAAGACGGGCAGGGTCAACGCGCCCTCCTCGTCCTCGTACCGGCAGAACTCCACCCGTACCGGCAGCCCGATCCGCACCTTGTCGTACGGCACCCCCACCACGTTGCTCACCATCCGCACGCCCTCGGCGAGTTCGATCAGGCCCACCGCGTACGGAGGGGCGAAGGCCGGGAAGGGCGGGTGGTGCATCACGACGTACGAATAGACCGTGCCCTCGCCGGCCGACTCGACCGTGTCCCAGTCGAGGCTGCCGCAGGCGTTGCAGCCCGGCAGCCAGGGGTGGCGCAGGGTGCCGCAGTCGGCGCAGCGCTGGATGAGGAGGCGGCCCTCGGCCACGCCCTCCCAGAAGCCGGCGTTGTCCCGGTTGACCACCGGGCGGGGGCGCCGGCCCTTTCCGGCGGGCGGCCGGGCGCTCGGCGCGTACTTGAGGATGCGGAAGCGGTGGGTGCCGGCGAGGTCGTCCCCGACACGGACGTCCGTGCGGGTCGTGACGAAGTACCCGGTGCCCAGCTTCGTCCGCTTCCGCTCCGACACCGACTCGATCACCGTGTCGAAGACCACCTCGTCGCCCGGCCGCAGCGGCTTCAGGTACTCCTGCTCGCAGTCGGTGGCCACCACCGAGGTGCAGCCCGCCTCGTCGAGCAGGGTCATCAGCTCGTCGTACGCGCCGGTGCGCCCGTCGTGTCCCGACAGACCGCCCATGGTCCACGCCTGGAGCATGGTGGGCGGGGCGACGGCGTCGGGCCCCTCGTACGCCGGATTCGTGTCGCCCGTCGCCTCGCACCAGTGCCGGATCATGGGCAGGTTGACCGGGTCCCTGCCCACGCCCGAGACCGCAGCCGGCTGCCCCTCGTACGCCTTGAGCCGCACCCCCAGCTCGTCAGTCCCCCCGGCCACGGCCACCCCTCCTCATCCCGAGCCGCATCGTCGCGACGATCTCCCGCTGCACCTCGCTCACCCCGCCCCCGAACGTGTTGATCTGCGCCGCCCTGTTGAGCCGCTCCAGCTCGCCGTCCTCGAACGCCCCCGGCGATCCGGACCGGACCAATGCCGCCTCGCCGACGATCTCCTGACACATGCGATACGTCGCGACTGCCGATTCCGTTCCCGCGAACTTCACGCCGCTGGCCTCCGCGGGGGCCACCCGGCCCGCCCCCGCGTCCCCCACCAAACGCCAGCTGAGCAGGCGGTTCGCCGCCAGCCGGGCATGCGCTTCGGCCAGCCGAAAACGCACCCAGGACTCGTCAACACGGCGTCGGCCCGTCACCGGATCGGGGGTGCGGGCGGCGGTGAGCGCGGCCTCGTAGAAGTCCTCGGCCTGCATGGCGGTCGCGGCGAGGGCGACCCGCTCGTGGTTGAGCTGGTTGGTGATGAGCGACCAGCCGTCGTGCTCGGCGCCGACCAGGTGGCCGGCGGGGACGCGGACGCCGTCGTAGTAGGTCGCCGTGGTGATCTGGCCGCCCACCGTCTCGATCGGGGTCCAGGAGAACCCGGGGGCGTCGGTGGGGACCAGGAGGATCGAGATGCCGCGATGCCTGGGCGCCTCGGGGTCGGTACGGCAGGCCAGCCAGATCCAGTCGGCGTGCTGGGCGCCCGAGGTGAAGATCTTCTGCCCGTCGATCCGCCAGCCGTCGCCGTCCCGCACCGCCCGGGTGCGCAGCGAGGCGAGGTCGGTGCCGGCGGCGGGTTCGCTGTAGCCGATGGCGAAGACCAGGTCGCCGCTGAGGATGCCGGGCAGGAAGCGGGCCTTCTGTTCGTCGCTGCCGTACTTCATGAGCGTGGGCCCGACCGTGTTGAGCGTGACCATCGAGACGGGGGCGCCGGCCCGGTACGCCTCGTCGAAGAACACGAACTGCTCCTCGGCGCCCAGCCCTTGACCGCCGTACTCGACGGGCCAGCCGAGGCCGAGCAGGCCGTCCGCGCCGATGCGGCGCAGCAGGGCCCGGCGTTCCCCGGGCGTCTCGGGGGCGGGGGACGGGATCAAGGACCGGAAGTAGGCACGGAGTTCGGCGCGCAGCCGCCGCTGGCGTTCGGTGGGAGCCAGATGCATGGTTTCTGACTGTCCGTCAGATACGACCCACTGTCAAGGTCGAACAGACGGCACGCGGAGCCGGAAGGCCGGGAGCTGCCCGAAGACCGGAGCCGCCGGAAGACCGGGAGTTGCCGGAAGGCCGGGAGCCGCCGGAAAGCGGAACGTCGGAAAACGCCTGCGCGGCGGTACCGGAGTACCGCCGCGCAGGCGCGCTTCATCCCCACAGAGCACACCCCACCAGGGCTCAGACGGGGACTACCACAGCTGGGTGAAGTGGACGGCGACGTTGTCGTTGCCCTGCTGGATGGCCGTCCACGCGGAGCCGTTGACCTGCGCGGTGTTGCTCTGGTTCGAGGCACCGTTGCCCACCGCGTTCTGCTGCGTGGTGGAGGAGTTGCCGTTGTTGTCGTGGCCGACACCGCTGCCGATGATGCCCGCCACACCGGCGTTGGCGCTCGATCCGTTGTCCGCGATGGCACCGTTGTCCGCGGCGGCCACACCGGCGAAGAGAGCGGCGGCGAGCGGAAGGGCGGAGACGGCGGCGAGAACGCGGGCGGTACGGATGCTTGCCATGTTGTTTCCTCTCAGAGCCCGGCTATGCCGGAAGTACGTCAAGTAAGGCTGTTTCCAAGGCAGTTGGCCGACCGCCTCGGTGGTTGTCATCGACGTCGCGAGATCAGAATTGCCCACCGAATCCCCGGCGAACCACCCCGGACAGCCTCATTCGCCCTCAAGCGTGATGACAAGTCGATAAACCCCTTTCGCCATCTTTGGTTGACTCCAGTCCCAGTCATGACCAGTCCGGACATCACCCCTTCAAGCGCCCCAAGGGGAGAACCGATCCGGCACCTTTTCCGGCCAGGTTGCCGCCCTCGGCGTGTCACACCCGGCCCCTCTTCCCTTTTTCGAACGTACGTACGAACATGGATGCATGGCCACCACCGACCGGCAGGCCACGACGCTGGCCCTCGCACACGCCCTGTCAGCCGCCGAGCGCGGCCTGGCCGTCATCCCCCTGTCCCGGACCAAACTCCCGGCCCTGCGCTCCCCGCACCGATCCCTGTCCCCCGACCGATCTCCGGACCGATCCGCGGGCCTCGGCTCCCCGGACCCCGCCGGGCCGGAACCGGCGCTACCGCCCTGCCACGGCGAGTGCGGCCGCCCCGGCCACGGGGTGTACGACGCCACCACCGACCCGGCCCGCATCCGCGAGCTGTTCGCCGCGGCGCCCTGGGCGACCGGCTACGGCATCGCCTGCGGGCTGCCCCCGTACCGCCTCATCGGCGTCGACCTCGACGTGAAGTCCGGTACGGACTCCACCGCCGCGCTGCGCGAACTGGCACTGCGGCACCTGTTCACGATCCCGCCCACGGTCGTCGTGCTCACGCCGAGCGGCGGCCGCCACCTCTGGCTGACCGGACCTCCGGACGCCGTGATCCCCAACTCGGCCAGCCGGCTCGCCCCCGGCATCGACATCCGGGGCGCCGGCGGCTACCTGGTCGGCCCCGGCTCCCGCACCGACCACGGCGTCTACGCCACCGCCCCCGGCACCGAACACCTGGTCCCGGCGCCCTGCCCGCCGTCCCTGCTCCGCCTCCTGCTCCCGCCCCCGCGAGCACCCCACCCCGCGACCCACCCCTCGGTCGGCAACCGCGGCCAGGGTCTGGTCCAGTTCGTCCTCGCCGCCCACGAGGGCCAGCGCAACACCCGCCTGTTCTGGGCGGCCTGCCGCGCCTACGAGAACGGCATCGGCCGCGCCCTGCGGGCCCCGCTGATCGACGCGGCGGTCCACACCGGCCTGACGGAACACGAGGCCCGCGCGACGATCGCGTCGGCGGCCCGCATGACCGGCCACCACCCCTGAAGATCGAACACGGAAAGCCGCCCGCCCCTGACCTGCCACTCATGCCCCTGACCCGCGTCGCCCTCGCCTCCGGCCCCCGGCAGTCCACAGTCCGGCAGTCCGGCAGTCCGGCAGTCCGGCGACAGGCTCCCGGCTCCTGACCTCCGCCCTCTGATCCTCGTCTCCGGCTCCTGACCTCCCCTTTCTCACCTCCAGTCTCTGATCCCCGTCTCCAGCTTCCGATCTCCGGTCTCTGACGGCGCGTCCGCCTGGCGCGTGTCCGGTTCGGCGCGACTTTGGGGTTGCTCGGCAGCGACGAAAGATGCGTGGCCGCAGACTTTCGGGAGCTGATCCGGGCGGGTCTCGCTCGGCATGCTGGCGGTATGGATCAGGCGAAGATTTCCCGGCGTGCGCTGGTGGGCGCCGCCGCTGCCGCCACCGCTGCCGTCGCAGCCGGGGCGGCCCCCGCTCTGGGGGCGCGGTCGGCATCCCCTGCCCGGTCGGCGGCGGGCCGCGGCGCGGGGAGCGCAGGCTCCCGAAGGGTCGAGGCCCTGCTCACCCGTATGACGCTGGCCGACAAGATCGCCCAGTTGAACATCCCGGTCTGCCTCCCGCAGGAACTGCTCGGCGATTCCACGGATCCGACGGGCACGCCGGAGAACCGGGAGGCGTACGTACGCGGCCGGACCGTGGTCGGAACAGGCCGCCGGCAGCTGACCCTGGGCCCCGGCGGCGGTTTCTTCGGCCTCGTCAACCAGTCCCTGTCCGGTTCCATCGAGGTGCCGCACCCCCTGACGCCACGCGAACAGGCCGAGCAGCACAACCGGCTGCAGCGGCTGGCCCGCGACACCCGGCTCGGCATTCCGCTGCTCCAGATCAGCGAGGGCACCCACGGTTCCGTGGGCCCCGGGGCGACGATCTTCCCGGAGGGACTGGCGCTCGGCGCGACCTTCGCCCCGGACCTGGTGGGCCAGGTGTACGCGGCGGTGGCCCGGGAGTCCCGCGCGGTGGGGATCCACGCGCTCAGCACCATCACCGCGGAGCTGAACCGGGATCCGCGCTACGGCCGCGGGATCTGGGCGTTCAGCGAGGACTCCTTCCTGACGGCCGCCTACGTCGGCGCGCTGGTGCCGGCCATGCAGGGCGACGACCTCACGTCCGACGCGTCGGCGGTCACGTCCCTGGTCACCTTCCCCATGGAGTCCCCCAACGTCGGCGGCCTGGAGACCAGTTCGATCGAGATCGGCGAACGTGCCTTCCGCCAGACCCACCTGGAACCGTGGCGGGTGGGCTTCGCCGAGGCCGGGGCCCTGATGACCGAGGCGAGCGAACAGACCATCGACGGACTGGTCGTGCACGGCTCACGCAGGTACCTCACCGAACTCCTGCGGGACGAACTGCACTTCGACGGGGTGGTGATCGGCAACGACCTGCGCGGCCTGATCCGCGAACACGTGGCGGCCACGGCCCAGGAGGCGGCACGGCTCGGGCTGCGCGCCGGGGTCGACGTCAGCCTGTCCTGGGACGAGATCTATCTCGACCAGCTGGCCGCGGCCGTACGGGACGGAAGCGTCGACGAAGCCCTGCTCGACCGCGCGGTGCGGCGCGTGCTGACCCTCAAGGAACGTCTGGGGCTGTTCGAGAACCCGTACGTCGACGCCGCCCGGGCGGAACGGGTGGTCAACCGCACGGAGCACCGGGCCCTGGCGCTGCGCGCCGCGCGTGAGTCGATGGTGCTGCTGAAGAACGAGGGCGGCCTGCTGCCGCTGGCCGCCGACAAGGTCCGTACGGTGGCTCTGATCGGGCCCAACGCCGACGACGAGCTCAATCTCCTCGGCGAGTACAACGCCTACCCCGCCCTGCACGAGACCCCGTCCATCCGCGCGGCACTGACACGCCTGCTCGGCGACCGGGTCCAGGTGCGGTACGCGCCCGGCTGCGCCGTCACCGGAACGGACACCTCCGGCTTCGCCGCCGCGCGTGCGGCGGCCCGCAACGCCGATGTCGCCGTGGTGGTCGTGGGTGAGCAGACCAAGGGCGGCTACTTCTCTCCGGACCGCACCGACGGCGAACTCAAGGACGTCGCCTCCCTCGACCTGACCGGCGTACAGCAGCGGTTGCTGGAAGAGGTGCACGCCACGGGCACGCCGACCGTCGCCGTGGTGGTCACCGGCCGCGCCCTGGCCCTGCCGTGGGCCACGGCGCACCTGCCGGCGCTGCTGATCGCCTGGCTGCCCGGCGAGGCGGGCGGCAGGGCGGTCGCGGAGGTGCTGTTCGGAGAGACCGAACCGACCGGCCGGCTGCCCGTCACCTTCCCGCGGGACGTCGGCCAGCTCCCCCTGTCGTACGACCAGAAACACGCCCGCGCCGAAGCGGACGACTACGTCGACCTGCCCTCCACTCCCCTGCACGCGTTCGGATCGGGCCGCGGCTACACGACCTTCCGCTACAGCGGCATCCGGCTGGACGACACCTCCATCGCGCCGGACGGGCGGACCCAGGTCCACGTCGACATCACGAACACGGGTGACCGGGCCGGAACCGAGGTCGTACAGCTGTACGTCACCGACAACCACGCGAGCGTCTCGCTGCCGCGCATCCGGCTGCAGGGCGTGGCCAAGCGGCGGGTGGCGGCGGGCGAGCGGGCCACGGTGTCGTTCCCCGTGGTGGCCGCCCGGGACCTGACCCTCGTGGACGAACAGCTGCGCACCGTCGTCGAGCCGGGAACGTTCGACCTCACGATCGGCAGCGCCTCGGACCGCCCGCACCAGCGCATCACCCTGACCGTGTCCTGACCTTCCACCTCACCGGGAGCACCACATGAGCAGCACCCACGACACCGCACTCGCCGAAGCCGACTACATCGCCGCCACCGCCGACGAACTGAGCCGCAAGCAAGGAGCCGACAAAGCCGCGGCGGTCATCAGCCAGAAGGCGCTCTTCCAGCGCCGCGGGCGCATCGTCCTGCACCCCGACGAACTCGTCCTCACGAACTGGTCCGAGGCCGGCTCCCTCGTCCTCACCCGCGCGGACATCACCACGGCCGAGACCCGCTTCACCGACCTCTACGGCCGTTTCCTCGGAGGCCTCCTCAACGCCGGCAAGCCCCTCATCCTCACCACCGCCTCCCCGTCGGCCGGCGAGATCTACCTGCTCATCAACCGCCGTGAGTTCATGGAGACGACGGACGACAGGGAGTGGGAGAAGCGGATCAACGACTGGCGCAACGCCTGATCCGCAGGACCTGCTGTCCCGGTGAGGCCCTAACCGGCTTCTGACGCGGTGTACGAGAAGGTGTACGGGAAGTCGTACACCGCCCAGTCGGTGAGCGTGCGGTAGCCGAGCCGCTGGTAGAGGGCGTTGCTGGTGGGGTTGGACAGATCCGCGAACAGGACGACGTCCCTGGCGCCCGCGGCCAGCGCGGCCCGGCTCACCTCCGCGGTCACGGCACCCGCGTAACCGCGACCGCGCAGGTGGGCGGGGGTGTACACGATGTCCACCTGGACCTGGCCGCCGATCTGCGGGTTCAGGCCCGCGACGGAGACGGGAGTGCCGTCCGGGGTCTCCCAGAGCGTGTAGCGCTTGTCGGCGAAGCGGGTGTCGGCCCACGTGCCGGCGTCGAGGGAGACGTCCTCCCCGACGGCCTTGGCGAACTCGCCGCACCAGAACACGGCCTGATCGAGGTCCTGCTCGCCCAGGACCCGGCCTCGGCCCGCCGGCAGCGGCTCCGGTGGGGTGAGCGTGCCGAGGCGGTACAGACGCAGCCGCGTGTCGCGGAGTCCCGGTGTCGCGCCGGTGCGCCGCTGCCAGGCCTCGGCGAAGGCGGTGGCCGTGCTGTGGTCCGCGCTGACGGAGGGGACGGTTTGACCGAGGGCGGCCAGGCGGGCGGCGAGGGAGTCGGCCTGCTCGGGCGTGAGCGGGGAGAGACCGTAGCCACGGGGCGGAAGGCGATAGAAGGTGGCCTGCACCTCGCCCGCCCGCTCCAGCACACCGAAGACGGGGGCTTCGCCGCCGAACCCGGCCGCCCGCCCCGTTCGCACTCTCTCGGCCCAGGTCAGCTGCATGACGTGCGGGCCGGGCCGGGAGCGCAGGAAGTCGCCGGCCCGGACGAGAAAGTCGTCGACGTCTTCGGTCAACTGCCAGTCACCTGAGCGCATGCCTGATGCTTCCCCAAGCCGACGACACCCGTCCAGCCCCCATGCGTAAGGGGCACCCCTCTCTGAGGAGCGCCCCTTACACCGGCCGCGGTGGGTGTGGGATTTGAACCCACGGTGACATCGCTGCCACGACGGTTTTCAAGACCGTTCCCTTAGGCCGCTCGGGCAACCCACCTCCTGCCCCGTCCACCAGGGGGCGGAGCGGGTACAGAGTACCGGCCCCCGGCCGCGCGCGGGGTTCTTGGTCCACTCCGGGTCCACCGGCTCCGTTCTGCTCGCCGGTGGCACCAGTGCTGAGCGAGCGGCCGTCAGCCGCCGAAGGACACCAGAGCCGGTCAGGACGGGAGGCTTACCGGTATCGGCGGTGGCGCGCGTGGGGCTTCAACGAGAACTCCTGGGTGGCGATTTGTGCTTGCTTGATCACTTAGGGGGTCGACGGTCGGGGCGTGCCCTCCCCGACCGGGAGGAGTGATCGATGAAGACCCCCATCTGTGGCGCTGACGGCGTCAGTCGGCTGTGAGGATGCGGCAGATGTGCCCCTCGGTGCAGGTGGAGGGGTCGGTGGCCGAGGCGGCGCGGGCCAGTTCCCGGAGCATGGCGCGCGTCGCGTCCAGTTCGGCGATCCTTCGGTCGACGTCGGCGAGGTGCTGGTCGAGCAACGCGGAGACGTGCGCGCACGGTGCCTGGCCGCTGTCGCGGATCGCGAGGATGTCACGGATCTCGGCGAGGCTGAGGCCGGCCGCCTGGGCGGAGCGGATGAAGCCGACCCGGGCCTGAGCGTGGACCGGGTAGTCGCGGTAGCCGCCCGGGGTGCGCGGCGGCTCCTCCAACAGCCCGGCCTGCTCGTAGAAGCGCAGAGTCTTGGTGGTGGTGCCGGTGGCGGCGGCGAGGGCTCCGATGCGCATACCTTCACGCTAACCCTTGACCTTCCAGCGCGATGGAAGGTCTAGCGTAGGGCCGCGTGACTTGGGGGTGACGCCGATGCGCGTGGAGATGCTGACGGTCCCGGACTGCCCGAACGGCCCGGTGCTCAAGGAGAGGCTGGTGCTCGCGCTCGCCGGACGTACGGACGTGGAACTGACCGAGAACGTGGTCGGCGACCAGGCCGAGGCCGAGCACCGGGGCATGTACGGCTCGCCGACGCTGCTGGTCGACGGGCGCGACCCGTTCGCCGCCCCGGGGGCCGAGGCCGGCCTGTCCTGCCGGCTCTACCGCGGAGCGGACGGCCGGATCGGCGGAGCGCCGTCCGTCGAGGAGCTGCGGCGGGTCCTGGGCACCACAACCGGGGCGGACCAGGCTGCCGGTCGGGCCGGGCAGGGCCGTACGCCACCGACGTGCCTGCCGCCCACCTCGTCCCCAACCTGCGTCCAGCGATGAACCGAGCCGGTCACGTGCACGGTTTCGTGGTCCACGCCTTGGCCACGCCTGGTCCGCACGACGTGATCCACAACGCGGCAGAGCCGGATCAAGGTGAGTCACGCTCCACGCAGAAGGGGTGCCCCTCAGCGAGAGGCACCCCTTCTGACCAGCACGTCTATGGCCCGGTGGTGGTGCGATCCGAGCCCACGGGGACGCTTTCGCGTCCTCACGTCTTTCAAGACCGTCCCTCAGGCCGCTCGGTCACCCCACCCCGCGCCGACCGAGATCGGCGCGGGGAACAGGGTGACCGGTTCGTGCGCGCGGGTGCGGGTCAGTTGTCGCCGACGCGGGAGCCGAGCGTGACGGTGACCGTGTGCTCGCTGCCGCCCCGCTTGTAGGTGATCTGGACCTTGTCCTCGGGCTTGTGGGTCCAGATCTCGCCGATCAGGGTCGGGCCGCTGTCGATCACCGAGTCGTCGAGCTTGGTGATGACGTCGCCGGGCTTGAGGCCGGCCTTGTCCGCGGGGCCGCCCGACTCGACCGCGGCGGAGCCGCCCGTGCCGGCGTCGGTGATCTGCGCACCGTTCGTCGAGTCTTCCAGGGACACCGAGGCGCCGATCTTCGCGTAGACCGGCTTGCCGGTCTTGATCAGCTGCTGGGCCACGTACTTGGCCTGGTTGATCGGGATGGCGAAGCCCAGGCCGATCGAGCCCGACTGCCCGGTGCTGCCCAGGCCGCCGCTGGAGGCGGACTGGATCGCGGAGTTGATGCCGATCACCGCGCCGGAGGCGTTCATCAGCGGGCCGCCGGAGTTGCCCGGGTTGATGGAGGCGTCGGTCTGCAGGGCGCTCATGTAGGACGCCTTGCTGGTGGAGCTGCCGTCGCTGGAGGCCACCGGGCGGTTCTTGGCGCTGATGATGCCCGTGGTGACCGTGTTGGACAGGCCGAAGGGGGCGCCGATCGCGATCGTCTCGTCGCCGACCGCCACGTCGTCGGAGTTGCCCAGGGCGAGCGGCTTGAGGTCCGACGGCGGGTTCTTGAGCTTGATGACCGCGACGTCGTAGCCCTGCGCGTGGCCGACGACCTCGGCGTCGTACTTCTTGCCGTCCGGGAAGGTCGCGCTCAGCTTGCCGCCGTCGAGGGCGTCCGCGACCACGTGGTTGTTGGTGATGATGTGGCCCTGGGTGTCGAAGACGAACCCGGTGCCGGTGCCGCCCTCGCCGCTGGTCGACTCGGCCTCGATGGTGACCGTGCTGGGCAGCGCGTTGTGAGCCACCGCCGCGATGGTGCCGGCCGCGCGCTTGACCTGGGTGGCGCCGCCGTCGGAGGAGGCGGAGACGGTCGTGGAGCCCATGTCGTCGTCGTTCTTGGCCAGCGTGTAGCCGAGGCCGCCGCCGACGCCGCCCGCGACCAGCGCGGCCACCAGAACGGCGGCGATCAGACCGCCGCGCCCGCTGCCCTTCTTCGGCGCGGGCTGCGGCTGCTGGAACGGCTGGTGTTGCTGGTACTGCTGGTGCTGCTGGTCGTACGGCGAGCCCCAGCCCGCCCCGGCAGCCGCACCTGCGCCCGCGCCGGCGTCCGCGTAGGAAGGGGTCGCGGGGGCCGGGGGCGGCCAGGAACCCTCGGCGGGGGCCTGCGGCGGGTGCGCGTACGGGTCACCCGCGGGCGTGCCCTGGGGCACCGGCGGGATCGGGGTGGTCGGCGCTTCCCCGCCGTCGGACGCGGCTGCCTGCGGCGAAGCAGCGGGAGACGTCGGCGGCACGGGAGGTGCGGACGGGGCCGGAGGTACCGGGTTGCCCTCGTTCTCGGTGCTCACAGCTTCTCTCCTCGGTCCACGGCTTTTCTTCTCGGTCGCACTCGGTCACGCTCTTTCACGCTTGCTGTCGGTCCGGCGCGATTCAGCTGTGCATGTGCTTTTGTATGCCGTCAGCTTTTCCCACAGGCCGTCAGAGCACCATAAGCGGTGGCTGTGGGTACACCGATAACCTTTATATAGGGCCTGTCCGACAAAAGTTCCCTTTGCTGGCATCGGGGATGCCCCCACGTACGCCCGCTCGATGGCACCATGTCGCGGTGACCCACGCACCACAGCATCGCATCCAGGTCGTCGCGCACCGCGGGGCCTCCGAGGACGCCCCCGAGCACACGCTCGCCGCCTACAAGAAGGCCATCGAGGACGGCGCCGACGCCCTGGAGTGCGACGTCCGGCTGACCGCGGACGGCCACCTGGTCTGTGTCCACGACCGCCGGGTCAACCGTACGTCCAACGGGCGGGGTGCCGTCTCGGCCCTGGAGCTCGCGGAGCTGGCGGCCCTGGACTTCGGTTCGTGGCGCAAGAGCCCGGCCTGGCGGGGACGGGACGAGGAGCCCGAATGGGAGTTCCGGCCGGAGGACCGCGCGGACACCTCCGTACTCACACTGGAGCGATTGCTGGAGCTGGTCGCGGACGCCGGGCGGCGGGTGGAGCTGGCGATCGAGACCAAGCACCCCACGCGGTGGGCGGGGCAGGTCGAGGAGCGGCTGATGCACCTGCTGAAGCGGTTCGGCCTGGACGCCCCGGCCACGGCGGCCGAGTCACAGGTGCGGGTCATGAGCTTCTCCGCGCGGTCGCTGCACCGGGTGCGGGCGGCCTCGCCGACGCTGCCGACGGTCTATCTGCTGCAGTTCCTCTCGCCCCGGCTGCGCGACGGCCGGCTGCCGGCCGGGGTGCGGATCGCGGGCCCCTCGATCCGGATCGTGCGCAACCACCCCACCTACGTCGAACGGCTGAAGCGGAACGGCCACCAGGTGCACGTCTGGACGGTGAACGAGCCGGAGGACGTGGATCTGTGCCTGGAGCTCGGTATCGACGCGATCATCACCAACCGGCCGGGGGCGGTGCTGCGGCGGCTCGGGCGATGAGTCCGACGACCCGGGGCCCGTGCCGCTGATCGACGTGCCCTGGACGTGCTGATCGAGATGCTGATCGAGATGCTGATCGACGTGCTGATCGAGGCTCAGATAAAGAGTCGCGTAAGGAATCCCCGCACCCCTTGACCCCACGGCGCACTCACAGCATCCTCACGTATCGGCCACACCATCGAAATTCAGCCACACGAAGCCATGCCTGGGGGATATGGCGACGAACCCGTCACAGGGTGTGCTCCGGCGCGTTCGGTCCGCATTCGTTCGTTGCGAATGCGTCACCGGACATTCATTGGCCGGTTTCCGGTTCAGGCCGATGGGGCATCCACACCGTGGCGTGGGGCAAAGGAGGTCTCGGGGGTGGCGTTGGTGGTGGCACAGGAGGTGCCCACGTCGTCGAGCATGGCCGTACCCCATGGCCCTGCGGGCGTGGGGAAGGCGAGGCACCGCATGCGTGATCAGTTGCGCACCGGTGGCGTATCGGAATCGGTCATCGACGATGCCGTACTTATCCTTTCCGAACTTTTGAGCAATGCGTGCAAACACGGGCGTCCCTTGGGGGACGCGCTGGCCGGGGACGGCGACGTCCGGGCCGCCTGGCGAGTTGACACGCGCGGCCGGCTGATCGTCGAGGTGACGGACGGCGGCGGACCGACCCGCCCGGCTCCCATGACCCCGTCGGTCACGGCACACGGCGGCCGCGGGCTGAACATCATCACGGCCCTGGCGGACGACTGGGGGGTCCGGGACGACGCCCGGGGCGAGGTGACGGTCTGGGTCGTGGTCCAGAAGGACGTGAGTGATCCGGATGGCACGGTCCGCCGCGACGCCTTCGCTACGCGCGTCACGACACCCGCGGCCCCGGAAATGGCCGGCCTGGACTTCGCCGACGCGTTCGACGACCTGGACTGACCGGTATACCGACTCGGACTGACCGGTACCGACTTGGACTGACCGGTACCGGCCTGTACCGAGCCGTACCGACCCGGTCCTGCGGAGCCCGCTGCGCGGCTCTGTCCACAGGTACCCGTGGTCCGGGGCGTGAACGGCTAGGCTCCCGCCAGTACGAGACGAGCCGTAACCGGGAGACACCCAGATGGCCAAGAAGCGACCCCAGACAAAGGCCACGCGGCCGCAGCTCAGCGATGCGGCCCGGGCCCAAGGCGCTGATGGAGACTTTCCGGTTGTCGGTGCCCGTGAACCCTGCCCCTGCGGCAGCGGCCGGCGCTACAAGGCGTGCCACGGCCGGGCGGCCGCACACGCGGCGACCGAGCTGGTGCACCGCCCGTTCGAGGGCCTGTCCGGCGAGGGCGACTGGGTGGCACTGCGCGAGCTGGTCCCCGCCGCCACGGCCGAACTGACCCTGAAGGACGGCCTGCCCGAGGGCGTCCCCTCGGTCATGCTCGCGACGGTGCTGCCGATGGCCTGGCCGGCGCTCCGGCGCGAGGACGGCACCGTCCTCCTCGGCCTGCAGAACGACACGGCGTCCGGCGACATCAGCCGCGACCTCGCCGACACCCTCCAGCGCGCCCTCGCCGCCGAGCCGGGCACCCCCGTGCAGGGCCGCCGCGCCCCCGCCGACAGCCCCCGGCTGCAGGACCTGCTCGACCCCGAGGGCCCGTTCGTGCCGGTCGTGCACGACGGCTTCGAGTTCTGGGTGCAGGACGCGGAGAACGCCAGCGCGGAGGTGACCGCCTCCCTGGAGCGGGCCAACGCGGCCGCCATCCCGACGGTGAAGCTGACCGGCGTCGACTCCGCCTACTGGTGCGAGACGCCCGAGAAGAACCATCTGCGGTGGGTCATGCCGTATCCCGAGGAGCAGCTTCTGGACGCTCTCGCGCGGCTGCACGCGGCGGGCAGGTCCGGCCTCGGCGAGGGGACCCGGCTGGTCGGATCGTTCCGCGCCCACGGTCTCACCGTGCCGGTCTGGGACCTGCCGAGCGGGGTCGGCGCCGAGGACGTGGAGAAGCCGGCCGCCGAGTTCGCCGAGCGGCTCGCGACCGCTCTGGCCTCGGAGGCACCGCTCACGGCGGACGAGCGCCGGGCCCGTGGCGGGCTCACCAACCGGCAGGTCACGCTCAGCTGACGATCACGGTCGGCGGAGGGACGCGGCTGACCGACCGGTCAGCCGCTCCGGACCCGTTGACTCGGGTGACTCCTGTCACAACTTCCCTATGTGGCAAGCAAATACGTGTCCGAATAGCCGAGATCGAATTTGCGAACCGCCGATCTCTTGTTACCGTCTCAGTAGCCCGGTTGCTGGTGCATCCCCCGTCGCCAGCAACCGGGCCTTTTCATGCCCGCGTGCATGCCGGCGTCCGGTGTACGGACCGTAGCGATACGTCAACTGCCGTTTGACCCACCGGAGTTGCTCTCGTACGAGTCTCCGGAGCCGTCGGCCGAGCCGCCCGCGGCGCCCCTCCCGAAGTCGCTTCCGGCGCCACCCGCAGCCCCGCTCCCGGAGTCACTGCCGGAACCGCTCCCGGGGTCACTTGCCGAGTTGCTCGCGCTGCGCAGCAGCAGCGGTCCGTCGCCGTCGCGCGCCGCGAACTCCGTGACGGCCGTGTAGGCGTCCAGCGCGCCCCGCGTGTGCTCCCGGGGCGTCTCACAGGTGGCGGGCTCGTCGGCGGCGTCCGCGGGGCAGTGCGTCTGCACGGTGCGGCCGTGCGGGCCCAGGAGGCTCAGCACGGGCTCCAGGTCCGCCCCGGTGGCGTTGCGGTAGTAGGTGCGCGCCCAGGTGTCCGCGCCCTGGGCCATCACACAGGTCTGCGCCTCCACTCCGCCGGGGGAGGTGAGTTCGGGACCGCAGCGGGCGGCCGTGGCCAGGCCGAGGCCGAGCACGAGGGGGGACCGGACGGGGGCCGGCAGCTTCTCGTCGTCACTTCGGGCGGGGTGTCCGGCGGCGTCGCCCACCTGCCCCGCGGACGCCACGGTCAGCGGCAGCGCGACCGCGCACACCATGACACCCACGAGGGCGAGCAGACGTAGTCGGGGGTCTGGGGGTTGCCCCCCAGAATTACGCAGCATGTGCGGAAGATAACCAGCGAGGCACGAGAAGCCGGGTTCTCGCGCCCGACACCCTTACAACTCGGGTGCGCTCACACCCGTACGGGTGAGGGCGTCGACCACGGCGTCCACCACGGCCTCCACATCGGGCACCCAGGGCTTGGCCGAGCCGGGCAGCGGGGCGCGCTCCCAGCGGATGGCACCCTGGCCGGTCTCGGAGGGGGGCAGGGCGAGATAGCCGCCCTCCCCGTGGAAGCGGAGCGAGCCGGGGACGAAGTCCTTGGCGTACAGCAGCTCGCCCAACTGCTCCATGGAGTACGGCTTGACGAGCAGCGCCCAGCGGGTGGGCGCCGCGACCACCGGGCCGAGGCGCATGCCTCGGCGGTCGAGAAGAGCAAGGGCATGGGAGGCCGCGAGGGCGGGCAGACTGACCGCGCAGGGCGCCGTTCCGCCGGTGGCTCCGGTAGCGAGGACGATCGGCGCGGCCGGCCGGTTGCCCCACCACCAGCGCACCATGCGCTCGTCGGTGGTGGCGGCGAGCAGACCGGGGTCGAAGGGGTGCGCACCGGGCACCGTGCACTCCGGGTCGGGGCAGGCACAGCGGGCCCGGCCCTGCGGGTCCGGGGCCACACCCGGGAGTACGGGCCACTGCCATTCCGTCGCGAAAGTCAGGGCCGCGCCGAGAAAATCAGGCCCCTTGTCTTTTCGCCTGGACAGGAGCCTGCGTCGCCTTCCGAGGATCTCGCGCATGAGCGCTCGTTCCTTTCCGTTGCACCGCTGGCAACACCGTGGACCACATCACATCATGTGTCGATCACTTCACTGTGCGTACCTGTTGGCGCATCACACCCCTGCACTGGCAAGGGGAACCCCAAAGGGTCGAGCCGGGGGCCGCGCCCGCATCCAATACTGCGTCTATCAAAAGCACGGCCACGGCGTGGGGGTGGCGAAGTCTGGCGTTTTGCCGTTCCGAGTGTTTCTCTCCGCCGCCGCCACGGGAGGATGGGGCACGGTCGTCGGTGGTTAAGACGCCCGGGTCCGTCGCCAGGTTCCGGGTGATCCCCAACCACCCCTGGCCTTCTCCGAGTACGTACCCATCACGACCGCTGTGACGCTCCGTGGAGCAAGGCCAGTCGACCGCAATGAACCGTTACCCGAGTCAGTTTTAAGCCAACTTTGCTTTTGTGCAAGCCGTCCGGGAGAAGTCACCGGGAGACCCACGGACACCAGGAATCCCGGCAGGACAATGCTGGACATCCCCTCACGAGTGCGTGTACATGTGGAGACACCGCTAGCGGCGCAGAAAGACATGGGGGTTTGCGATGCTTTTGAGCAATACGCACAGGTCTGAAAGCCGGACACGATGAACGCCCCGCACCCTCCGAAAGTGGCTGGAATCGATTCAACGGTCCCCACGCCCGCACACACTGTCGCCCCGGTCCCCCCCGCCCCGGGCGCACCTCCCGTCCCGAAGGCCCCCGCCGCACCAGCGCCGGGCACCCTCCTCCAGGACCGGCTGGCCGGCTGGGTCTCCGACCTCACCACCCTTCACGAACTGACCGAACGGCTCGCCCGCACCGACGGACTGGAGCCCGCCCTCCAGGAGCTGCTGCGCGCCGGTACCGCCCTCGTGGGCGCCCGGCGCGGTCTCGTGGCGCTGGAGCCCGCCGACGGCCTCGGCCCGAACACCACGCTCGGCCTCGGACTCGGCCGCGCGGACCTCGGCCACATGGAGACCGTCCCGAGCGGCGCGCTGCCGTACGACACCGGCACCGCCGCCGAGATCGTCCACCCCGACCTGTTCGCCGAGGACGGCCTGGACCCCCGGCACCGCGAGGTCGCCGCCCGCCTCGGCTACGCCGCCAGTTACGCGCTCCCCCTGACCACCGACGCGGCCGCCCGCCTGGGCGCGGTCCTCTGGCTGTACGACGAGCCGGCCGAGCCGAACGAGCGCCAGCGTCATCTCATCGGCCTGTACGTCCGCTTCGCCGCCGAGCACCTGGCCCGGCTGCTGGAAGTCGAGCGCACGCGCGCGTGCATGGCGACCATCGCCGAGGAGCTGCTCCCCTCCCGGCTGCCCCGGGTGGCCGGCGTCCAGCTCGCCGCCCGGCACCGCACCGGCCCGCGCGGCGGCGGCGACTGGTACGACGCGCTGCCGCTGCCCGACGCCGCCCTCGGCCTCGCGGTCGGCTCGGTCACCGGCTCCGGGCCCAGCGCGGTGGCCGCCATGGGCCGGCTGCGGGCCTCCCTGCGGGCGTACGCCGTGATGGAGGGCGAGGACCCGGTCGCGGTCCTCTCCGACCTCGAGCTGCTGCTGCGGCTGACCGAACCGGCCCGCTCCGCCACCGCCCTGTTCGCCTACTGCGAGCCCGCGCTGCGCAAGGTCACCCTGGCCGGGGCCGGACACAGCCCGCCGCTGCTGATCGGGGAGCACCGCACCGAGTTCGCGGAGACGTCGGTCTCGGCGCCGCTCGGGATGCTGGCCTGCTGGGAGGCGCCCAGCGTGGAGATCGAGGCCGAGGCCGGGGAAACGGTGCTCCTCTACACCGACGGGCTGCTGCACCGCACCGGCGACCCCATGGACCGCGCCTTCGCCCGGCTGCACGCGGCCGCCGCGAGCGTCCCGCGCGCGCTGCGCCACGACCCCGGGGCGATCGCCGACCACGTGCTGCGCACGGTGCTGCCGAACGGACTGGACTCGGCCGGCAGCGAGGAGGACGTGGTGCTGCTCGCGGCCCGTTTCGACTGATCGGTCAGTCAAAAGGCCAGGCCACCCGGTCAGGAGTCGTCCGGCCCTGGGGCACCGTTCGGTACGACCGTACGATGGACGGGATCCAGTGCAGTGTCGAGGAGGATGACCGTGGCCGACGAGCTCACACCGGAGACCCCGGAAACCGAGCCGGAAGAGCCGATCAAGCAGCGCAAGAACGGCCTGTACCCGGGCGTGTCCGACGAGCTCGCCGAGAACATGAAGTCGGGCTGGGCCGACACGGAGCTGCGCGACCTGACGCCCGTCGAGCAGGCCGAGCACACCGCCCGCCGCCGCGCCGAGCTGTCCGCCCGCTTCCCGGGCGACCGCCTGGTGATCCCGGCCGGCAACCTGAAGACCCGATCGAACGACACGGACTACCCGTTCCGGGCGTCGGTCGAGTACGTCTATCTCACCGGCGACCAGACGGAGGACGGCGTACTCGTCCTGGAGCCGAAGGACGACGGCCATGTGGCCACCGTCTATCTGCTGCCCCGCTCCGACCGCGAGAACGGCGAGTTCTGGCTCTCCGGGCAGGGCGAGCTGTGGGTGGGCCGCCGCCACTCCCTGACCGAGTCCGAGGCGCTCTACGGCATCCCCGCCGCCGACGTCCGCGAACTCGCCGACAAGCTGCGCGAGGCCACCGGCCCGGTGCGGGTCGTCCGCGGGTACGACGCCGGCCTCGAGGCCGCGCTGACCGACAAGGTCACCGCCGAGCGCGACGAGGAACTGCGCGTCTTCCTCTCCGAGGCGCGGCTGGTCAAGGACGAGTGGGAGGTCGGCGAGCTGCAGAAGGCCGTCGACTCCACGGTCCGCGGCTTCGAGGACGTGGTGAAGGTCCTCGACAAGGCCGAGGCCACGTCCGAGCGCTACATCGAGGGCACGTTCTTCCTCCGCGCGCGCGTGGAGGGCAACGACATCGGCTACGGCTCCATCTGCGCGGCCGGCCCGCACGCCTGCACCCTGCACTGGGTCCGCAACGACGGCCCGGTGCGCTCGGGCGACCTGCTCCTCCTGGACGCCGGCGTGGAGACACACAGCCTCTACACCGCCGACGTCACGCGCACACTGCCGATCAACGGCACGTACGGCGAGCTGCAGAAGAAGATCTACGACGCGGTGTACGACGCCCAGGAGGCCGGCATCGCGGCGGTGCAGCCGGGCGCCAAGTACCGCGACTTCCACGACGCCGCGCAGCGGGTGCTGGCCGAGCGGCTCGTCGAGTGGGGGCTCGTGGAGGGGCCGGTGGAGCGGGTGCTGGAGCTCGGGCTGCAGCGCCGGTGGACACTGCACGGGACGGGGCACATGCTCGGGCTCGACGTCCACGACTGCGCTGCCGCGCGGACCGAGACGTACGTGGAGGGCGTCCTCGAGCCGGGGATGGTGCTGACCGTCGAGCCGGGACTGTACTTCCAGGCCGACGACCTGACCGTTCCGGAGGGATACCGGGGGATCGGCGTGCGGATCGAGGACGACATCCTCGTGACGGCCGACGGGAACCGGAACCTCTCCGCGGGGCTGCCCCGGCGGTCGGACGAGGTCGAGGCGTGGATGGCTTCGCTCAAGAGCTGACGTATGGAGTGAATGGCCGGGTACCTGGGTGGGTGCCCGGCCATTGTTGTGTTCTGCGTAGGTGGATCCAGTCGACGGGGGTTACGAGTGGACGACTTCTGGAGTGCCGTCGTACTGCACCTGGAGGGTGATACCGGCGACGGACGGCGGGTCGGGCTGGAGCGTGCCCTGCGGGACGCCGTTCGCGTCGGGCAGCTGCTGCCCGGGGTCCGGTTGCCTGCCACCCGGCGGCTCGCCGCCGAGCTGGGGATCTCCCGGGGGACCGCCAAGGCCGCCTACGACCAGCTCGTCGCCGAGGGGTATCTGACCGCTCGCCAGGGGTCCGGGACCCGCGTCGCCACCCTCCCCTCCGCCGCCTCCGACGCTCCCGAAGCCGCCGCACGCGCGCGTGCGCCTCTTTTCGATCTGCGGCCCGGTGGGCCGGACACCGGGGCGTTCCCGGCGGCCGCCTGGTTGCGGGCCCTGCGGCGGGCCATCACCGGCGCGCCCTCCCTGGCGTACGACTACGGCGATCCGCGCGGGCGGATCGAGCTGCGGACCGCGCTGTCGGGGTATCTGGTGCGGGCCCGCGGGGTGGTGGCGCCGCCGGAGCGGATCGTGATCACCTCCGGGTACGTGCAGGGGCTCGCGCTGCTCACCCGGGTGCTGGGCGGGGGCGCCGCCGTGGCCATGGAGGACCCCGGGATGCCCTTCCACCGGGAGGTGGTGCGGAAGAACGGCGGGACCGTGGTGCCGGTGCGGGTGGACGAACGAGGGGCGCGGGCGGCGGAGCTGGGGGACGCGGGGGCGGTCGTCCTCACCCCGGCCCATCAGTATCCGACCGGAGTCACCCTGCATCCGGAGCGGCGGCGGGCCGTGGTGGAGTGGGCACGCGCGCGTGGCGGGGTGATCGTCGAGGACGACTACGACGGGGAGTTCCGCTACGACCGGCAGCCCGTGGGTGCCCTGCAGGGGATGGCGCCGGGGCAGGTCGTGTATCTGGGGACCGCTTCCAAGACGCTGGGGCCCGCGCTGCGGCTCGGGTGGATGGTGCTGCCGCCGCATCTCGTCGACGCCGTCGCCGACGCCAAGCTGCACAGCGATCATCACACCGAGTCCATCGGGCAGCTGGCGCTCGCCGAGCTGATCGAGAGCCATGCCTACGACCGGCACGTGCGCGCGTGCCGGTTGCGCTACCGGCGGCGCCGGGACCAGCTGCTGGGGCGGCTGGGTGCCGGACGGGACGTGCGGGGGATCGCGGCCGGGCTGCACGCGCTCGTCACCGTGGCCGGCGAGAAGGAGACGCTGGCCCGTGCGGAGGCGGCGGGGCTGGCGGTGGGCGGCCTCGGGGAGCACTGGCACACGGGCGGCGGTGCGGGGCGGCCGCAGGGCCTGGTCGTCGGGTACGGGACGCCCCGGGAGCGGGTCTACCCGGAGGCCCTGGAGGTGCTCGCCAAGGTGCTGGACGGCTGACTCAGCGTGTCGGGAGGGCGTCCAGGAACAGGGCCCCGGCGAGCAGGCCCGCGCTGCCCCGCGGGCTCCAGCCGCGCTCGTACAGGTCGGCGTCCAGGGCCGTCAGCGCCTCCGCGCCGGCCCCCGTCGCCGTACCGCCCGCTTCCAGGACGCCGCGGGCGCCCGCCTGGACGTGGCGCAGGCCCAAGGGGCCCGCGGTGTAGAGGAGTTCGGTGTCCTGGAGGGTGGACATCACGGTGAGCAGGGCGTCGAGACGGGCCTGGTTCTCGGTGGCGCCCGCCTTGCGGGCCGTCGCCAGTGCGTCCAACGCCCTTCGTACGTGCGGGAATCCGGCCCTGGCCTCGCCCCGGGCGCCGGCCGCTCCGTACTTCACGGAGATCGACGAACCCCGGGAGGGGCGCTTGGGGGCGCCCTTGTCGTTGAAGGCGGCGATCTTGCGCGCCGTGGCGGCGATCTCGCGGGCCTTGGCCCTCGGGTCCAGGGCGGCCGCGGCGACCAGGAGGCCGAGGGCCCACAGGGCGCCCTTGTGGCCGCCACCGGCCAGGCCGACCGAGTGCTCGGTGGACCGGCCGATCGAGCCCAGCTCCGCCCGCAGCACCGGCGAGGCTTCGCCGGTACGGCGGGCGGAGGCGGCCATCGCCGCGAGGCCGGGCGCCAGCGCCCGGGCCGACCAGCGCAGACTGTCGTGCTCCCGGCGCGTGCTGCGGGCGTCCAGGTCACGCGGGTCGGGCAGCCCCGGCTTCGGGGCCAGCGCCAGCTGACCGGTGAGCGCGGCCACGGCGGCCTGCGCCAGCGCGTCATCCTCGCGGCTTGTCATGTCCCTTACCTTACGAGGAGGCGGAGGCCGAAGGGGAGGCGCTGTCGGTGGGCGGGGCGCCTGTGGGGGCGCCGCTCGGCGGGGTGCCGCCCCCACCGCTGCCGGCGCCGGTGTTCTCGGCGTCGGGGTCGATGCCCAGGGTCAGGGAGCCCTTGTAGCCCTTCGAAGGGTCCTTCTTGTGCACGGCCTTCAGGGTCAGCAGACCGCTGGAGGCACCGCCGCCGTCGTACACCATGTCGTCGGCGAGGACGGTGTAGCTGCCGGTGTGCCTGGAGTACGGGTCGAGCGTGAAGATCTCCTCGGCGACGGTGTCGTCGAAGAACAGCTGACCGGTGTAGTTGACCTTGCCGCCCTCGTAGGTGCCGTCCTCCTTCTCGCCGCCCGTGTGCACCTTCACGTGGATGTGGCAGGTGCGCGGGGTGTACCAGCCGGGGAAGATCGTCTCGAACTTGACGACCCCGTTGGCGTTGGCGACCTGGTAGCCGCGCAGATAGGTGTTGTCGTCGGCGGAGTCGCCCTCCTCGCTCTCCGCGGGGGCGGAGCCGCCCGGGTTGGCGGTGGTGTAACCGGAGTAGTAGCCCCAGGCGTCGCAGTGCCAGATCTCGACCGCGGCACCCTTGACCGGGGTGCAGCCGTCGGTGGCGTCCACGACGGTCAGGCGCAGGGTGAGCGGAACACCGGCCTTGCCCTCGGTGATGTCCTTGCGCACCAAGGCACCATCGAGGTAGTACGGGCCCTCCGTGACGCTGGTCATCAGCGTCATGCACGCATCGCTGGTGGAACTGGCGGAGGCCGTGGCGTCCGCGTCGGCACTGGTGTCGGTCACATCGGCGAAGGCCGACTGGAAGCCGGCGACCGCGAGGCCGCCGGCCGCCACCGTGCCGCCGGACACCACGAGGGCGCGGCGGCGGGTGATCGACGTGTCTTTGTGGTTTCCCGTCATGGTCGACGAAGTTAGGAACCCCGTTTGTCAGGGGCATGGGCAGGGGCTGGCAACCGGCTGTGAACGCCCAGGAAGCTGAAGCCGGCGGGGAAACGCTGGTCACAGGGGTGGGGTGACGCCGTCACAGAGCCGGATCACGGTCGTGCAGAACCCGCTGGAACAGCCGGCTGTCCCGCCATTCTCCATTGATGTGCAGATACTGCGGAGCATCACCGATCGTCTCGAATCCACATTTCTTCAGCACCCGTTGCGACGTCGTGTTGTCGATCAGGGTGGACGCCTCGATCCGGTGGAGTCCCATGACATCCCGGGCGATCTCGCAGACCCGCTCCAGCGCGGCGCTGGCCAGCCCGCGGCCCTGCTGATCACCGGCCACCCAATAGCCGACGTACGAACTGCAGAAAGGTCCCAGGGAAATTCCGGAAAGAGTGATCGCGCCGACGATCCGGCGGTCCTCGGCCGACTCCATGACCCAGGGGACCATGATCCCGTCCGCTGCCTGTCGCAGCAGGCCATCGATGCGTTCGGTCTGCCCCTCGACCGTGAAGAAGGACTCGGGTCTGAGCGGTTCCCAGGGTTCGAGATGCTTTCGGTTGCCGGCGTAGGCGGCGGACAGCGGTTTCGCGTCGCCGACGGCAATGGGACGCAATATCACGCCGGGCAGGATTGCGTTTTCTTTAATCTTTCCGAGAATCATGCGCGCACCTTAGCGCGCGAGTTATGCAGGAGGGAGAGTCATGCCGAAAGCAGAGAAGGATCTTTGGTCCACTTGAGGATCTTGTCGAAGCTGACCACCGTCCCGCCACGGCCCGGTTTGTTGCCGATGTGGACGTGATCGGCGAGTTCTCTGATCAGACAGAGCCCTCTGCCGTGCTCGGCGTCCGGGCGGGCGGGTCTGATCTCCTGGGTGCGGGCGAACCCCGGGGCGAACCCCGGGCCGGAATCGGCCACTTCGATACGGCACTTCTCACCGTCCAGATAGGCGGTGACCCGGTACGCCTCCGAGGCACGGCCCGCCCCGCCGTGCTCCACCGCGTTCGCGCAGGCCTCGCTGAGGGCGACCGAGAGGTCGTAGGAGATCTCGGGGTCGACGCCCGCCGTCTCCATCGTGCCGATCAGCAGCCGCCGGGCGAGCGGGACGCTCGCGGCCTCGCGCCGCAGATGGAGTGACCACCAGATGCTCATGCTCCAGCCTCCTGGCTGCGGCTCGACATACCGATACCTATTGCCACCCGTGCGCGGGTGTAAGCACTCCGTTCATGTGAGAACGCCCATCCGGGGGATGCGCCTTGGGAGGTTTCGGTGTATGAGCGGGTGGTTCACAGCAAGGACGATCTTCCGGTTCTTTCACTCCTTTCACCTGTAAACGAATCTTGCGGACCTGGCGTATGGCGGGCGTGAGCCCAGTGCGATGATGAGCGCGCCATGAACGCCCCCCATCCGCGCACGGCGCGCACCGGAAGCGGACTGCGGCTCCTGCGGGCCGCGGTGTTCGCCGCGCTCTGTGTCGTACTGGCCGCGGCGGGGCACACGCTGGCATCCTGCGCGACCGTTCCGCTGTGGACGCTCGGCGCGGGCTTCCTCGGCACCCTGGCACTCGTCGCCCCGCTCACCGGGCGGGCCCGCACGCTGCCGGGGATCGTGGCACTGCTCGCGGTCATGCAGACCGTGCTGCACACCCTGTTCGGGCTCGGCCAGCACGGCGGCGCGGCCATGTCGGCCGGCTCGATGTCCGGCGGCTCGATGTCGATGTCGTCGATGTCCATGTCGTCCATGTCATCCGCGTCGTCGTTGTCCTCGCTGTCTTCCCTGTCGACGAGTGACGCCTCGCTGGTCGAGCGGGCCGCGCGGCTGGTGTGCGGGGCCGGGGCGGCGCAGATCAGCCCCGCCCACGCGTACAAGATCCTCACCGACGCGCATCTCAGCACCTCCGGTTCGGCCGCCGGTCTGAGCGGGACGGCCCATGCGGCGGACGCCACCGGGGCCTCCGGCTCGCTGCTGCCCTCCGTGCCCATGCTGCTCGGACACCTCCTCGCGGCCGTGGTGGCCGGATGGCTGCTGCGCCGGGGCGACCTGGCGCTGCTGCGGCTGATCGAGCTGTCGGCGCACGGAGTCGCCGAGGGGGCGCTCGTCCGTTCCCTGCGCGGGGCGCTCGCACTGGCGCGCGCTCTGTGCGCCGGGCTCGTGGCCGTGCCCCAGGCGCCCGCACACAGCCGTCGCAGCCCCCGGGACGAACCGCCCGCACCCCACACCGTCGCACTCCAGCACTCCGTGATCCGGCGCGGGCCGCCCATGGCCGCCGCCGTACTCGTTCTCGCCGCCTGACGCGACGCGACCAGAGCAGTTCCCGGGATCTGTCCGGATCCGGAGGGGGCCTGCCGCCGTCGCGCGGCACGCGCGCGTGCGTGCGCTTCCCGCTGCCCGCGCGCCCCCTCAACGACAGAACTCACTCAGAGTGGAGTGCTCCACGCCATGAAGGCTTTCCGTGCCATGAAGGTTTCTCGTCTCGCCGCCGTCACCGCCGTCGCGGGCACGGCCGTCCTGGCCGTCTCCTCGCCCGCGTTCGCACACGTCAGCGTGCAGCCCGAGGGCACCGCCGCAAAGGGCGGTTACGCGGTCATCGACTTCAAGGTCCCCAACGAGCGCGACGACGCCTCGACCACCAAGCTCGAGGTCAACTTCCCCACCGACCACCCGCTGGCCTCCGTGATGCCGCAGCCGATGGCCGGCTGGAAGGTCGAGGTCACCAAGTCCAAGCTGGCCAAGCCGCTGGAGATGCACGGCGAGAAGATCGACGAGGCGGTCACCAAGGTCACCTGGACCGCCGAGGACAAGGGGATCGAGCCGGGCTACTTCCAGAAGTTCCCGCTCTCCGTGGGCGCCCTGCCCGAGGACACCGACGAACTGGTCTTCAAGGCGATCCAGACGTACTCCAACAAGGACGTCGTCCGCTGGATCGAGGTCCAGCAGGAGGGCCAGGAGGAGCCCGAGAACCCGGCCCCGGCCCTCGCGCTGTCCGCCGCCACCGACGACCACCACGGGACCACCACCACGGCCGAGGACACCGCGGCCAAGACCGAGACCACCGCCTCGGACGACTCCGGATCCTCGTCCGGTGGCAGTGACACCACCGCCCGCGTCCTCGGCGTCGTCGGCATCGTCGTCGGCGCGGCCGGGGTCGCCTACGGCGTCCTCGCGGGCCGCCGCCGGTCCACCGGCTCCGAGGCCTGAGCTCCCCGTCCGTAGCGCGCACAGGGGGCCGTGCGAGGCTGTCGTGGCTCCGACAGCTCGGGTACGCCCCGGTAGTTCTCGTACGCCCCCGGTGCGCGCCGGATCTCTCACATCTGGGACATTTTCGTATGCGCAAGAAGACGTTCGCCGCGGCCGCGCTGCTCGCCGCCGCCACCCTGACCCTCTCCGCCTGCGGCAGCGGCGACGACGCCAAGTCACCCGTCACCGTGGTCGCCGGGGACACCTCGAACAAGGCCGCGACCATCCTGGACCAGCCGTTCGAGAAGCCGGACCTGGTACTCACCGACACCCATGGCAAGAAGTACGACCTGCGCGCCGAGACCAAGGGCCGGCCGACGCTCATCTACTTCGGCTACACGCACTGCCCCGACGTCTGCCCGCTGACCATGAACAACCTCGCGGTCGCCAAGAAGGCGCTGTCCAAGGCCGACCAGGCCAAGCTGCGGGTCGTGTTCGTCACCACCGACCCCGCCCGCGACACCCCGGCCGAGCTCGGCAAGTGGCTCAAGGGCATCGACTCCCAGTTCATCGGCCTGACCGGCGACTTCTCCACCATCCAGGCCGGCGCCCGCACCCTCGGCATCTCCATCGAGCCGACCCACAAGGACAAGAAGACCGGCAAGACCGTCTCGGTGCACGGCACCCAGGTCATCGCGTTCTCGCCGAAGACCGACGGCGGTTACGTCCTGTACGGCGAGGACGCCACCGTCGACGACTACACCAAGGACCTCCCCAAGCTGGTCAAGGGAGAGAAGCCGTGAGGCGTCGGGCCCGAGCCGTCCCGGCACCGCCCCGTCCGGCACCGCCCCGCCGGGCGCCGGCCCTTCCGGCGCTGACCGGGCGACGGCTCGCCCTGACCGGCGTGGCCACGACCGGCATAGCCCTCGCGGGCGCCCTGGTCCTGGCGGGCTGCGGCGGCTCGGGTTCTTCGGGCTCCCCGGGAACGGAACTGTCCGTCGGCGCCTCTTACATGCCCCGGCCGGTATCGGCCGACATGGCCGCCGGGTTCCTGACGATCACCAACAAGGGCGGGACGAAGGACGAGCTGACGTCCGTCACCAGCGACTCCGCCGGCGAGGTCACCATGCACGAGACCAACGGCGGGGCGATGGACGAGGTCAACTCCTTCGAGGTGCCCGCGCACGGTCAACTCGTGTTCAAAAGCGGTGGCAACCATCTGATGTTCGAGAAGCTGAAGCGCCGCCCGAAACAGGGCGACACGATCACCCTGAAGCTGAAGTTCGCCGAATCCGGTCCGCTCACCGTCGAGATGCCGGTGAAGTCCGCCACGTACAACCCTTCGACCGGACACTGAGGGAGGGACCGACCTTGACGCGGACCATCACCCCCCGCCTGCGCACGCTGGTGCTGCTGTTCCTCGCCGTCACCGGCGCGCTGCTGGCCGGCGCCGGGCCGGCCTCGGCGCACGCCGCGCTGACCGGCAGCGACCCCGCCCAGGGGGTGGTGGTCCCGAAGGCACCCGACCAGGTCTCGCTCACGTTCTCCGAGAGCGTGTCGCTGAACGACAACTCGATCCGGGTCCTCGACCCCAAGGGCAAGCGGGTCGACCTGGCCAAGCCGAACAACCTGACCGGGACGACCTACGGCGTCCAGCTCAAGAGCGGGCTCGGCAAGGGCACGTACACCGTCGCCTGGCAGGTCGTCTCCGCGGACAGCCACCCCGTCGCAGGCGCCTACACCTTCTCCGTCGGGGCGCCCTCCACGACCGTCGCCTCGGTCGGGGACCAGGAAGCGGGCGGCGGGGTCGTCGGCTGGCTCTACGGCTTCGGGCGGTACATGTCGTACGCCGGGTACATCGTGCTCGTCGGCGGCGCCGCCTTCGTCCTCGCCTGCTGGCAGCGCGGCTCCGGCGTACAGGCCCTGCAGCGGCTGGTCGTCGGCGGCTGGCTGACACTCACCGCGGCCACCCTCTGGCTGCTGCTCCTGCGCGGCTCCTACACCACCTCCGGCAGCCTCGGCGACGTCTTCGACCTCAACCTGCTCGGCCAGGTCCTCCAGACCAAGACCGGCGCGGCCCTGGTCTCCCGGCTGCTGCTGCTCGCGGCCGCCGCGCTGTTCATCGCCGTCCTCTTCGGGGCCTACGACAAGCGCGAGGAGGGCGCGGAGAAGCGGGACCTGACCTTCGGGCTCGCCATCGGCGGGACCGTCGTGGCCGCCGGGCTCGCGGCGAGCTGGGCCATGGCCGAGCACGCCTCCACCGGACTCCAGCCGGGCATCGCGATGCCGGTCGACGTCATCCACCTGCTCGCCGTCGCCACCTGGCTGGGCGGCTTGACCGCCCTGCTGGTCGCCCTCTACCGGGCGCCCGCGGACAAGCCCGTCGGGGCCGTCGCCGTGGGCCGCTTCTCCCGCATGGCCTTCGGAAGCGTGGTGGCACTGGTCGCCACCGGCATCTACCAGTCCTGGCGCCAGCTCGGCTCCTGGTCGGCGTTCACCGACACGGCCTACGGGCAGCTGCTGCTGGTCAAGATCGCGCTGGTGGCGCTGCTGGTCGGCATCGCGTCCATCTCACGGCGATGGACGCGACGGCTCGCGGACACGGCGGTGACGGAGACCGAGGAGTCGGCCGGGGAAGTCACCGATGCGGAGGAGGAGGCGGAGGAAGAGAAGGAGACCGTCAAGGCGTCCGCCGCCACCAAGGAGGCGTCGGTCGCGTCCGGCGGGTCCAGGGCGTCCGCCGCTTCCAGCGCCTCCGGCGGCAAGGGGTCCGGCAAGGACGCCTCCGCCGATGACGACTCCGAGGACCCCGGGCGGGCCGCCCAACTGGCCCGGCAGCAGGCCGCCAAGGACTCCGCCCGGCAGAAGCGCGTCCGGGACGCCGACCCCAACCGCTTCGGCCTGCGGCGCTCGGTGCTCGCCGAGGCCGGGGTCGCCGTCGCTCTGCTCGCGGTCACGACCGTGCTGACGCAGACCGAGCCGGGCCGCACCGAGCAGGACGCCAAGGCCGCCTCCTCGGCGTCCTCCACCTCCTCGTCCTCGGCATCGAACTCGTCCTCGGGCGCGCTGACCCTCGACATGTCCTTCGACACCGGCGGCAAGGACGGCAAGGGCGTCGTCCGTGTCGACCTCGACCCCGCGGCCGTGGGCACCAACGAGATGCACGTCTACGTCCAGCGCCCCAACGGCCGGGCCTTCGACATCCCCGAGGTGAAGGTCGCCTTCACCCTCGCCGCCAAGAAGATCGGGCCGCTTCCCGTGGCCCCCGACCACGTCACCACCGGCCACTGGGCCGCCAACGGTGTACAGATCCCCATGGCCGGCGACTGGCAGATCTCCGTGACCGTGCGGACCTCCGACATCGACCAGGTGACCGTCTCCAAGAACGCGCAGATCGGCTGAACCGCACCATGGCTGAACCGTCCCAGTCCCTCCGTCCGTCGGTCACCGAGGAAGGCCCGTCGGCTCCCCCGGCCCAAGGCGTCAGCCGGCGCGCACTGCTCGGCACCGCCGGGGCCACCGGACTCGTGCTCGGCGCGGCGGGCGCGGGTGTCGGCTACGCGGCCGCACCCGCACAGGCCACCCCGCTCAGCTCGGTGGGCTCCGACCGGGCGATGTTTCACGGGAAACATCAGCCCGGCATCACCGAGGGCCTCCAGGCGCGCGGCCATCTCATCGCCTTCGACCTGGCGGCGGGCGCGGGGCGGAAGGACGCCGCCGCGCTGCTGCGTCGCTGGTCGACGACGGCCGGGCGGCTGATGGCGGGCGAGGCGATGACACAGGACGACACGGATGTGGCCCGTGACGCCGGTCCCTCGTCGCTGACGATCACCTTCGGCTTCGGCAACAGCTTCTTCGCCCGCACCGGCCTGGAGAAGCAGCGCCCGTCCGCCCTGGACCCGCTGCCCGACTTCTCCTCCGACCACCTCGACAGGTCGCGCAGCAACGGCGACCTGTGGGTACAGATCGGCGCCGACGACGCCCTGGTCGCCTTCCACGCCCTGCGCGCCGTCCAGAAGGACGCGGGCAGCGCGGCCAAGGTCCGCTGGCAGATGAACGGCTTCAACCGCACCCCGGGCGCGACCGCCCACCCCATGACGGCCCGCAACCTCATGGGCCAGCTGGACGGCACCCGCAATCCGAAGCCGGCGGACTCGGACTTCGATCAGCGGATCTTCGTTCCGGCGAGCGGTTCGAACGGCCCCGCGTGGATGGCGAACGGCTCCTACGCCGTCGTACGCCGGATCCGCATGCTCCTCGACGACTGGGAGAAGCTCTCGCTCGCGGCCCAGGAGGACGTGATCGGGCGCAGGAAGTCCACTGGAGCGCCGCTGTCCGGAGGCACCGAGACGACGGCGATGGACCTGGAGAAGACCAGGTCCGACGGTGACTACGTGGTCCCGATCAACGCCCACGCCCGGATCACCCGGCCCGACCAGAACGGGGGCGCGGCCATCCTGCGGCGCCCGTTCTCGTACCACGACGGCATCGATGCCGACGGGACGCCGGACGCGGGGCTGCTCTTCGTCTGCTGGCAGGCGGATCCGCTGCGTGGGTTCGTCCCGGTGCAGCGGAAGCTGGACCGCGGGGACGCGCTCTCGCAGTACATCCGGCACGAGGCGAGCGGACTGTTCGCGGTGCCGGGCGGGACGGCCGACGGGGAGTACGTGGGGCAGCGGCTGCTGGAGGGCTGAGAGCGGACAGCCGGGGCCGGGTTTCTCGTGTAGGGGATTCCGCGCGCGTGCGGTGGATTCCGCGCGGTGGCCGCGTTACCACCGTGGATTCTGATCACTATTGGCGCGTTTCCGGTTTTCAAACCACCCGGTCGAGTGGTTCCGACGAGACAAGTGAGCCCTGCTCCCTTGCGCCCATTAGGGTGAGGGACATGCCAGCGAGCTATGCGTATCTCGGTCCCGAAGGCACCTTCACCGAAGTCGCCCTGCGCACGCTTCCGGAGGCGGCCACCCGGGAGCTGATCCCGTACGTCTCCGTGCAGTCCGCCCTGGACGCGGTACGGGGCGGCGAGGCCGAGGCCGCGTTCGTGCCGATCGAGAACTCCGTCGAGGGCGGGGTCACCACGACCCTGGACGAACTGGTCGCGGGCGCGCCGCTGACGATCTACCGCGAGGTGCTGCTGTCGATCACCTTCGCGCTGCTGGTCCGCCCGGGCACCAAGCTCTCCGAGATCAAGACGGTGACCGCGCATCCGGTCGCCCAGCCGCAGGTCCGCAACTGGCTGCGGGCCCACCTCCCCAACGCCGTCTGGGAGTCCGCCGCCTCGAACGCGGACGGCGCCCGGCTGGTGCAGGAGGGCCGCTACGACGCCGCGTTCGCCGGTGAGTTCGCGGCCGAGCGGTACGGCCTGGAGGCCCTGGAGACCGAGATCCACGACGCGAAGAACGCGCAGACCCGGTTCGTCCTGGTCGGCCGTCCGGCCCGGCCCGCGGCCCCGACCGGCGCGGACAAGACCTCGGTCGTGCTCTGGCAGAACGACGACCACCCCGGCGGGCTGCGCGATCTGCTCGGTGAGTTCGCCACCCGGGGCATCAACCTGATGCTGCTGCAGTCCCGGCCCACCGGCGCCGGCATCGGCAACTACTGCTTCTGCATCGACGCCGAGGGGCACATCTCCGACCGCCGGGTGGCGGAGGCCCTGATGGGGCTGAAGCGGATCTGCCGCCAGGTGCGGTTCCTCGGCTCGTACCCGCGTGCGGACATCAAGCCGGGCGAGACCGCGGGACCGACGCGGCCGGGGACGTCGGACGAGGAGTTCATGGCGGCCTCGGACTGGGTGGCGCGCTGCCAGGACGGCCGTTTCTAACCGGCCATACGTTCATATCTTCGTTATCCACAGAAGTTATCCACAGGTCCTCAACTCGACCTGGGGACAAGTCGACAGCGACACCTGACTCTGTCGACAAATCGGCCTACAGTCCACAGGAGGGCCGGTGATCACCCACGTCACCCTTCGTCCACTCGTTTCCCATGGTTCATCTTTTGGAGCGACTCCTTTCCACTCGAAAGTGGGTGTTGTCCAGGTTTGGGCGGGGAATTCCTCTCTTCGGGCGCCAGCTTCGAAGTGATCAATTCCGAAGTCCACAACCCATCCACACAGCCTGTGGATAACTCTCGGGAGGGCGTGGATCCCTGTGGACAACCGGGCCTCCAAGTCCCGCTCCCCACAAGGGAATCCAGTCAACCGCAGGCCTCGCGCATGCCCCGTCTCGGGGAGTGAGACACTTTTTATTGACACGCTCGGCAATTCCCCCATAACCGAACGTAAGCCGCGATTCGGAACACGGGTCAATAGTGATTCGTGGGGGGCAACCCCACACCGGTAGCCTTGGCTCCGTGATTGACCTACGCCTGCTCCGTGAGGACCCCGACCGTGTGCGCGCGTCCCAGCGCGCCCGTGGAGAGGACGTCGCGCTCGTCGACGCCCTCCTCTCCGCCGACGAGCGGCGCAGGTCCTCCGGCGTCCGCTTCGACGAGCTGCGCAACGAGCAGAAGTCGCTCGGCAAGCTCATCCCCAAGGCCGCCGGTGACGAGAAGGCCGAGCTGCTGAAGAAGGCCGGCCAGCTCGCCGCCGACGTGAAGACCGCCGACGCCGAGCGTGACGCCGCCGCCGCCGAGACCCACGAGCTGCTGCTCAGGCTCGGCAACCTCGTCCACCCCGACGTGCCCGTCGGCGGCGAGGAGGACTTCGTCACCCTGGAGACGCACGGCGCGATCCGCGACTTCGGCGCCGAGGGATTCGAGCCCAAGGACCACCTGGAGCTGGGCCAGCTGCTCGGCGCGATCGACGTCGAGCGCGGCGCCAAGGTCTCCGGCTCCCGCTTCTACTTCCTGACCGGTGTCGGCGCCCTCCTGGAGCTGGCGCTGGTCAACGCGGCGATCGCGCAGGCCACCGAGGCCGGCTTCACGCCGATGCTGACCCCGGCGCTGGTCCGGCCGCAGTCCATGGCGGGCACCGGCTTCCTCGGCCAGGCGGCCCAGGACGTCTACCACCTCGACAAGGACGACCTCTACCTGGTCGGCACGTCCGAGGTGCCCCTCGCCGCGTACCACATGGACGAGATCATCGACGCCGAGCGGCTCCCGCTGCGCTACGCCGGCTTCTCGCCCTGCTTCCGCCGCGAGGCCGGTTCGCACGGCAAGGACACCAAGGGCATCTTCCGCGTCCACCAGTTCGACAAGGTCGAGATGTTCTCCTACGTCGCCCCCGAGGACTCGGAGGCGGAGCACCAGCGTCTGCTGGCCTGGGAGAAGCAGTGGCTGACCTCGCTGGAGCTGCCGTACCGCGTGATCGACGTCGCCACCGGTGACCTCGGTTCCTCCGCCGCCCGCAAGTTCGACTGCGAGGCGTGGATCCCGACGCAGGGCAAGTACCGCGAGCTGACGTCGACGTCGGACTGCACCGAGTTCCAGTCCCGCCGGCTGTCGATCCGGGTCCGCGACGGCAAGCAGGTCAAGCCGCTGGCCACGCTGAACGGCACGCTGTGCGCCGTACCGCGCACGATCGTGGCGATCCTGGAGAACCACCAGCTGGCCGACGGTTCGGTCCGGGTCCCCGAGGTGCTGCGCCCGTACCTGGGCGGCCGAGAGGTCCTGGAGCCGGTGTCCCGGTGAGCTTCCCGTACGGGCTGATCGCCACCGACCTCGACGGAACGCTGCTCGGCCCCGACGAATCGATCTCGCAGCGCACCCGTGACGCGCTCGCCGCGGCCACCGCGGCGGGCGCCGCGCACATCGTCGTCACCGGCCGTGCCGTCCCCTGGACCCGGCCCATCCTCGACGACCTCGGCTACCACGGCCTCGCCGTGTGCGGCCAGGGGGCGCAGGTGTACGACGCCGGGTCGCACCGCCTGCTGACGTCCGTGACGCTGGACCGCCAGCTGGCCGGGGTCGCCCTGGCGAAGATCGAGGCGGAGGTGGGCCCGCTGTACCTCGCCGCGAGCCGCGACGGCCTCGACGGCGAGGTTCTGGTGGGGCCGGGGTACGCGGTGACGGGCAAGCTCCCGTCGACGCCGTTCACGGACGCGGCGGATCTCTGGGCGGCGCCGCTGAACAAGATCTACATCCAACACCCCGAGCTCTCCGACGACGAGCTGGCCGAGGTGGCACGTCATACGGCAGGCGGCTTCGTCACCGTCGCCATGGCGGGCGAGGGAATCGTGGAGCTTCTGCCGCTGGGGCTGTCGAAGGCGACGGGCCTGTCGCTGGCCGCGCGCCGGTTGGGCCTGAAGGCCGCCGACACGATCGCCTTCGGTGACATGCCCAACGACATCCCGATGTTCGCCTGGGCGGCCCGGGGTGTGGCCATGGCCAACGCGCACGACGAGCTGAAGGCCGTGGCGGACGAGGTGACCTCCTCCAACGAGGAGGACGGGATCGCGGTGGTGCTGGAGCGCCTGCTGGGCTGAGGCGCCTTCACGGTGTTGCGGCTGAGATGCCTTCACAGCATTGCGGAGGATGCACGGATCGAACGTGCGCGGGCTTTCGCCCGACCACGGCTTGCTCTTGAGGAAACACAGCGCAAGCCAGTGCCTTACCACTCGGCCAATCCTCCGGGTGGGCGGCCCACGCGAGAGCGACATCGCGTGCTCGAAGCGGCCGCCCCGGGCAGCTACATCGCGATCCGCCGCGAGCTGCCCTGAAGGGAGCGGGACGTACTGTCGTGCATGGACATCGTCCGGCTCCTCTCCCGGTTCGGGGGCTGACACAACAACTGTGCCTGTCGGCCGAGTTGGAAGCCACCGAATTAAAGGCACCTAGCGACGCCACCACCTGCGCCGCGCCTTGCTGAAGAACCAGCCGGCGGGCGGCTCGTCCGACCGCCACGGCTGAGGCTCCGGCGACTGCGCCCGCCACTTCGCCGCCAGCATCCGCGCCCGCGCGGACGGCTCCGAAGTCCCCGCGGACCGTATGAAGTTCTCGTCCAGGACAAGCCCGTCAAGCCCGTCCCAGTCCCCGTCTCCGAAACCCTCAGCCATCCCGCGCCTCCTACGCAGTACACCCGCTTTGTCCAGTGTGCCTGGACAGAGGTGAAGCCCCCGTCAATAAGCCGGGCGTCTACTCCTCGCCCGCCAGCGTCAGCGAGCGCAGCTTCTGGCCGGCGTACCAGGTCGCCAGGACCGTCACCGCGATCAGCAGCACCGTGGCCGTCGCCAGGGACACGTCCGACGTGACCAGCTCGCCGCCCGTCACCTTGTGGGCGACCGCCAGGGACCACTGCTGGACGCTGAGCGTGCGCGCGCCGGGGACGAGAGAGCCGAACAGGGCCTCCCAGACCAGGGCGTAGACGAGGCCGAAGACCACCGCGTGCCGGGACACCGTGCCCAGCAGCAGGAAGAGCGCCGCGTAGGCGATCGACGCGACCAGCGCGGCCACCGTGTAGGCGACGGCGATCTGCTGGCCGTTGCCGTTGAGGATGAAGCCCGCGATCAGCGTCGGCAGGGCCGAGAACACCATCGTCACGGCGATCGCCACGATCAGCTTGGTGAGGATGATCGTGGGCCGTTTGATCGGCTTGGACAGCAGGTACACCACCGAGCCGTCGTCGATCTCCGGGCCGATCGCCCCCGTGCCGGCGATGACGCCGATGATCGGCACCATGGTCGCGAGCCCGAGGCCGCCGAGCAGGTCGGAGGCGGTCTGGTCGTCGGCACCGGCGAGGCCGCGGACGACGACGGAGATCGCGATGAGCAGCAGGGGCAGCGCCCCCAGGATGAGGGCCCGGCGGCGGCCGAGCAGGGCTCGATAAGTGAGCCGGGCGACTGTGGGGTCGTACATCTTCGGCCTCCTACGCCGCGACCAGATACGAGAACACGGATTCGAGGGACTCGTCGGACGGCGAGACCGTGAGCAGCCGGATGCCGTGGTCGCGGGCGACCCTCGGCAGCAGGGCGGTGAAACGGCCGAAGTCGACGGCCTGGATGCGCAACGCGCCCTCGGTGAGGTCGACTTCGATGCCCGAGGTCGACGGGTCGGCGATCAGCGCGGCCGCGAGGGCCCGGTCGTCACTGGAGCGGACCAGGTAGCGGTGCGGACGGTCGGTCATCAGACGGCGGATCTTGCGGAAGTCGCCGCTGGCCGCGTGCCGTCCGGCGACCACCACTTCGATGTGCCAGGCGAGCTGCTCGACCTCTTCGAGGATGTGCGAGGAGAACAGCACGGTGCGGCCCTCGTCGCCCATCTTCCGCAGCAGGTCCATCAACTGCATCCGCTGGCGCGGGTCCATGCCGTTGAAGGGCTCGTCGAGCAGGAGCAGCGAAGGGTCGTGGACCAGGGCGGACGCCATCTTCACGCGCTGGCGCATGCCCTTGGAGTACGTCGAGATCTTGCGGTCCTGCGCGTACTCCATCTCGACCGTCGCGAGGGCCTTCTGGGCGGCCTTGGCGCCGAGGCCGTGCAACTCGGCGTTGGCGACGACGAATTCGCGGCCGGTGAGGAAGTCGTACATCGCCTCGCGCTCGGGGACGATGCCGATGTGCTTGTAGATGGCCTCGTTGCGCCAGGTCGGCTGCCCGTCGAGGGTGACCGTGCCGGTGGAGGGGGCGAGGAAGCCGCCCATCATGTTGATGAGGGTGGACTTTCCGGCGCCGTTGGGGCCGAGCAGGCCGGTGACGCCGGGGCCGATGGTCATGGTGATGTCGTTGACGGCGACCACGTTGCCGAACCAGCGGGAGACGTGGTCGATGGAGAGCGTGGTCACAGTCCCACCTTCTTGTAGCGGCGCAGCAGCAGGCCGTAGCAGGCGGCGATGAGGCCGACGATGACGAGCAGGTACACCACGCCCTGGGCGTGCGAGGGCCCGTCGCCGCCGGGGAAGGTGTTGGTGCCGCCGAGCAGGGCGGTGCTCAGGCCGCCGACCAGGGTGACCGGCGAGAACAGGCCGATCCATGGGATGGCGCTGGTGCTGCCCTGGGAGTCGGCGATGGCCTGGAGGGTGGAGACCGCGCCGTAGGAGATGGTCAGGACGGCGATCACGGCGGCGATGCCGAAGCCGCGGCGCGGCGTGACCGACGCGATGACCAGGCCGATACCGGCGAAGAGGAGGGACAGCAGGGCCACCGAGACCAGTCCCTGGCCGAACCCCTTGCTCTGGTGGGCGAAGTCCATCTTGGAGAGCAGGGCGCCCGCGTACAGCACGACCAGCGGGGCGCCGGTGAGGATGAACAGCGCCGAGGCCAGCGCCGCGAACTTGGCCTGGACGTAGTCGGCGGTCTCGATGGGCCGCGAGAAGTACAGCGGGATGGTCTTGAAGCGCAGGTCGCGGGAGACCGCCTGGGGTGCCTGCGAGGCGACGTACAGGCTGATCACGGCCTGCATGATGATCGCGTACCGCGTGTAGGACACCGGCAGGTCGTGCGCCTTGGTGGCGACGGCGACGGCGACCATGATGGCCGCCGGCACGCACATCACCGCGAACAGCAGCATCGGCAGCACCTTGGACTTCACCGAGCGGCCGAGGCCGTAGGAGCCGCGCAGGGTCTGCGAGTAGAGGGACAGACGGGCGTAGGCGCGGCCGAGGCGCGGGCCGTCATAGCCGCGGTAGCCGATGTCGTGGATTCGGGACTGGTCACCCGCGGGGGTGGCCAGGGGCTGCTCAACCGCCATGGACGGCCGCCTCCTTCGGCTGCTCGTCACTGCTGGTGAAGACCTCGGAGATGTGGTGCCGGCGCTGTTCCATGCGCACCAGGCCGAGGCCGAGGTCGGCGACGACGTCGCGGACCAGGTCGTACGTCTCCTCGCCCTGGGCGGTGAGCAGCAGGATGTGGCCGGCGCCGGGGAGGCCGCCGCCCTCGGCGTTCGTCTCCACCCCGCGCGCGTGGAGCGCGTCGCGCACCGCGCGGGTGCCGTCGGGGTGCTCGTCGCTGTCGGTGACCTCGATCGCGAGGGTGGTCGTGCTCTGCGTGAAGTCGGTGGTGGAGCTGGACCGCAGCAGCTTGCCGCCGTCGACGACGACCACGTGGTCACAGGTCCGCTCCAGCTCGCCGAGCAGGTGCGAGGTGACCAGGACTGAGATGCCGAAGTCGGTGTGGATGCGGCGGATCAGGCCGAGCATCTCGTCGCGGCCGACCGGGTCGAGGCCGTTGGTCGGCTCGTCCAGGAAGACCAGCTGCGGGTCGTGGACCAGCGCTTGGGCGAGTTTCACGCGCTGCTTCATGCCGGTCGAGTAGCCGCCGATGGGGCGGTACCGCTCCTCGTAGAGCCCGACATGGCGCAGGGTGTCGGCGGTGCGCTCGCGCGCGGAGGCGGGCGGCAGGCCGGACATGCGGGCCATGTGCACGACGAACTCGGTGGCCGAGACGTCGGGCGGCAGGCAGTCGTGCTCCGGCATATAACCCACCCGCTCGCGGATGGCGGCACCCTTGGTCGCCACGTCGAGGCCGAGCACCTCGGCTCGGCCCTCGCTCGCGGGGGACAGACCCAGCAGGATCTTGATCAGGGTGGACTTGCCGGCGCCGTTGGCTCCGACGAGTCCGGTCACACCGGGTCCGATGTCCACGGACAGCCGGTCGAGCGCGGTCACCCGGGGGAACCGCTTGCTCAGGCTTTCGGTCGCGATCACAGTCACGCCATCGAAGGTAGTGATGTGGACCACGGAGGTCGTCAGACCCGAGAGCCGTCTTCGCATCACTCTCGAGTATTACGGGACCCTAGGGGATCCCCTGCCTGAGAGCTACGCAGAGTTATCCACAGGCCTTGCACCACCTATTGACGTCGCCTCTAACAACTGTCACATTCGCCAGTGTCAAGTTACGGACACGTACCGCAGTCGATGGGGACGGGGCGGATGACGACGACAGTGCAGGACGTACTCTCCGAACGCGCCACGGAGCTCCAGGGTTTCCGGCGGGTGCAGCGACTCGCGTACGAATGCGCGGAGGCGGTCGCGGCCCGGCTGGAGCCCGGCGTCACCGAGCGCGAGGCGGCCCGGATGCAGCGCGAGTGGCTCCGCGCCCGTGGCGTACGGGACTGGTTCCACCTCCCCTTCGCCTGGTTCGGCGACCGCACCGCCTTCACGGACTTCCGCATACCGCTGCAGTTCTTCCCGACCGACCGCCGGCTGGCCCCCGGGATGCCGTTCATCCTGGACCTGGCCCCGGTGTACGAGGGCTGTACGGCCGACATCGGCTACTCGGGCTCCCTCGGGATCAACCCCGTGCAGGACCGCCTCATGGCCGACCTGGAGGCACACCGGGAGCTGATCCTGCGCGAGGTGCGCGAGCGGCGCCCGCTGCGCGAGATCTACGAGGACGTGGACCGCCTCATGGTCCGCCAGGGCTACGCCAACCGGCACCGCGCGTACCCGTTCGGCGTGATCGCCCACAAGGTGGACCGGGTGAAACAGCGCCGCTGGGCACCTCACCTCTTCGGGTTCGGCACCCAGTCCCTGAAGGGCCTCGCCGCCGACGCCCTGCACGGCCACCGCGAGGGCTGGTCACCCCTGTGGTCGCCGTACCGCTTCTCCGACCACCCGCCCCAGCCGGGCCTGTGGGCGGTCGAACCGCACCTCGGCTTCCGCGGCACAGGAGCCAAGTTCGAGGAGATCCTCGTGGTCACCGACTCCCGGGACCCCGAGCAGGGCGCCTTCTGGCTGGACGACGATCTGCCGCACGTGCGGCGCTGGGCGGAGGACAAGTGACGGCACTGAAGGGCGCACGCGAGCGCCGGGTGCACACCGGCGGCATCGAACTGTGCGTGGCGGAGCTGGGCGACCCCGCACAGCCGACGGTCGTCCTCGTCCACGGCTACCCGGACAGCAAGGAGGTCTGGTCCGAGGTCGCGCCCCGCCTGGCCGAGCGCTTCCACGTGGTGCTCTACGACGTCCGGGGCCACGGCCGCTCGACCGCACCGCAACCACTGCGCGGCGGCTTCACGCTGGCCAAGCTGACCGACGACTTCCTCGCGGTGATCGACGCGGTGAGCCCGGACCGCCCGGTGCACCTCGTCGGCCACGACTGGGGCTCGGTGCAGTCCTGGGAGTTCGTCACCGTGGGGCGCACGGAGGGCCGTATCGCCTCCTTCACCTCGATGTCCGGGCCGTCCCTCGACCACTTCGGGCACTGGATCAACGCACGCGTGAAGCGCCCGACACCCCGCCGGGTGGGACAGCTCCTCGGCCAGGGCGCCAAGTCCTGGTACGTGTACCTGCTGCACACCCCCGTCGTCCCCGAACTGGCCTGGCGCGGCCCGCTCGGCAAGGCCTGGCCGGGCATCCTCCGACGGGCCGAGAAACTCCCCGCCGGGGACTACCCCACCGGCTCCCTCCGCTCCGACGCGGCACACGGCGCTTGGCTGTACCGCGACAACGTACGGCCCCGGCTGCGCCGCCCGCGCGAGGACGCGTACGCGCACGCGCCCGTGCAGCTCATCACGCCCCTGGGCGACGCGTTCCTGTCCGCGCGGCTGTACGACGACCTGGAGCGCTGGGCACCCCAGCTGACCCGCCGCACCCTGCCCGACAAGCACTGGGTCCCACGTACCCGGCCGGACCAGGTGGCGGCCTGGATCGAGGAGTTCGTGATCTCCGTCGAGGACGGCCGGGGCACCGAGCCGAAGCGTGCGGACCGCCATGCCCAGCGGTTCGGCGGCCAGTTGGTGCTGGTCACCGGCGCGGGCAGCGGCATCGGCCGGGCCACCGCCTTCGCGTTCGCGGAGGCGGGCGCGCGCGTGGTGGCCGTGGACCGGGACGCGGAGGCCGCCGCCCGCACCGCCGAGCTGTCCCGGCTGATCGGCGCGGCGGACGCGTGGGCCGAGACGGCCGACGTCTCCGACGAGCAGGCCATGGAGAAGCTCGCCGAGCGGGTCCACCGCGAGCACGGGGTCCTGGACGTCCTGGTCAACAACGCCGGCATCGGCCTCTCCGGCTCGTTCCTCACGACGACCACGGAGGACTGGCGCAAGGTCCTGGACGTCAACCTCTGGGGCGTGATCCACGGCTGCCGCCTGTTCGGCGCGCGGATGGCGGACCGCGGCCAGGGCGGCCACATCGTGAACGTCGCCTCGGCGGCCGCCTTCCAGCCGTCACGGGCATTGCCGGCCTACAGCACCTCCAAGGCGGCGGTCCTGATGCTGTCCGAGTGCCTGCGCGCCGAACTCGCCGCTCAGCGCATCGGCGTGACCGCGATCTGCCCCGGCATCGTCAACACCAACATCACGTCGACCGCCCGCTTCACAGGCGTCGACGAGGAGGAGCAACGGAGGCGGCAGAAGCGCTCGGCCCGCCTGTACGGCATGCGGAACTACCCGCCGGAGAAGGTGGCTTCGGCGATTCTGGAGGCGGTGGAGGCCAACAGGGCGGTGGTACCGGTGACACCTGAGGCGCGGGGGTTGCGGATGCTGTCGCGGGTGGCGCCGGGGGTGCTGCGGAGAATCGCGAGGACGGAGCCGAGGCTGTGACGGCCGACCCCCCGCCGCACAGGACGTACCGCATCGAAGACCTGGCCCACCACTCCCGGACCAGCGTCCGCACCATCCGCGCCTACCAGGACAAAGGCCTGCTGCCCCGCCCGGAGCGCCAGGGCCGCGCCAACCTCTACTCCGACACCCATCTCACCCGCCTCCACCAGATAGCCGACCTCCTCGCCCGCGGTTACACCCTCGCCTCCATCAGGGAACTCCTCGACGCGTGGGACACCGGCCGCGGCCTGGCCGGCGTCCTCGGCCTCGTCACGGAGGCCGAGGGCCCCTGGACCGACGAGGAACCGGCCCGTCTCTCCCGCGCCGACCTGGACGCCCGCTTCGGCGGCACCCCCGACGACACGGCCGTGGCCGAGGCCGTGGCGCTCGGCGTCCTGGAACCGGTGTCGGGCGACCCCGACTCCTTCCTGGTCCCGAGTCCCCAAGAGCTGGCCGTGGCCGCCGAGTTGCACGCGGCCGGGGTACCGCTCACCGCGATCTCGGACCACCTGCGGGAGTTGAGGACTCAGGTCGAGCACATCGCAGCCCGCTTCCTCGAGTTCACCACCGAGCACGTCTTCGCCCGCTACCTCGACGATCCGCACCACCGCACCGACGCGAAAGCCGCCGAGGCGGCCTCCCTGGTACGGCGCCTGCGCCCGCTCGCCCAGCAGACGGTGGACGCCGAACTGGCCCGGGCCATGCGCCTGTTCGCCACCCGCGAGGTGCGCCGGCGACTTGGTACCGGGGAGCAGCCGAAGTCCCGGGAGGAGACGCGTACCGTGTCTCTCCCCGTCGACACGATTCAGGCCGTACGGCGTCTGGTTGGCCCGGACCACGTCGCCGAGTTCATCGCCCTGGCCGCCGAACGGGAGGCGCGGGCACGCCACTTGGACGCACTGACCGCACATCACATCCCTGTTAACGATCTTGACGAAACATCCTGAATCGCCCAGCAGTTGTCCACAGCGCAGCCAATTCACCTGTGGATAACCGCACTTGCTTGTGGATCAAACCTGCGGCAAAAAATATCTGCGTGATCCGCGTCTCTCCCGGCACGCTGGTGGTGTGAACGACAAGAAGAGCCACAGAAGGAACGACGAAACGAACGACGGACGGGACGACAAGCCGGATATCGGACAGAACGACAAGGTGCGGGACGATCGGCGTACCGTGAAGGTGTCGAAGTACCTCTCGAAGCACCTGCGCCACCAGCCGGAACGCATCGGCCTCACGCTCGACGAAGCCGGCTGGGTGGAGATCGACACGCTGCTGGCAGCGGCAGCGGCACACGGCTTCCCGGTCACCCGCGAGGAACTCGACCACGTCGTCGCCGCCAACGACAAGCAGCGCTTCGCGATCGAAGGCGCCCGGATCCGCGCCAGCCAGGGTCACAGCGTCGACGTCGAACTCGGACTGCCCCCGGCGACCCCGCCGCCGTACCTCTACCACGGGACCGTGGCCCGGTACCTGGACGCCATCCGGACCACGGGTCTGCGCCCGATGAGCAGGCACGACGTGCATCTGTCGGCCGACCGTGAGACCGCGACCCGGGTCGGTGCCCGGCGCGGGCGCCCGGTCGTGCTGTCGGTGGACGCGGGCGCGATGCACCGGGCCGGCCATGTCTTCCACGTCAGCGCGAACGGGGTGTGGCTGACGAAAGCCGTACCGGCGCAGTACCTGCGCTTCCCCGACCCGCACTGACCCCTGCATGATGACTGGTATGGACCAAAGCGCACGCAGGGACCACCTCCCCACGACGGAGGCGGCCGTGACCGCTCTTCGCGCGATCGCCGCCGAGTGCGGCCGCGAGATCGAGGTGACGCACGACATCGGCGCGGACCAGACCTCCCGGCGCAGCGCGGCGGGGTTCGGTGTCACCGCGGACCCGGACGGTTCGCTGCCGCACGAGGCATACGCCGAGTTCGGCGGGGTGCCCCGGGTCAGCGTGCGGCTCTACCCGGACGACGACGCGCTGATCACGGTGGAGGGCGTCGAGTTCCACGACCTCCCGCGCGACGACGTGCCGGCCTTCCTCCGCGCCGTCTTCGGCGGGCTGGCCCATGTCCGCGCCCGCCGTTTCCCACCGACGGCCTCGCTGGTCGTACCGCTGCCCGGGGACCGTACGTACAAGGAGTACCTGCCCGCGAGCTTCCTCACGCCGTGGCTGAGCGGCCGCATACGGTGACCGTTTCGTCCGTTGCCGGTGGGGCCCTTTAGTCTCGGGCGCATGAGTCTGCGTCTGAGCACCGTGATCCTGCCGTACCGCCGCTGGAGCGAGGGCGGCCGTGCCGCGTGGACGCGGGCCGAGGAACTGGGCTTCCACACCGCGTACACCTACGACCACCTGTCCTGGCGCAGTTTCCGGGACGGCCCGTGGTTCGGTGCGATCCCGACGCTGACCGCCGCCGCGTCCGTCACCGACCGGCTGCGTCTGGGCACGCTGGTCACCTCGCCGAACTTCCGGCATCCGGTGACGCTCGCCAAGGAGCTGATCTCGCTCGACGACATCTCCGGCGGCCGGGTGACGCTCGGTATCGGCGCCGGCGGCACCGGCTTCGACGCCACCGCGCTGGGCCAGGAGCCGTGGACCGCGCGCGAGCGCGCCGACCGGTTCGCCGAGTTCGTGCCGCTGCTCGACCGGCTGCTCACCGAGGACTCCGTGACGTCCGAGGGCTCGTTCTACTCGGCCCACGAGGCGCGCAACATCCCGGGCTGTGTGCAGCGGCCCCGGCTGCCCTTCGCGGTCGCGGCCACCGGCCCGCGCGGGCTGAAGCTCGCCGCGCGGCACGGACAGGCGTGGGTGACCACCGGCGACCCGAAGCTGTACGAGAACGGCACGCCCGAGCAGTCCGTCGAGGCGCTGCGCGGTCAGACGGCGAAGCTCGGCGAGGCCTGCGCGGCGGTCGGCCGGGACGCGTCGGAGCTGGAGAAGGTCCTGCTCACCGGGTTCACCCCGGACCGTGCCCGGCCACTGGAGTCCCTGGACGCCTTCGTGGACTTCGCGGGCCGTCACCAGGAGCTGGGCTTCACCGAGCTGGTGATCCACTGGCCCATCCCCGACTCGGACTTCGCGGCCGAGGAGAAGGTCTTCGAGCGGATCGCCATGGAGGCCCCGGCCCAGCTGGCCTGAGGCCGACGGGCGGGGCCGAGGAGGCTGGGCCGAGGAGGCTGGGCCGAGGAGGCTGGGCCGAGCAGGGTGGGCAGGGCCCGGGAGATGCTTCGGGAGTCGTCTGTGTCTCATCTGTGCGGAGCACCGCACTGGCGTGCGGGCATATGCGCGAGAATGGCGCGGTGACCTCAGCGACCCGACAGCCCGAGACCTCCGCCTTCGCGACTCCTCCCCGGCTGATCGCCACCGATCTCGACGGCACCCTGCTGCGCGACGACAAGTCGGTCTCCCCGAGGACGGTCGCCGCGCTGGCCGCCGCCGAGGAGGCGGGCATCGCGGTCTTCTTCGTCACCGGCCGCCCGGCCCGCTGGATGGACGTCGTCAGCGACCACGTCCACGGCCACGGCCTGGCGATCTGCGGCAACGGCGCCGCCGTGGTCGACCTGCACGGCGGCCCCGGCGCCCACCGCTTCGTGAAGGTGCGTGAACTGGCCAGGGAGAACGCGCTGGACGCGGTACGGCTGCTGCGCGACGCCGCGCCCGGCACGGTGTACGCGGTCGAGCAGACGTACGGCTTCCACCAGGAGCCGGCCTATCCCAAGCTGCACCTGGAGACACCGGACCATCTGCTGGCCGCCGAGGAGATCCTCGCGGCCGACGGTCCGAGCGCCGGCGAGCCCGTGATCAAGATCCTCGCCTACCACCCCGACCTCGACCCCGACGCGTTCCTCGCCCTCGCCCGCCTCGCCGTCGGTGAGCGCGCCAACGTCACCCGGTCCAGTCCCAGCGCCCTGCTGGAGATCAGCGGCCCGGGGGTCTCCAAGGCCAGCACGCTGGCCCTGGAGTGTGCCGAGCGTGGCATCTCGCACGAGGAGGTCGTGGCCTTCGGCGACATGCCCAACGACGTCGAGATGCTGACCTGGGCCGGACAGTCGTACGCGATGGGCAACGCCCACCCCGACGTGATCGCCGCCGCCTCCGGCCGCACGGTCGCCAACAACGAGGACGGCGTGGCGGTCGTGATCGAACAGCTGCTGGCCGCGCGCATCTGAAGCCGCCGGTTCCGGAGCCTGCTGGGGCGGCCGTCCTCGGGGATGCCGGCCCCGTCGTCGGCGACCGTCAGCCGGACGCCCCGCCGGCCGGCGGGCAGCGTCTCCGTGGCATCGGCGACGACCTCGATCCGGGAGGCACCGGCGTGCTCCCAGGCGCTCCACTCGGCCCTAAGGTGCCCCCACCAGGCCCTGAGGTGCGGCCGCCGGCAACTCCGTCGCCGCCTCCCGCTCCGCCATCCCCCGCAACGGCCCGGCCACGGCGGCCAGCTCCGCGTACGGCCCGCGCTGCACCACCCGGCCCTCGTCGAGCACGATGACCTCGTCCACGGCCTCCAGGCCCGCCAGCCGGTGGGTGATGAGCACAGTCGTACGGCCCTCGGTGGCGGCCAGCAGATCCGCGGTGAGCGCGTCCGCCGTGGGCAGGTCGAGATGCTCGGCGGGCTCGTCCAGGACGAGCACCGGGAAGTCCGCGAGCAGCGCCCGGGCGAGCGCCAGCCGCTGCCGCTGCCCGCCGGACAGCCGGGCTCCGTGCTCGCCGACCAGGGTGTCGAGCCCGTCGGGCAGCCCGTCCACCCAGTCCAGAAGCCGGGCCCGGCCCAGCACGTCCCGCAGGTCCTCCTCGGTGGCGTCCTTACGGGCGAGCAGCAGGTTCTCGCGCACGGAACTGTCGAAGAGGTGCGCGTCCTGGGCGCACAGCCCGACGAGCCGGCGTACGTCGTCGCTGTCCATGCCGTACGCGTCCACGCCGGCCAGCGTGTAGGAGCCCGCGTCCGGGTCGAGGAACCGCAGCAGGACCTGGGCGAGGGTCGTCTTGCCGGAGCCGGAGGGACCGACCACGGCGACCCTGCGCCCCTGGTGGAGGGTGAGGTCGAGCCCGGCGAGCGCGTCCCGACGCTGGCCCTCGTGGCGGGCGTACAGGCCTTTCAGTACGACGGGGAAGGGCGCGGCGGGTACCTGGCGCGGTCGCTCGGGTTCCCGTACGGGCTCGGGCGCGTCCAGCACCTCGTAGATGCGCTCGGCGCTCTTGCGCACCCGTTGCCGGTGCCGCACGGCGAGCGGGAGCCCCAGTACGGCCTCGAAGGCGGCCAGCGGCGTGAGCACGACGACCGCCATCGCCACCCCGCTCAGCCGGCCGTCGGCGACCCCCTGGGCGCCCAGCAGGGCCGTGGCGGCGACGGTCAGACCCGTCAGCAGAGCGGTCAGTCCGTCACCGAGCGCGGTGGCGGTGGCGGCCCGCGAGGCGATCCGGGTGAGCGTGCCGTCGGCCTGCCGGGCGTCGTCGCTACGGGCGGGCAGCGCGCCGGCGACGGTCAGTTCGGCGGTGCCGGTGAGCAGGTCGGTCACCCGGGTCGCGAGCAGGCCGCGGGCGGGTGCCAGCCGCTGCTCGGCGCGCCGGGCCACGGCGGAGGTCACCAGCGGGACACCGACGCCGGCCGCCAGCAGCCCCACGGCCAGAGCGGCGCCCGCCTCGGGCAGCAGCCAGGCCGTGAACCCCACGGCCCCGGCGGACACGGCCACCGCGACCCCGGCGGGCAGCAGCCAGCGCAGCCAGTAGTCCTGGAGGGTGTCCACGTCGGCGACGAGCCGGCTGAGCAGGTCCCCGCGCCTGGTCGTCCGAAGCCCGGCAGGTGCGAGCCGTTCAAGGCGCCGGTACACGGCGACCCGGGTGTCGGCGAGCATCCGCAGCACGGCGTCGTGCGACACGAGCCGCTCGCTGTACCGGAACACGGCCCGCCCGATCCCGAAGGCCCGCGTAGCCGTCACGGCGACCATCAGATACAGCACCGGCGGCTGCTGCGAGGCCCGCGAGATCAGCCACCCGGAGGTCGCCATCAACCCCACAGCGCTGCCGAGCGCGAGAGCCCCCAGCAGAAGCGCGAGCAACAACCGCCCCCGCCGAGCCCCAGAGGCCGCACGAACCCGCCCCAGAACACCCGCCTGAGCCCCACCCGCCGTCCCCACAGCCCCACGCCCAGACAGCCCGAGCTGCCCCACCGAGCCACCTGAAGACAGACCAAGCTGGCCCGCCAAGCCACCCGAAGACAGACCAAGCTGGCCCGCCAAGCCACTTTCCGACCGACCGAGCACTTCGGTCTGCCCGAGCTGCTCCGTCGGATCGCTTTCCAGCCGACCGAGTTGCTCGCTCGCCTCGCTATTCAATTGACCGAGTCGGGTGGTGGGTGGGCGAAGGGGCTGGTCCAGGGGGCGGGGCCCCCTGGGGGCCTCGCTGCCGGAGAGCCGCACCACCCGGTCCGCCGCCGAGAGCAGCGCCGGCCGGTGCACCACCAGCAACACCGTCCGCCCCGCGGCAAGCCGTCGTACCGCCGCCACAACCTCCGCCTCGGTCGCCCCGTCCAGCGCAGCCGTCGGCTCATCCAGCAACAGCACAGGCCGGTCCGCAAGGAACGCCCGCGCCAGCGCCAGCCGCTGCCGCTGCCCGGCGGACAGTCCGGCCCCGTCCTCACCGAGCACGGTCCCGGCGCCCTCCGGCAACGCATCCACGAACTCCAGCGCCCCCGCGTCCCGCAACGCCCTCCGTACCGCCTCGTCGTCCGCGTCGGGACGTGCGAGCCGTACGTTCTCGGCGATCGTCCCGGCGTACAGATGCGGCCGCTGCGGCACCCACGCGATCCGCGACCGCCACGCCTCCAGGTCCACCTCGCTGAGCTCGGTTCCCCCGATCCGCACCCGGCCGGCCACCGGCCGCACGAACCCCAGCAGCACGTTCAGCAGCGTCGACTTGCCCACGCCACTGGGGCCGACCAGTGCAACCGTCTCGCCGGGTTCCACGGTGAACGACACATCGGTCACCGCGTCCGCCGAGCGATCCGGGTAGCGGACCGTCACTCCTTCGAAGGCCAGCGCGGCATCAGAGGGGATCTCCCCCGCACCGGACACCGGCACCGGCGTCTCCAGCACCGCGAAGATCTCCTCCGCGGCGGCGAGCCCCTCCGCCGCCGCATGGAACTGGGCACCCACCTGCCGCAGCGGGAGGTATGCCTCGGGCGCAAGCACCAGGATGACCAGCCCGATGTACAGGTCCATGTCGCCGTGCACCAGCCGCATACCGATGGTCACGGCGACCAGCGCCACCGACAGGGTGGCGAGCAGTTCCAGCGCGAAGGAGGAGAGAAAGGCGATCCGCAGGGTCCGCATGGTCGCCTGCCGGTACTCGCCGGTGATCCGGCGGATGGACTCGGCCTGCGCCTTGGCCCGCCCGAACACCTTCAGCGTGGGCAGCCCGGCGACCACGTCCAGGAAGTGGCCGGACAGCCGGGACAGCAGCCGCCACTGACGGTCCGTACGGGACTGGGTGGCCCAGCCGATCAACACCATGAAGAGCGGGATGAGCGGCAGCGTGCCGACGATGATCGCCGCGGACACCCAGTCCTCGGTGACGATCCGGGCGAGCACCGCGACCGGAACGACCACCGCCAGCCCCAACTGAGGCAGATAGCGGGAGAAGTAGTCGTCGAGAGCGTCGACGCCGCGCGTGGCGAGGGTGACCAGCGACCCGGTCCGCTGACCGCTGAGCCAGCCGGGACCGAGCGCCACCGCGCGGTCGAGAAGCCGCCCCCGCAGTTCGGACTTGACGGCCGCGCTCGCCCGGTGCGCGGCCAGCTCAGTCAGCCAGGAGACCAGCGCCCGGCCGATGGCGACGGCCGCCAACAGCAGCAGGGGAGTGCGGAGTTCGGATACCGAGTGGCCGTGCTGGAAGGCGCCGACCACCACTTCGGCGATGAGCATCGCCTGAGCGATGACCAGCCCGGCCCCGACCGCACCGAGGCCGACGACCGCGATCAGGAAGAGGCGAGTGGCACGGGCGTAGCGCAGCAGACGCAGATCGATTGGTTTCACGTGAAACATGCCCTTCGGCCCGGAGTGGGTGTTTCACGTGAAACACCCACTCCTTGGACTCATGCGGACTCAGTGCGGAGTCAGTACAGACTCAAGCGCCGGTTCAGCGCCGGCTCGGCGCCGACTCAGTGCGCGGCTTCGGCTGCGATGTGCTGCGTACCGATCCGCTTGCGGAACACCCAGTACGTCCACCCCTGGTAGAGCATGACGAGCGGTGTGGCGATCGCCGCGAGCCACGTCATGATCTTCAGGGTGTAGGGGCTCGACGAGGCATTGGTGACCGTGAGGCTCCAGTCCGGGTTGAGCGACGACGGCATGACGTTCGGGAAGAGCGACAGGAAGAGCATCGCCACGGCAGCCACGATGGTGATGCCGGACAGGGCGAACGCCCATCCCTCACGGCCCCGCAGGTTGGCCCCGAGCGCGGCGACGAGGGCGGCGACCGCCACCACCAGGGCCACCAGGCTCTTGCCGTCTCCGCTGTCGACCTGCGTCCACAGCAGGAAGGCCAGCGCCAGCACGGCGGCGAGCAGCCCGACCTTGGTCGCCAGCTTCCGCGCCCGTACCCGGATGTCACCCACGGTCTTGAGCGCGGTGAACACCGCCCCGTGGAAGGTGAACAGGGTCAGCGTCACGAGTCCGCCGAGCAGGGCGTGCGGGTTGAGCAGGTCCCAGACGTTGCCGACGTACTCGAAGTGCTGGTCGATCTTCACGCCCCGCACGATGTTCCCGAAGGCCACGCCCCACAGGAACGCCGGGATCAGCGAGGTCCAGAAGATCGCGGTCTCCCAGTTGCGCTGCCAGTTCTCCTCGGGCCGCTTCGCCCGGTACTCGAAGGCGACACCCCGGACGATCAGACAGACCAGGATGACCAGCAGGGGCAGATAGAAGCCGGAGAAGAGCGTGGCGTACCACTCGGGGAAGGCGGCGAAGGTCGCGCCGCCCGCGGTGAGCAGCCACACCTCGTTGCCGTCCCAGACCGGACCGATCGTGTTGATCAGCACCCGCTTCTCCGGCCGGTCACGGGCGAGGAGCTTGGTGAGGATGCCGACCCCGAAGTCGAAGCCCTCCAGGAAGAAGTAACCGGTCCACAGGACGGCGATCAGGACGAACCAGACGTCGTGAAGTTCCATGACTGCGTCTCCCTCGGCCTAGTACGAGAAGGCCATCGGCTTGTCGGCGTCACGGGCCTCGCCGCCGATCTTCGTGGGCGGGTTGAGGTCGTCCTCGGTGAGCTCGGGCGGGCCGGCCTTGATGTACTTCACGAGCAGCTTGACCTCGATGACGGCGAGGACGGCGTAGAGCGCGGTGAAGGTGATCATCGAGATGAGGATCTCGGCCTGGGAGACACCGGGGGAGACGGCGTCACGGGTCTGCAGGACGCCGTAGACGACCCACGGCTGACGGCCCATCTCGGTGAAGATCCAGCCCCAGGAGTTGGCTATCAGCGGGAAGCCCAGCGTCCATATCGCCACCAGCCAGTACAGCCTGCCGAGCTTCGGGCTGAGAGCCTTGTTCTTGAAGAGGACCAGATGCGGCACCTCGTCCTCACCGACCCGCAGATGCTGCGGCAGCATGAACTTCTTACGGGTCAGCCAGAGTCCGACCAGGCCGATGGCGAAGGACGCCATGCCGAAGCCGATCATCCAGCGGAACGCCCAGAAGGTGACGGGGATGATCGGGCGGTAGTCGCCCGCACCGTACTTCTGCTGCTCGGCCTTGTTGGTGTCGTTGATGCCGGGAACGTACGAGTTGAAGTCGTCGTCGGCGAGGAACGACAGTATGCCGGGGACCGACAGTTCGACGGTGTTGTGGCCCTTGCTCACATCGCCGTAGGCGAAGACCGAGAACGGTGCCGAGTTCTGACCGTTCCACAGGGCCTCGGCGGCGGCCATCTTCATCGGCTGCTGCTTGAACATGACCTTGCCGAGGGTGTCACCGCTGATCGCGGTGAGCAGGCCGGCGATGACGACGGTGACCAGGCCCAGCCGCAGCGAGGTCTTCATCACGGTGATGTGCTTCTTGCGGAACAGGTGGAAGGCGGCGATGCCGACCATGAACGCGCCACCGGTCAGGAAGGACGCGGTCAGTGTGTGGAAAGCCTGAGTCAGTGCGGTGTTCTGGGTCAGGACGGCCCAGAAGTCGGTCAGCTCGGCGCGCCCCTTCGCTTTGTCGATCTTGTAGCCGACAGGGTGCTGCATCCACGAGTTGGCCGCGAGGATGAAGTAGGCGGACAGGATCGTGCCGATGGAGACCATCCAGATGCAGGCCAGATGGATCTTCTTGGGCAGCTTGTCCCAGCCGAAGATCCACAGCCCGATGAAGGTGGACTCGAAGAAGAACGCGATCAGCGCCTCGAAGGCGAGCGGGGCACCGAAGATGTCACCGACGAACCGTGAGTAGTCCGACCAGTTCATGCCGAACTGGAACTCCTGCACGATGCCGGTGACCACACCCATCGCGATGTTGATCAGGAAGAGCTTGCCCCAGAACTTGGTCGCCCTGAGGTACTTCTCCTTCTCCGTGCGCACCCATGCGGTCTGCAGTCCGGCCGTGAGGGCGGCAAGCGAGATCGTCAGCGGGACGAACAGGAAGTGGTAGACGGTGGTGATGCCGAACTGCCAACGCGCCAATGTCTCCGGCGCCAGGGCCAGGTCCACGTCGTCGGTCTCCTTACGTCGCCGTAGTGCAGCGGCAGTTTGCCCCTTTTGCCCCAGACATCACGGAGCAAACAGGACGCGCTTGTGAATGCATTCACATTCACAAGCCATTATGACGTACCGATTTTCGACGTGGGCAAGGGGGTCCTGTCTTCTCCGTCACGTCGCCCCACGGCCCTCGGTTTCACGTGAAACCCATACGCAACGGGGCCGCCTCGACGGCGGCCCCGTACGTGTGAACTGGCCTACTGCTGTAACTCCTTGCGGCTAAAGCTCCTTGCGGAAGTTCTCCGCCGCCTTCAGGAAGATGTCGTTCGCCTCGGTCTCCCCGATCGTCACCCGGACACCCTCGCCCGGGAACGGCCGGATGACCGCGCCATGCTCCTCACAGAGCTGCGCGAAGGCCGTCGTACGCTCCCCCAGCCGCAGCCACACGAAGTTGGCCTGCGTCTCCGGAACCGTCCAGCCCTGGGCGCGAAGCGCCCCGACCACGCGCTGCCGCTCGCACACCAGCGAGCCGACCCGGCCGAGCAACTCGTCCTCCGCCCGCAGCGAGGCGATCGCCGCCTCCTGGGCAAGCTGGCTCACGCCGAACGGCACCGCCGTCTTGCGCAGCGCCGCCGCCACCGGCTCATGGGCGATCGCGAATCCGACGCGCAGTCCCGCGAGGCCGTACGCCTTGGAGAAGGTCCGCAGGACACAGACGTTCGGTCGTTCGCGGTAGATCTCGACGCCGTCGGGCACCTCGGGGTCGCGGATGAACTCCCGGTAGGCCTCGTCGAGCACCACCAGCACATCGCCGGGAACCCGGTCCAGGAACCGCTCCAGCTCAGCCCGCTTCACGACCGTGCCGGTCGGGTTGTTGGGGTTGCAGACGAAGATCAGGCGGGTGCGGTCGGTGATCGCGTCCGCCATCGCGTCCAGGTCGTGCACCTCGCCGGGCGTGAGCGGCACCTGGACCGAGCGGGCACCGCTGATCTGCGTGACGATCGGGTACGCCTCGAAGGACCGCCAGGCGTAGATCACCTCGTCGCCGGGCCCGCTGGTGGCCTGGATCAGCTGCTGGGCGACGCCGACCGAGCCGGTGCCGGTGGCCAGATGGCCGAGCGGGACGCCGAAACGGTCCGACAGTTCGTTCATCAGTCCCGTGCACGCCATGTCCGGGTAGCGGTTGAAGGAGGCAGCGGCCGCGGTCACCGACTCCATCACGCCGGGCAGCGGGGGGTACGGGTTCTCGTTGGAGGAGAGCTTGTAGGCGACCGGGCCGTCCGCCGCGGTAGCCGCAGATTTGATACTGCGCCCCGGCTTGTAGGTGGGGATACCCTCCAGCTCGGCGCGCAGCTTGGGGCTCGTCTCGCTCACCGCAGTCCTCCTCGCGACCACCGGCGGACCGTCCGCACCGCCGGCATCCAATACTGCTCACCTTATGAGGATTCGGCTCCGCCGCGTACAGCAGCGGAGCGAGCCGGTAGGCGGGGGCCTGACCTCATCCGTCCCACCGGCATCACGGGCATCACCGCACGAAGGCGCATTTTTCGGGGGCGCGCCCTACATATATCTACGCGCCGGTGGCTCGCGCCGTAGCGCGCATCACCCGTGAAGGTGAGTTGAGACCTCTTCGAGACATCGGGTACTTGGCAGGCCCATGCGTGCCGACAAGTCACGTCTCCTCATTGGATCGTTCAACTGACTTTCTTTCTAAGGTAGTTGACCCCTTTTGACCTTGCAGAAACGTGCCTGTCAACGCGTGCATATGCGTCCGCACTACCCCACCGCATGAGCCCTACTATCGGCTCGCCATGACAGCAGCAGGGAAGCACCAGGTGAGCCGCGCGGAAACCTCTCGGCGAGGAAGCCGGCCGGGCCGGGCGGGCATCAGAGACGTGGCCGCCGCCGCCGGAGTCTCCATCACGACCGTCTCCGACGCCCTGAACGGCAAGGGCCGGCTCCCGGACGCCACCCGGCGCCACGTCCGCGAGGTCGCCGACCGGCTGGGGTACCGCCCCTCGGCCGCCGCCCGCACCCTCCGTACCGGGAAGTCGGGACTCATCGGCCTGACCGTGACGACGTACGGGGATGAACCTTTCACCTTCACCGAGTTCGCGTACTTCGCCGAGATGGCACGGGCCGCCACCTCCGCCGCGCTCGCCCGCGGCTACGCCCTGGTGATCCTGCCCGCGACCTCACGCCACGACGTGTGGTCGAACGTCGCCCTGGACGGCACGGTCGTCATCGACCCCTCCGACCAGGACCCGGTGGTCAGCGAGCTGGTCCGGCAGGGGCTGCCGGTGGTCTCCGACGGCCGCCCGGCCGGCTCGCTCCCGGTCACCGCCTGGGTGGACAACGACCACGAGGCCGCCGTGCTCGGCATCCTCGACCATCTCGCCGACGCCGGCGCCCGGCGGATCGGCCTCCTCACCGGCACCACGACGGACACGTACACCCATCTGTCCACCACCGCCTACCTGCGCTGGTGCGAACGCGTCGGCCAGGACCCGGTCTACGAGGCCTACCCGGCGCACGACCCCTGTGCGGGCGCCGTCGCCGCCGACCGGCTGCTGGCCCGTCCGGACCGCCCCGACGCCGTATACGGCCTCTTCGACCCCAACGGCACCGACCTGCTCGCCGCCGCCCGCCGCTACGGGCTGCGCGTCCCTGACGACCTGCTGCTGGTGTGCTGCAGCGAGTCGACCGTGTACGCCAACACCGAGCCGCCCATCACCACGCTCTCCCTGAAGCCGCGCCGCATCGGCACGGCGGTGGTGCAGCTGCTCATCGACGCGATCGAGGGAGTGGAGTCGGACCAGCCGGTCGAGCAGGTGATACCGACCGAACTGATCGTGCGTACCTCCTCCCAGCGACGCCCGCAGCGCACCACGGTCAGCCCGCCTCGGGCACCGGAGGAGGAGTAGCACGGACGGCCCGTACACACGCACGGCCGATCCGTGGGCACACGGAGGCGGCCGACGCGCCTGCCGGGCGTCGTCGAGTGACGGCCGGCAGGTGAACGGCGGGTGGTCGAACCCATGCCCAATCGGGGCGAAAGCCGCACTGAACTGGAGTCCTGCTCCGATTCACCACCCCTGGGTCATCACACGGCGCGACGGGCGTTCCTATGATGGGCCCACGACACCGCGGGCCGCTGCGACCAGGCAGTCCGAAGCGGTGCAGATGCGGCGCGATGGTGGAGGGGTCTGATGACTCAGGGGGCCGGTCAGGGACCCGAAGCGGAACGGACGGCGGCGTTGCGCGACTTCCGGGTGCCCGCGTACGTCAACGAGACCGGTCCGTACGTCCAGAGCACCCACCCCGGCGACGTCGCCCCGGCGCTCGACGAGCCGTACCCCGACGGATATCCCGAGGGGTACACGCCCACCCAGCGCGACCTGCCCGTCATCAACCGCGGCGACACGCTCCAGATGCCCGTCGACCCGGCCGCCGCCCCGGCCGCTCAGCTCGCGGCAGGTCCCGGCCCGCTGTACGTCGTCGGGGATGTGCACGGCTACTTCGACGAGCTGATCGACGCGCTGCGGGAGCAGGGGCTGATCGACGCGGACGGGCACTGGTGCGCGGGCACGGCCCGGCTGTGGTTCCTCGGCGACTTCACCGACCGGGGTCCGGACGGCATCGGCGTCATCGACCTGGTGATGCGGCTGTCCGCCGAGGCGGCCGCGGCCGGCGGCTACTGCAAGGCCCTCATGGGCAACCACGAGCTGCTGCTGCTCGGCGCCAAGCGGTTCGGCGACACCCCCGTCAACTCCGGCGCGGGCACCGCCACCTTCCAGGCGGCCTGGCTGCTCAACGGCGGCCAGAAGACCGACATGGACCGGCTCCAGGACCACCACCTCCAGTGGATGGCGCGCCTGGACGCGGTCGAGGAGGTCGACGGCTATCTGCTCGTCCACTCCGACACCACCGCCTACCTCGACTACGGCGACTCGATCGAGGCGGTCAACGACACGGTCCGCGAGACCATCACGCGAAACGACGCGGACGAGGTCTGGGATCTGTTCCGTAAGTTCACCAAGCGGTTCTCCTTCCGCGACGAAGGGGGTGCAGACGCCGTCCGTTCCCTTCTCGATACGTACGGCGGTACCCGCATCGTTCACGGGCACAGCCCGATTCCCTATCTGCTGGGCGATGTCGGCTCCGAGGACGGCGAAGAGAACAGCGGCCCCGTCGTGGAAGGACCGCACGTCTACGCGGACGGGCTCGCCATCGCCATGGACGGCGGAGTGACCATGGCCGGAAAGCTGCTGGTCAGGCAACTTCCGCTGGACGTCTGAGCGTTCGGCACGCTGTTCTGTACCCCGATGTCACACGCGGGCCACCCCCAATTTCCGGCAACCCCCTGTCACCGCGTGCCTTAACGGCTCTACCATCGGTTTATCCGTAGCAGGCTCCCCTCCGTTTCTGCCCGACGGCTCGCCGGCGTGCGAGCCCCAAGCCCTACGGAGCATCGGGGGATGCACATGAACAGCGTTCCGCAGCACCTGCACAGCGAGGACCGCCAGGAATACGAGCGGATCCTCGATGAGGCGCTGCGCTCCGCCCCTTACCGTCCCGAACTGGCCGGTACCGGCCAGCGTTTGAACACCGAACAGCTGCGCACGATGGCGCTCAACGCCACCGCACTGATAACGGCGGCCGCGGCGACCGAGTACCAGCACTATGTGAAGGTCCGCGAGGAACTGCGCAACCCCGCGCGGTCCACCCCGGCCACTGTCCACGAGTCCGGCTCCGCGGAGTCGGCCACGGGCGGTGCGATGGGGCTCGCCACCACCCTCGGCGAAGCCGCCGAGACCACGGGCGCCGGCGGCTTCGCCCTCGCCCTGGTCCTGGCGCCCGTGCTCGCCGGTACCGCCGCCGCGATCTTCCTTCTCGTCGGCTACGTCCTGAAGATGCTGGACCCGGCCCCGGCGTTCGCCCAGACCATGCTCACCGCGGGCTGGGTCTTCGGCGTCGTGGCCGCCGCCGCCATCGTGATGGCCGGCGCGGGGCTGCTGCTCACCGCACTGCGCAACAGTCCCTCGCTGGAGGCCGGAGCCTACGGCGAACCCGGTGGGGAGGTCGCCAAGGCCAGGGACGCCTGGCGGGACGCCCTGCTGGAGCGGGGCATCCTGCCCTTCCTGCGGGAAGCGCTGGCCACCGAACCCGGCACGGCCGGACTGCGCCGTACGACCCCGTCCGGCCCGGGGGGCCGGATGCCGCGTCTCGGCTACGACCGTCCTGGTTTCAGCACCGACGACGGCACCGCACCCGCCGCCCGGCCGAGCTTCACGAGCCCGGACTACACCAGCCCGGACTTCGGAGGCCCGGAACACCAGCCGGAATAACCCGGCTTGCGCCCCCGCCCGGGGGCGCAGGCCGGACACCCGGTCCCTGAGACGGAGCCGCGAAGCCGACCGGCAGGGCGCCCGCCGAGTTTCTCGCGTGTCCGGCGTCAGTCGGCGATCGGCAGATGCACCCGGTTGCCCGCGGCCGCGGACTCCTTCGACTTCTGCACGACACCTCGGCGAGGAACTCAGTCCGCCAGCGGCAGGTACACCCGGTTCCCGCCTGCCGCGAACTCCTTCGACTTCTGGAGCATCCCCTCCGCGACCTCCTCGGGAGACGCCCCTTCAACCGCCCCGGCACCGAACCGCTCCGTGATGCTTTGGCTGATCTTCATCGAGCAGAACTTCGGCCCGCACATGGAGCAGAAATGGGCCGTCTTCGCCGGCTCCGCCGGAAGCGTCTCGTCGTGGAACTCACGGGCCGTGTCCGGGTCCAGGGCGAGGTTGAACTGGTCCTCCCACCGGAACTCGAAGCGGGCGTCGGACAGTGCGTCGTCCCACTCCTGTGCGCCCGGGTGGCCCTTGGCGAGGTCGGCCGCGTGGGCGGCGATCTTGTAGGTGATCACGCCGGTCTTGACGTCGTCACGGTTGGGCAGGCCGAGATGCTCCTTGGGCGTGACGTAGCACAGCATCGCCGTGCCCCACCAGGCGATCATGGCGGCGCCGATACCGGAGGTGATGTGGTCGTACGCCGGCGCGACGTCGGTGGTCAGCGGGCCGAGCGTATAGAACGGAGCTTCATCGCAGATCTCCTGCTGAAGGTCGATGTTCTCCTTGATCTTGTGCATCGGGACATGGCCCGGGCCCTCGATCATCGTCTGTACATGGAAACGCCTGGCGATCCGGTTGAGTTCCCCGAGCGTGCGCAACTCCGCGAACTGGGCCTCGTCGTTGGCGTCCGCGATGGAGCCGGGGCGCAGGCCGTCGCCCAGCGAGTACGTGACGTCGTAGGCGGCGAGAATCTCGCAGAGTTCCTCGAAGTTCTCGTACAGAAACGATTCCTTGTGGTGCGCGAGGCACCAGGCCGCCATGATCGAGCCGCCGCGCGAGACGATGCCGGTCTTGCGGTTGGCGGTGAGCGGCACATACGGCAGGCGTACGCCCGCGTGGACGGTCATGTAGTCCACGCCCTGCTCGGCCTGTTCGATGACCGTGTCCTTGTAGATCTCCCAGGTCAGCTCCTCGGCCCGGCCGTCGACCTTCTCCAGGGCCTGGTAGAGCGGAACCGTGCCGATGGGGACGGGGGAGTTGCGCAGCACCCACTCGCGGGTGGTGTGGATGTTGCGTCCGGTGGAGAGGTCCATGACCGTGTCGGCGCCCCAGCGGGTCGCCCAGGTCATCTTCTCCACCTCCTCCTCGATGGAGGAAGTCACCGCGGAGTTGCCGATGTTGGCGTTGACCTTCACCAGGAACCGCTTGCCGATGATCATCGGCTCGATCTCCGGGTGGTTGACGTTGGCCGGCAGCACGGCCCGTCCCGCCGCGATCTCCTCACGGACGACCTCGGGGGAGACGTTCTCCCGGATGGCGACGTACTCCATCTCGGGGGTGACCTCACCCCGGCGGGCATACGCCAGCTGTGTGACCGCCTCGCCGTCCCGGCTGCGGCGCGGCTGGCGCGGGCGGCCCGGGAAGACCGCGTCCAGGTTGCGCAGCCCGCCACGCGGCGAGGTGTGCTTGATCCCGTCGTCCTCGGGACGGACGGGGCGGCCCGCGCACTCGGCGGTGTCACCGCGGGCGATGATCCAGTTCTCCCGCAGCGGAGGCAGGCCCCTGCGGACGTCGGTCTCGACGAGCGGATCGGTGTACGGGCCGGAGGTGTCGTAGAGCGTGACCGACTGCCCGTTGGTGAGATGCACCTGACGGACCGGCACCCGAAGGTCGGGGCGCGAACCCTCGACATACCCCTTGTGCCAGCCGATGGACTTCCCTGCCCCTTGAGGGGTTTCGCCCGCGATGGGCTGTTCGTCCTGGCTGAAGGCAGGCGTGCGTGCGTCCTTGTTGGTCATGAGACCTACTCCCTACGCCGGCATTACCCGGTAACAGGTTCGGCGGTCGACGCAGCGGCTTCCGTCGGGCGGCGTTTCATGTGAAACATCACTCGTTCCACGTGAAACATCGCGAATACGGAGGTCAGCGCCCTCTCAGCCCGGTGCTCCGAGCTCCCGCGTGTGCAAAGGTGCCTCCACGCTAGCGTCAATTCGGGCGCGGTGAACAGAGGGCCCCTGCCGTTCTTGCGATGATCGGGCGGTGACCACGACACAGCAGCACCCCTATCCGCCCCCCGACCCAAGGCGCGGCAACGGCGCCGCACAGGGCGGCGGAACCGGCCACGGGGGCCACGGTGCCGGTGACGGACACGACCACGGGCAGGGCCACCAGTACGACCAAGGGCACGCTCACCGTCACGACGACGGCCATACCCCCAGCCACCCGCCCGGCCAGGGACCCGGCCAGGGCGGCTCCGGAGCAGGCGGCGGGCACGGTCACTCGCACAGCCACAGCCACGGCCCCGCCGCGCCGGTCTCCAAGCATCTGCGCAAGGTCATCGCGGCGATCCTCATCCCCTTCACCGCCGCGGTCGTCGTCGGCCTCGTGGTGCTGTGGCCCGGCGGCGCCCCGTCGCACGAGCGCACGGGCGTCGGCTTCGACCGGCAGACGCAGGCGGCCACGGTCACCAAGGTCGTCTCGGTCAGCTGCAAGTCGGTCAACGCTTCCGGGGACAGCTCGACCGGGGACACCTCCACCGCGGAGGGCAGCTCCGCGAAGCAGGAGGAGGACGGCACCTGCAAGAAGGCCACGGTCCGGGTCGACACCGGCAAGGACAAGGGCCGTACGTTCACCGAGATCGTGCAGCCCGATCAGTCACGTCAGCTGGACGAGGGCGAGAAGGTCGTGGTCGCGTACGAGCCCTCGGCGCCCAAGGACCTGCAGTACTCGGTCACCGATGTGAACCGGAAGCTCCCGATGGCGCTGCTGGCCGGGATCTTCGCGCTCGCCGTCGTCGTGGTGGGCCGGCTGCGCGGTGTGATGGCACTGGTCGCGCTGGCCGTCAGCTTCATGGTGCTGACCCTGTTCATCCTGCCGGCGATCCTGCAGGGCTCGAATCCGCTGCTGGTGGCGGTGGTCGGGTCGAGCGCCATCATGCTGATCGCCCTGTACATGTGCCACGGCCTGTCGGCCCGGACCTCGGTGGCGGTGCTCGGCACGCTGGTCTCGCTGTGCCTGATCGGCGTCCTCGGCTCGGAGTTCATCGACTGGGCCGCGCTCACCGGCAATACCGACGACAACACCGGCCTGATTCACGGCCTGTACCCGTCGATCGACATGAGTGGTCTGCTGCTGGCCGGAGTCATCATCGGTTCGCTGGGCGTCCTGGACGATGTGACGGTGACCCAGACGTCGGCCGTCTGGGAGCTGCACGAGGCCAACCCGACGATGGGCTGGCGCGGGCTGTACCGGGCGGGCATCCGCATCGGCCGCGACCACATCGCCTCCGTCGTCAACACCCTCGTCCTGGCCTACGCGGGCGCCGCGCTGCCGCTGCTGCTGCTCTTCTCGATCGCGCAGAGCAGCGTGGCGACGGTCGCCAACAGTGAACTGGTGGCCGAGGAGATCGTGCGCACGCTGGTCGGCTCGATCGGCCTGGTCGCCTCGGTGCCGGTCACCACGCTGCTCGCGGCACTGGTGGTCTCGGCCGACCGGCAGAGGAAGGAAGCGGTCGCGTCCGTGGAAGCCCCGGCGCGGGGCGGGCGAGGGCGCCGCCGGAAGCGGTGAACGTGCGGCGAGGGGGCGGTGGGCGGCGCAGGGCGGCCGCCCAGGGACACGCAGAAGCGTTCCTGCGCGTCCTCACGCGGCTCGGCGGAGCGGCTCGCGCCCCGTGCCGTATCGCTTCAGCCCGCGCTCTGTTCCTCGGCCAGGATGCGGTCCAGGGCCTCGTCCAGATGAGCGTCGAAATCGGCGAGGGCACCTTCCTGGCCCAGCGGCACCAGCTTGTCGGTACGGTCGAGAAAGGCCACCAGCGGTGGTGCCGAAGACCGGAACACCGCCTGGTCGCCGCCGACCTGAAGCCTGATCAGGACCTCGCCCAGCACCTCGGAATCGGCGGGCGCGATATGCACATCGCCCTCCCCGCACGGCCGGCCCACCCCGTCGATCAGCAACTCACGGCCGAAGGCCCAGGTCACCGGCGCGTCCCCGGGCAGATGGAAGGTGAGCCGCACGGCATACGGATCACAGGTCTCGTAGCGCAACTCCACGGGGATGCGGAAGGAGAGCTCCTCCGAGACGAGAAAGCTCATCATGACTTCTGCTTGTACGGACTCGCGCATCGCCTACCCCGTCACATGACACCGACTGGCCGGGTTTTATCCCTTTGATGGTGGTCAAATCTTGCTGAACGTACACAGCAGATCACAAGGAGTGAGTTTTCAGATACTGATAGCGATCGCCAGCGATCCCAGATGCCGTCCCACCTCCGCCTGCAACTGCCGTGCGGCGGGCAGCAGCCGGTCTGCCTGGTGGAGCGGGAGGGAGATGGCCACCGTGGCCGCCGTGGTGCCGACGGTGATGGGGATCGCCGCGCACACCGTGCCCAGCGCGTACTCCTGGCGCTCCACCAGCGGCGCCATCCGCTGCGTCCGCTCCAGCCGCCGTAGCAGCGCATGGTCGTCACGGACCGTGTACGGGGTGAGGGCCTGCAGGGGATAGCGGTCGAGATGGTCACGGCGGGTGTTCTCGTCCAGCTGGAAGAGCAGACACTGGCCGATGGCATGCGCGTGCCCGGTCTCGCGGAAGTCGGCCCACTCCTCGACCGCCGGGGTGCCCGGGGAGTCGGAGACGCAGACGACCTCGATCTCGCCGTCCCGGTACATCGCGTAGTAGACCGGCGCACCGATCGAATCCCGCCAGTGGGCGAGGGTGTCGACCACCGCGCTGCGACGTTTCTGCTGCGCTCCGCTGCTGCTCAGCCGCTCCGCCGCTTCGCCGAGGAAGAACAGGCCCTTGTCGCGGCGCAGATAGCCCTCGTGGACGAGGGTGCGCAGCAGGTGGTAGGCGGTGGGCAGCGCGAGGCCGGTCTCGCGGGCCAGTTGTTTGGCGGGGGCGCCGTGTTCGTGTCCGGCGACACACTCCAGCAGGCGCATCGCACGCTGCACGGAGCCGATGAGGGTGGCCGAATGCGGCTGTGCGGGGTCGGCCGGGGTGGCCGGCCGCTGCACGGGGGGTGTGCCGGAACGGCGTTGAGTGGGGGGCGGTGGAATTTCCGTGGGTGCGGAGGTGGCGTCAAGCGTGGCCAAGGGTCACTCCCGGAGCGCGAGGGGGTCAGCGACTCTAACCGTCCGCCACCGCTCCCGGTCGGCCCGTGCGGGAAACTTCCCTCCCCCGAGGGAACCGGTGATTCCTGTTACCGGTCACCGATTCCCACGGTCCTCACCAGTCGCTCTTCGACGAGGAGTTCGACAGGAACTTCCGCACGATGTAGATCAGTCCGCCGACCAGCGCCACGAAGATCAGCAACTTGAAGAGCAGGTAGGCCAGGAAGCCGACGATGGAGCCGATCAGACCGCCGAACACCACCAGCGCGATGACCGGCACCGCGATCCACTTCACCCACCACGGCAGACCCGTGAAGATCTCTCGCATTGCCCTGCCCTCTGCTTTCCCGTGCGCTTCGGCACGTACGGTCGGTCTCGTGCGTGCCGCACGATGCGATGTCCTGCACTCGATGCTAGAGCCGCGAGGGGGGCGTTCGGGGGTCTCTGATCCCTTGTCCTCCCCTGAGCTCTCCCCTAGGGAACCCTGAGGGGAGAGGTCAGGCCTCGGGCGGAGAGAAGACGACCAGAACCCTCAGGTCCTCGCTGATGTGATGGAACTTGTGGGCCACCCCGGCCGGCACGTACACCACACTGCCCCGCGCCACCTGCGTGGTCTCCAGACCGACGGTGATCGCCGCACGGCCGCTGACGACGAAGTAGACCTCGTCCTGGTTGTGCGGCTTCTGCGGGTCCTGCTCGCCCGCGTTCAGGGCGTAGAGGCCGACCGACATGTTCCGCTCCCGCAGGAACTGCAGGTAGGCCCCGTCGTTGGCGGCGCGTTCCGCCTCCAGTTCGTCCAGCCGGAATGCCTTCATCGCCGTTGTTCGCCCTCGCCCCACTGCTCGTATCTGATCTCGTCTGCCACGATCAGACACATGAAGAATTTCGTAGTCAAGACGATCGCCAACGCGGGCGCCCTGGCCGTCGCCGTGTGGCTGCTCGACAAGATCACCCTGACCGGCGACAGCACCACCAAGAAGGTCTGGACGCTGATCCTGGTCGCCCTGGTCTTCGGCCTGGTGAACTTCCTGGTCAAGCCGATCCTGAAGATCCTGACCTTCCCGCTGTTCATCCTCACGCTCGGCCTGATCACCCTGGTGGTCAACGCGCTGATGCTGCTGCTGACGTCGTGGGTGTGCGACAAACTCGACCTGAGTTTCCACGTGGAGGGGTTCTGGACGGCCGTCCTCGGCGGTCTGATCATCTCGATCGTGTCCTGGGCCCTGAACATGATCCTTCCCGACTCGGACTGAGCACCCGATGACCTACCGCGTCTGTTTCGTCTGCACCGGCAACATCTGCCGTTCCCCGATGGCCGAATCCGTCTTCCGGGCCCGCATAGCCGAGGCCGGGCTCGACGACCGTGTCGAGGTCGACAGCGCCGGCACCGGCGGCTGGCACGAGGGTGACGGCGCCGACCCGCGCACCGTCCGCGTCCTCCAGGAGCACGGCTACGACGGCGAGCACACCGCCCGCCAGTTCCAGGCGTCCTGGTTCGCCCGCCTCGATCTCGTGATCGCCCTCGACTCCGGCCACCTCAAGTCCTTGCGCCGCCTCGCCCCCACCGAGCAGGACGCACGCAAGGTGCACCTGCTGCGCTCCTACGACCCCGATGCCGCCGACGACCTCGACGTACCGGATCCGTACTACGGCGGTCTGGACGGCTTCGAGGAGTGTCTTGAGATGGTGGAGGCGGCGAGCGAGGGCCTGCTCACCGCGGTACGCGACGAAGTGGAGGGAACGACGGCATGAGTGATTCCGACTCCGAGTCCGGCTTCGGCTCCGTGACGGGTGAGGGCACGCGCGCGGTGCGCGCGGGACTGCCCGAGCCGGTCAAGAACGAACCGACCCTGCCCGGGCCGGTATTCGCCGCGCACTTCCATCTGCCGGGCGAGGTCAGCGGACCGTACGCCTACGGCCGTGACGAGAACCCGACCTGGACCCACCTGGAGCGCGCCATCGGCGAGCTGGAGGCGCCCGGTGAGGAGGTCGAGACGCTGGTGTTCGCCTCCGGCGTGGCGGCGATCGCGGCCGTGCTCTTCTCGCAGCTGCGGGCCGGGGACGCGGTCGTGCTGCCGTCCGACGGCTACCAGGTGCTGCCCCTGGTCCGCGCCCAGCTGGAGGCGTACGGCATCGAGGTGCGCACCGCGCCGACCGCCGACGACGCCCAGCTCGACGTCCTGGACGGGGCGAAGCTGCTGCTGATCGAGTCGCCGTGCAACCCCGGGCTCGACGTGTGCGACATCCGCCGGCTGGCCGAGGCGGCACACGCGCGTGGCGCCCTCGTCGCCGTCGACAACACCCTCGCCACCCCGCTCGGCCAGCGGCCGCTGGCGCTGGGCGCCGACTTCTCCGTGGCCAGCGGCACCAAGCAGCTCACCGGGCACGGTGACGTCCTGCTGGGATACGTCGCCGGGCGGGACACGGCGGCCATGGCCGCCGTACGGCACTGGCGCAAGATCGTCGGCGCGATCTCCGGGCCCATGGAGGCCTGGCTGGCCCATCGCTCCCTCGCCACCCTTCAGTTGCGGGTGGACCGGCAGAACGCCACCGCCCTGGTGCTCGCGGAGGCGCTGCGCCGACGGCCGGACGTGACCGGGCTGCGCTACCCGGGGCTGCCTGACGACCCCGCGCACAAGATCGCCTCACAGCAGATGCGGCGCTACGGCTCGGTGATCTCCTTCACGCTGCCCACGCGCGCGCGTGCCGAGCGTTTTCTGGGGACCCTGCGGCTGGTCGACGATGCGACGAGTTTCGGCGGGGTGCGCTCCACGGCCGAGCGGCGGCGGCGATGGGGCGGGGACGACGTACCGGAGGGTTTCATTCGGCTGTCGGTCGGGGCCGAGGATCCCGAAGATCTGGTGGCCGATGTGCTCCGCGCGCTCGATGAGTCGGATCGGTGACCGGATTACGGATTCCCTCGCCGACCCGACTACGCATAACGGACGGTCCGAGCCTCCCCCCTCGTGGCTCGGACCGTCCCGGTTCTCGCGCGCCAAGAACCGCGCGACCAAGGCTAGTTGACTCTGCGTCAGTGTCCAATCACTGTAGGGGCAGAGACCTATCGACTTATTTATAGTTGTGGACTTGCCCCGAGGGCCGGCATGGGGCGGGACGAAGGGGAGGGTGAGCGATGGACCTGGCCTTGCTGCGGACCTTCGTGACCGTGCACCGGGCCGGCTCCTTCACCCGCGCCGCCGCCCTGCTCGGACTCTCGCAGCCGGCCGTGACCTCGCAGATCCGCACTCTGGAAAGACAGCTGGGCCGTCCGCTCTTCCTGCGGCAGGCCCGTGGGGTGACCCCGACGACCATCGGCGACGAACTCGCCCACAAGGCAGCCCCGCACCTCGACGCGCTCGTGGAGATAGCGGAACGCGGCCTCGACGACGACTCCTCGGTACGTACCCTCCACCTCGCCGGCCCGCCCGAGTTCACCGCCGAGCGCGCCCTGCCCGCCCTCTCGGAGCTCGCCGGCGACGACGGCCAGGGCTTCGCGCTGCGCGCCTCGTTCGGCACCGCCGAGGAGACCCTGGAAGGGCTGTCCGCCGGACATCACGACCTGGCCATCAGTACGGCCCGGCCGCGTGGCCCCCTGCTCACCGCCACCGCCCTCTGCGACGAGGAGCACGTGCTGGTCGCCGCTCCCCGCTGGGCCGAGGAGATCGGCACCGGGACGGTACGGGACAAGGGCGCGCCCGTCCTGGAGAACCTGCCCGTCGTCGAGGTCCACGAGTCGCTGCCCTTCGTCTCGCGCTACTGGGGCTCCGTCTTCGACGCCCGGCCCGCCGCCTCCGGCACGGTTGTCGTACCCGATCTGCGCGCCGTCCTCGCCTGCGCGGTCGCGGGCGCCGGCCTCGCCGTGCTGCCCCGCTACCTGTGCACAGCCGCCCTGGACCGGGGTGAGGTCATGGCGCTGCACGAGCCCGCCGTACCCCCGTTGCGGACCTACTTCCTGGTGGTGCGGACCGGCACGCTCGCCATGCCGCATGTGGCGCGAGCACACGAGTGGCTCCACCACGCGGCTGTGGACTGGGGCTGAGCACGTCAGGGGGTGACGCGATGCGGCCGTACGGTGGCGCTTCGCGATGTTTCACGTGGAACCAGCTGGGCCACATTTCTCCCATGACCGTCCGACCCGTGGTCAAGCGCACCGCACGCGCCGTTCTCCTGGACGGCGACGACCTGATTCTGATCAAGCGCACCAAGCCAGGTGTCGATCCCTACTGGGTCACCCCCGGTGGCGGGGTCGAACCGGAAGACACCACTGTCGTCGACGCCCTGCACCGTGAGGTACACGAGGAACTCGGCGCCAAGATCACCGACGTGGTGCCCTGCTTCGTGGACACCGTGGAGCACATCGGCGACAGCGGCAGCACCACCGGTGTGAAGGTGCAGCACTTCTTCGTCTGCCGGCTGGAGTCCATGGACCCGGCCCTGCGGCACGGCCCCGAAGTCGACGAGCCCGCCGGCGAGTACGAGATCGTGCGCGTCCCCTTCACCCGCGTCGGGATCGCCTCGGTGCACCTCGTACCGCTCTCCCTGCGGCACTACCTCGACGGCAACATCGAGGGCGTACGGGCCATGCACGCCCCCGACCTCGGGTGACGGATCAGTCGCCGACGACGACCAGTTCCTCGACCGAGTCATGCCGTATGCGGTGTGCCGGGATACCGACGTCGCGCAGGGCGCGCACGCCGTTGCGGATCATGCCGGGCGGCCCCGAGAGATAGCCGTCGTACCCGGTCCACGGGCCGTAGGCGCGGATGGCGTCGGGGAGCTGGAGATGCGCCTGCTGGTCCACGACCGCGCGGACCGAGAGCCAGGGATGGCTCTGCTGGAGCCGGAGCAGGGTGTCGATGTCGTACAGGTCGTGGTCGGTGCGGGCACCGTAGAACACCTCGACCGGGCGGCGTGCACCGCGTTCGGCGATGTCCTCGACCAGCGCCTTGATGGGGGCGATGCCGGTACCACCGCCCAGGCAGAGCAGTCCGTTGTCCTTCGTATGGTCGACGGTCATCGAGCCGACGGGCGGGCCGAGGCGGATGACGTCACCGGGGCGGGCGCGGTGCACCAGCGCGTTGGAGACCCAGCCCGCCGGAACTGCCTTCACATGGAACGTCAGCAGCCCGTCCGAGCGGGGCGCCGAGGCGAAGGAGTAGTGCCGCCAGACACGCGGCCACCAGGGCGTCTCCATGCTCGTGTACTGCCCCGCGAGGAAGGGGTACGGCTGGTCCGGGCGGACCGTGAGCACCGCGATGTCCGCGGTCCTGAGATCGTGGGCGACGACCTGCGCATGCCACCAGGGCGGTGCCCGCAGTTCGTCCGCCGACGCCGCGTCGATCATCACCTGGGACATCGTCGTGTACGCCCGCACCCAGGCCGCCTCCGTCTCCGGATCCCAGATGGCCGAGGCGTACTTGCTCAACGCACCGATGAGGCACTCGCCGACCGCCGGGTAGTGCTCCGCGCGGGTGCCGTACTTGCGGTGGCCGCGGCCCAGATTCTGGAGGTACTCGACCAGGACGGGCGTGTTGTCGATGTGCTCGGCCGCGGTGAGCAGCGCCTTCAGCAGCCGGTCCCGCTGGGTGTCCATGGCGGCCGGGAACAGCGGACGCAGTTCGGGATGGCGCACGAAGAGCAGTGCGTAGAAGTAAGAGGTGACCTTGTCGGCTATCGCACCGACCTCGGCCATGGTGCCGCGGATGCGCATCGCGTCCGGGGAGACGCCCGGACCCGGCTGTGCGCTGCGCTGCGGCGGGACGTACTGATGGACCGTGGGGGGCACTGGCTGTCCGGCCGTGGGGGCGAAGGGGCCGGGGACCTGGTACTGCCCGGCTTGTGGGGCCTGGGCGGGGTTCTGGAGGCGGGCGGGCTCCTCTGTCGGAGGTATTCGCTCCCGGGCCTCTCCGAACGCGGGACGGTGGCCCTGGGGCGCTTCCCGCTGCCCGCCCGGCGCCACGACCGGATACTCGGCGGCGGGCTCGACCGGGGTGTTGCTGGGGGACGTGAGCCAGCTGCCTCCGCCGGCCCCGTCGTTGCCCGCCGACGTGGTGGTCGGAGCATCCATGGTGTGCCTCGCCTCGAACATCTTTCGGTCGGTCTGCGCACTTCACTCGGAAGGTGCTTGTATTCCCCCGTTGACGGCTAGCTCTTCCCGGCCAGGCCCGTGGCCGGCATGGCCACATTGAACCCGCGCTTCCTGCACGTACGGACAAGTAAGGCGAAAGTGTGACACGGGCCGCAGTCACTCTCGCCGGAGCGTCTCATCCCGGACGTGAACCGGAGTCGACCCTACCGGCCGTCGCTCCGCACACAAGTCCCCCCCTGTCTCCCCCGCCAATCCGACAAGGGGCGAACCATAAGGTCCCTCAACTACCGGGCGCCGCGCGTCAATTCATAGACATCCCATAGATCACGGCCCGTGTAGGAGTACGTCGCGAGACCGGCGAGATGTCCGTCCGCATTGACCGCCACGGACACCGGAACCACGGCGAACAATTCCCTGTCCGACATCGAATCCCCGTACGCGACACAGTCCGCTCGGCCGACCCCGAACTGCTCGCACAGGCGGTTCGCGATGGTCACCTTGGCCGCAGGATCAAGGATGCCCGCCGGGTCCACCGGCTCGACGAACGGCACCGCCGGGAATCGCGATCCGAAGGCCGCATGGGCTCCCCAGTCCAATAGGCGCTCCACGAAGAACGAGGGAGAGAGCGAGACGACCGCGCAATAGTCACCCGTTTCCCTGATCTCGGCCCAGACGTCCCGGATACGGGCCAGCCAAGGCGCTCCGTCGAATGCCGCGGTGACCTGCGCATCGGTCAACTCGGCCCAGAGGGAGTACACCCGAGCCGCATACTCCGGCGAGGTTATCCGTCCTGCCGAAATCGCCCGATCAAGCTCCACCGTCTCGGCCTCCAGGCCGAGTTGCCGGGAGATCTCGACGGGGGCGGTGGTGCCGTGCAGCAATGTGCCGTCGAGATCGAAGAGATGAAGTCTCGCCATGGGTACCGAGGCTAGTGGGAAGGGTTCACCACTCCTCAGGGGAGGTCTCAGGCAGCGGCTGAGCGGCGATGTTTCACGTGAAACGTCCCCTGTCTGTCCTGGGGCTGTGCTCAGGGATACGGCATGGCCAAAAGCGCGTGCGTCTACCCGGAAACAGGTGGACGCCACGGGTGCCGGTCGGACAGCCTGACCTGCGTGCCCACTCCTTCCGTCGCCGCTCTGCCCATTCGCCGACTGACGCCACGCGATCTCACCGACTGCGCCGACTTGTCCGAGGATCGGGGGTGGCCGCGCGAGGAACACAAGTGGCGCCTGCTCCTCACGGCCGGGAAGGGGTACGGGATCGACGACCCCGGCGGAGGGCTGGTCGCCGCCTGTGTCATCACGGAGTACGGCCCGGGGGAACGCCCGGATCTCAGCGCGATCGGCATGGTCCTGGTTGCCGAACGGCATGCCCGTCAGGGCGTCGGGCGTCGCCTGATGCGCCACATCGTCTCGGCAACGGGGACGACTCCCCTGACTCTGTACGCGACGCCGAACGGTCGTCCGCTCTACGAGGAGCTGGGGTTCAAGACCACGGCACGCTCGGAGATGCTGACCGGACCCTTCGCCCCGGGCGGTCCCGAGCCCCGGGTGGCGACACGGGCTGCCGCGGCCGAGGACCTCGGCTCCATCCTGCGGCTGGACGCGGAGGTGTTCGGTACCGACCGCACGCCTCTCATCGCCCGCCTGCCCGCATTCTCGGACCAACTGCGTGTGGCCGTGGACGGCGACCGGATCGTCGGCTACGCGGCCGCCTGGCCGAACATGGACACCCAGGTCGTCGGACCGCTGATCGCGCGAGACACGGAGACGGCGAAGTCCCTCATCACCTCGCTCGCCGGCCGGACCGACCGACCGCTCCGCACCGACATCGACATCCGGCACGAGGAACTGCTGGCATGGGCGAAGGAACGTGGGCTGGCGTCCGTCGCCATGAACTCCGTCATGACCTACGGCATCGCGGAGTTGCCGGGAGACTGGACGCGGCGATTCGCACCGCTGACGGTGGCCGCGGGCTGAGGACTTCCCGGTACGGCGGACATGGCAAAGCCGTGGTCCTGATCAGGGGCGCCACCGCCGACACCGACCGCATCGAATTTTACATGCGTCCACAATAATTACAGACGCCGACTATATGCAATCAATGGATATTGCGGAGCTGCTCTATCCTGGTTCCAGCCACTCCGGGACGGAGGAACACGCCAATGACAGCGACGGACCCCGCGCTCACCGCCCTTGCCCAGGGCTGGTGCGCTCTCTCCCTGCTCCACGGGAGGATCGAGGCGCATATCGAGCGCGCCCTCCAGGGGAAGCACGACCTGAGCGTGCGCGAATACTCTCTGCTGGACGTCCTCAGCCGCCAGCACGACGGCGAAGGGGGCCATCTGCAGATGAAGCAGGTGGCCGACGCGGTCGTCCTCAGCCAGAGCGCCACCACCCGGCTGGTGACGCGCCTCGAAGACCGGGGCCTCCTGGAGCGCTACCTCTGCCCGACCGACCGGCGCGGCATCTACACGAACGTCACCGAGGCGGGGCTGCGGCTGCTCGAAGAGGCTCGTCCCACCAATGACACCGCACTGCGCGAGGCCCTCGACGAGGCAGCCAGGACCCCGGAGCTGGCTCCCCTGGTACGGGTCGTGGAATCGCTGAACGTGCCCGCATAGGCTGCGGACATGGGAGATCTAGACATACGTGCCGCGGTCGCCGACGACATCCCGGCCATCGTCGGCATGCTCGCCGACGATCCGCTGGGCGCCCGGCGGGAGTCACCGGACGACCTGGCGCCCTATCTGAGCGCCCTGGAGCGGCTCAACGCCGACCCCAACCAGCAGCTGGTCGTCGCCGTACGCGAGGGCCGTGTCGTCGGCACGCTCCAGCTCACGATCATTCCCGGGCTGTCGAGGCGCGGCGCCACCCGGTCGATCATCGAGGCCGTACGCATCCACTCCGACGAGCGCGGCGGCGGGCTGGGCACCCGGTTCATCGAGTGGGCGATCGAGGAGTCCCGCCGTCAGGGCTGCCAGTTGGTGCAGCTGACCTCGGACGCGTCACGCACCGACGCCCACCGCTTCTACGAGCGGCTCGGTTTCACCGCCTCGCACGTCGGTTTTAAGCTTGAGATCTGACCCTCAGGCACGCCGGCATGCACTCAGGGGGTGTTTCACGTGAAACACCCCCCGGCTCGTCTAGCCGATACCCCGCCATCCCTCGGGGTCCACTCCACCGGGGACAGGAGCCGTCTCCTCGTACGGCTGACGCGTGAACACGAACGAACCGAGGTCCAGGTGGCTCACGGTGCCGTCCGGGCGCCGTACGGGCCGTAGAAGCTCTCCGGCGTAGTAGCCCTCAAGGCCGGTCCAGGTGCCGTCACCGTTGGCCCGGAAACGCGCACGGCGGCCGGCGCCCGACAGCGGACCCAGCGAGACCAGCCCATCGGCCGTCACCCGCAGCGCGAAGGCGTGCGTGCCCCAGTACCACTGGCCCGCCAATTCCAGAACAGACGGCTCGACCTGGGCCAGGGGCCGCCATGGCTCGGGGATACGCGGTTCGGCTTCCGCGACGATACGGACGAGATCGGCGCCGACGGCGGACAGCAGCGGGCCCGAGGTGCAGTTCGCGAGCACCACGGCCGCTACGTCGTCGTCCACGCTGAGGGTGAGGTTGGCCAGAAAACCGGGCAGCGAGCCGGAGTGCCCGATCAGCAGTCGGCCGTTGCGACACTGGATCTGGAGGCCGAGGCCGTAGGTGGCGCCGTCCAGCACATCGGCGGGCTCGGCGGGAGCTGCCAGGATGCGCATCTCCCGTACGGACTCCGCGCTCAGGACCCGGTCGTCACCGGCCGCCAGGAACACCGCGAAGCGGGCCAGGTCGTCGGTGGTCGACCAGAGCTGTCCTGCCGGTGCCATCCGGCCGAGGTCCTCCAGCGGCTCCGGGAGCATCGCGTCGGCCCAGGGATGCACTGCCCATCCGCCCGCGTGCGGCGCCCGTGGCTGGGCGCTCGTGCGGTCGAGGCGCAACGGTTCGAGCACCTCCCGCCGGAGCACCTCCTCCCAGGAGTCACCGCGGAGTTCCTCGACCAGGGCGCCGAGCAGGGTGTAGCCGGGGTTGGAGTAGTGGTGCCGGCGTCCGACGGGGTGCAGGAGCGGCTGCTCACCGAGGACATCGCTGAGCTCCGGCCGCAGCGAGCCCGGGGTGCGTTCCCACCAGGGTGCGGGTGACTCGGCCGCCAACCCCCCTGTGTGCGCGAGGAGTTCGGCGATCGTCGCCTCCCCCGCGCCGGTGCCCGGCAGATGCTTCTCCAGTGGATCGCCGAGGTCGAGCAGCCCTTCGTCGCGCAGCCGGAGCACCAGAACGGCCGTGAACGTCTTGGTGATCGATCCGATCCGGTACTGCACGTTCTCGTCCGGTCCGTGGCCGTCCACCGAGGTCCGCGCCCCGTGCCAGACGGCCCGCCCGCCCCGCACGACCGTTGCCACCAGTGACGGCGCCCGCCCTTCGGCCTGGGCGACCGCGATCCGATGCAGCAGCGCCCGCCTGGTAGCAGGGAGCAGCTCTTCCTGAAATGTCGTCATGCACCCAGTCCACCCGGTGGGCGGACCTGCGTCGAGTTCATTTCGGTGGCGCGGATCAGGTCTGCGCCATGTCCACGAAACGGGAGTAGTGGCCCTGGAAGGCCACGGTGATCGTCGCGGTCGGGCCGTTTCGGTGCTTGCCGACGATGATGTCCGCCTCGCCCGCGCGTGGTGACTCCTTCTCGTAGGCGTCCTCGCGGTGGAGCAGGATGACCATGTCGGCGTCCTGCTCGATGGAGCCGGACTCACGCAGGTCGGACACCATCGGCTTCTTGTCGGTGCGCTGCTCGGGACCACGGTTGAGCTGTGAGAGCGCGATCACCGGGACCTCCAGCTCCTTGGCGAGCAGCTTGAGGTTTCGGGACATGTCCGAGACCTCCTGCTGACGGCTCTCGGAGCGCTTGGACCCGGACTGCATCAGCTGCAGATAGTCGATGATCACGAGCTTGATGTCGTTGCGCTGCTTGAGCCGGCGGCACTTGGCGCGGATCTCCATCATCGACAGGTTCGGGGAGTCGTCGATGTAGAGCGGTGCGGCCGAGACGTCCGGCATCCGGCGGGCGAGCCGGGTCCAGTCGTCGTCGGTCATCGTGCCGGAGCGCATGTGGTGCAGGGCGACCCGGGCCTCGGCGGACAGCAGACGCATCGCGATCTCGTTGCGGCCCATTTCGAGGGAGAAGATGACGCTGGGCAGGTTGTTCTTGATCGACGCGGCCCTGGCGAAGTCCAGTGCCAGAGTGGACTTACCCATGGCGGGACGCGCGGCGATGACGATCATCTGGCCCGGGTGGAGGCCGTTGGTGAGCGAGTCCAGGTCCGTGAAGCCGGTGGGCACGCCGGTCATCTCGCCGGTACGGGAGCCGATCGCCTCGATCTCGTCGAGGGCGCCCTCCATGATGTCGCCGAGCGGCAGATAGTCCTCGCTGGTCCGCTGCTCGGTGACCGCGTAGATCTCCGCCTGGGCGCTGTTGACGATCTCGTCGATGTCGCCGTCGGCCGCGTATCCCATCTGCGTGATGCGTGTCCCGGCCTCGACGAGACGGCGCAGCACGGCCCGCTCGTGGACGATCTCCGCGTAGTACTCGGCGTTCGCCGCCGTCGGCACCGTCTGGACGAGGGTGTGCAGATAGGAGGCCCCGCCGACCTTGTTGATCTCGCCGCGCTTGGTGAGCTCGGCGGCGATGGTGATGGGGTCGGCCGGCTCGCCCTTGGCATAGATGTCGAGGATCGCCTGGTAGATCGTCTCGTGCGCGGGCTTGTAGAAGTCGTGGCCCTTGAGGATCTCCACGACGTCGGCGATGGCGTCCTTGGACAGCAGCATGCCGCCGAGCACGGACTGTTCGGCGTCCAGATCCTGCGGGGGGACTCGCTCGAAGGTGGAACCTCCGCCGTCCCAGTCGCCGCTGTCCCGGCCCCGGTCGTGCCGGTCGTCCCGCCCTCGGCCGCCCTCCCCGCGTCCACGGGAGGCGGGCAGACGATCACTGGGACCGGCCTCGGCCCACGGATCGTCCAAGGGCTCGGAAATACTCACCGAGCCACCTCCTCCCGTCCGCCCGGCGGACCTCGCCGTGGCCTCATTTCTACGGCACGGCACTGACAAACCAACGCGCCCCATTCCGGTTCTCGACGCGTCGGTTTTGTGAGGTTTCCGAGGCCATAAGGAGGAGCGGGCGCCGCACCACGGTAGGCCCGCGGGCACCGTCAGCCAATCTGGTTATCCACAGGCCATGTGGACGACGGCCCGTATGCTGTGGAGAACCTCCCAAAACCTGTGCACGACGCGGTGGACAGCCCTGTGAACAAGCCCTCGATCTCTCTCCGCAACTAGCCCTGACCTGCACCTTTCCCATCCACCGGCTGTGCAGAAGAAAAACTTTCCCAGTCGGATCAAGATCTCTTCGAACGATGCGCGACAGCGCGGACCGCGCAAGCCTTGGTAAGGGTCAGTACTCAATTGCATCTCTTACCTGTGGACGATTAGATTAGTGCCCATGTCACAGGCTCCCGCGATCCCCGAAGCCACCCGACGGCGGCACGACCGAGAGATCGTCGCACTGGCCGTCCCGGCCTTCGGCGCACTCGTCGCCGAGCCCCTTTTCGTCATGGCCGACAGCGCGATCGTCGGCCATCTCGGCACCGCACAGCTGGCCGGTCTCGGCGTCGCCTCGGCGCTCCTCACCACCGCCGTGAGCGTCTTCGTCTTCCTCGCCTACGCCACCACGGCGGCCGTCGCGCGCCGGGTCGGCGCCGGCGATCTCCCGGCGGCCATCCGCCAGGGCATGGACGGCATCTGGCTGGCGCTGCTGCTCGGTGCCGGCGTCATCGCCGTCGTCCTGCCCCTGGCACCCGGCATCGTGGACGCCTTCGGAGCCTCGGCCACCGCGGCACCCTACGCGACGACCTACCTCAGGATCTCCTCACTGGGAATCCCGGCCATGCTGGTGGTGCTCGCCGCCACCGGCGTCCTGCGTGGCCTCCAGGACACCCGGACCCCGCTGTACGTCGCCGTCGCGGGCTTCGTCGCCAACGCCGGGCTGAACGCCGGGCTCGTCTACGGCGCCGGACTGGGCATCGCCGGCTCCGCCTGGGGCACCGTCATCGCCCAGTGCGGGATGGCAGCCGTCTATCTGACCGTCGTCGTACGGGGAGCCCGCAGGCATGGGGCGTCCCTTCGCCCCGACGTCGCCGGGATTCGGGCTTCGGCACAGGCCGGCGTGCCTCTCCTGGTCCGGACGCTCTCGCTCAGGGCCGTTCTCATGATCGCCACAGCTGTCGCGGCCCGGCTGGGCGACGCCGATATCGCGGCGCACCAGATCGTGTTGTCCCTGTGGAGCCTGCTGGCCTTCGCCCTGGACGCGATAGCGATCGCCGGGCAGGCCATCATCGGCCGCCATCTCGGTGCCGGCGACACTGCCGGCGCCCGTGAGGCCTGTCGGCGCATGGTCCAGTGGGGCATCGCCACCGGGGTCGTTCTGGGCCTGCTCGTGGTGGCTGCCCGACCGCTTTTCCTCCCGCTGTTCACCAGCGATCCGACCGTGAAGGACACCGCGCTGCCCGCGCTGCTCATCGTGGCGCTCTCCCAGCCGATCTCCGGCGTGGTCTTCGTCCTCGACGGCGTCCTGATGGGCGCGGGAGACGGGCCCTATCTCGCCAGAGCCATGGTCGTGACCCTCGCCGTCTTCGCACCGGTAGCGCTCCTGGTTCCCGCCTTCGGCGGCGGGCTCACGGCGCTCTGGGGAGCCATGACCCTGATGATGGCCACGCGGATGCTGACCCTCTGGCTGCGGACTCGCTCGGGCCGCTGGGTCGTGACCGGCGCAACGCGCTGACGGCTGACCGGCACGGTCCACCAACTTGTTTCACGTGAAACGTGAAACACCGCGAGCCGCCACGTTTCACGTGAAACACCCGTCGCCCGACCTCATCTTCGGCAAGCCGAAGGGGCCGCACCCTCACGGGTACGGCCCCTTTGAGCTACTGCTCAAGCCGAGCGCAGCGTCAGGCCGCGACGACCTCGATGTTGACCTTGGCGGCAACCTCGGGGTGCAGACGCACGAACGTCTCGTGGGCGCCCAGCGTCTTGATCGGCGCGCCCAGCTCGATACGGCGCTTGTCGACCTCGGGGCCACCGGAAGCCTTGATCGCCGAGGCGACGTCGGCCGGGGTGACGGAACCGAAGAGACGACCGGCGTCGCCGGAGCGGACGGCCAGACGGACCTTGACACCCTCGAGCTGGGCCTTCACGGAGTTGGCCTGCTCGATGGTCTGGATCTCGTGGATCTTGCGAGCACGACGGATCTGCTCGACGTCCTTCTCGCCACCCTTGGTCCAGCGGATAGCGAACTTCCGCGGGATCAGGTAGTTGCGAGCGTAGCCGTCCTTGACGTCGACGACGTCGCCCGCGGCACCGAGGCCAGAGACCTCGTGGGTGAGGATGATCTTCATGTGTCGGTCACCCTTCCCTTATCGCGCGGTGGACGTGTAGGGCAGCAGCGCCATCTCACGGCTGTTCTTGACGGCCGTGGCGACGTCACGCTGGTGCTGCGTGCAGTTGCCGGTCACGCGGCGGGCACGGATCTTGCCACGGTCGGAAATGAACTTCCGCAGCATGTTCGTGTCCTTGTAGTCCACGTACTGGACCTTGTCCTTGCAGAACGCGCAGACCTTCTTCTTAGGCTTGCGCACAGGCGGCTTCGCCATGGTGTTTCTCCTGTGTGATCAAGAAGTGGGGATGCGAGCCCGTTGTCCTTAGAAGGGGGGCTCGTCCGAGTAGCCGCCGCCACTGCCGCCGCTGCTGCCGGAGCCGCCGCCCCAACCGCCGCCGCCCTGGTTGCCGCCGCCGGCGGGAGTGCCGGAGGCCCAGGGGTCGTCGTTGGGAGCGCCGCCCTGCTGGCCGCCGCCGGAGCCGCCGCCCCAGCTGCCGCCACCCTGGCCGCCACCGCCGCCGAAACCGCCGCCCTGGCCACCGCGGCCGCCACCACCGGCGGTCTTGGTGACCTTGGCCGTGGCGCTCCGCAGGCTGGCGCCGACTTCCTCGACGTCCAGCTCGTAGACCGTGCGCTTGACACCCTCACGGTCCTCGTAGGACCGCTGCTTCAGCCGGCCCTGCACGATGACGCGCATGCCTCGCTGGAGCGACTCGGCGACGTTCTCCGCCGCCTGACGCCAGACCGAGCAGGTCAGAAAGAGGCTTTCGCCGTCCTTCCACTCGTTCGTCTGACGGTCGAAGGTGCGGGGAGTGGACGCGACGCGGAACTTCGCGACCGCCGCACCGGACGGGGTGAAGCGCAGCTCGGGGTCATCGACAAGATTGCCGACGACCGTGATGACGGTCTCGCCTGCCATGGGGGTACCTCTCGGCGGGTTTGCTGCTGGCTGCTTGCTGCTACTCGAAACCCGAGATCAGCTGAGCTGGAAGCTCAGTGGGTCTCGGGACGGAGGACCTTGGTCCGGAGGACCGACTCGTTCAGGTTCATCTGGCGGTCGAGCTCCTTGACGACCGCAGGCTCGGCCTGCAGGTCGATGACCGAGTAGATGCCCTCAGGCTTCTTCTTGATCTCGTACGAGAGACGACGACGGCCCCAGGTGTCGACCTTCTCCACCTTGCCGTTGCCCTCACGGACGACGGAGAGGAAGTTCTCGATCAGGGGGGCGACAGCGCGCTCCTCCAGATCGGGGTCGAGGATGACCATCACCTCGTAGTGACGCATGTGGAACCCACCTCCTTTGGACTCAGCGGCCACGGTCGTTCCGTGGCAGGAGGGTTGTGATGCGTGCGCAACGGTATCGGCCGCCACTGACATGCGGGGGGCTTCCCTCGGGATCCCCGGCCGCGGGCCTGGGCAGACACCGGTGCAGACGGTACAGACTACCCGCACACCTGCTTCCGGTTGAAATCCGGCCGCCGGGACCCTCAATCTGTACCCATCGGGTGTGTACGGCGCTACGATGCGCCGCCTTCCGCAGGAGGTGCCCTATGGCACAGGCATTGCGACCCAACACCGCCGGATCCCTGTTCGCCACCGACGGCAAGACCCATCCGCTCCAGGACTCGCTGATGGCAGTGACCCTGGCGCTCGGGCTGATCGCCTTCATCACGGCGTTCTTCCACAGCCTGCACCTGCTCAGCTCGTGGGCCGGTCTGATCGGCATCTTCACCGGCCTGTACGGGCAGTGGGTCTCGATCACCACACGCGAGCGCTTCGGTCTGATCCTGGGTCTCGGTGCCGCGGGCATCGGCTTCTTCATCGGCATGGCGCACGGCGGCCTGTTCGGGTAGGCCTCCGGCACCTTGCGCACCACCGCCTGCACCCCGGCCGCACCGGAGCCGGGGCGTAGGTGGTGTACGCCCAGTCGGGCCGCGAGCGAGGCGCAGTAGGCTTCGGCGCGAGAGCCGGAGCCCCTGTACCCATGGGGACACACCAGCCCGAGGAGCGCCCCGACATGAGCCTGACCCTGCGGACCATCAGCCGCGAACAGCATCTGGCATACATCCAGAGCCTGCCGGCTGCTAGCCACATGCAGGTCCCGGCCTGGGCTGATGTCAAGGCGGAGTGGCGTTCGGAGAACCTCGGCTGGTTCGACGACCGCACCGGCGAGATGGTCGGCGCGGGCCTGGTGCTGTACCGCCAGCTGCCCAAGATCAAGCGCTACCTCGCGTACCTCCCCGAGGGCCCGGTCATCAACTGGTTCGCGCCGAATCTCGACGAGTGGATCCAGCCGATGCTGGCCCACCTCAAGCAGCAGGGCGCGTTCTCCGTGAAGATGGGCCCGCCGGTGATCATCCGGCGCTGGGAAGCCACCTCCATCAAGGCCGGCATCCAGAACCCGGACGTGAAGCGGCTGCGCGACATCGAGGCCGACTTCATCGAGCCGCGTGCCTTCGAGGTGGCGGACAAGCTGCGCCGGATGGGCTGGCAGCAGGGCGAGGACGGCGGCGCCGGCTTCGGTGACGTGCAGCCGCGCTACGTCTACCAGGTGCCGCTGGCGAACCGTTCCCTGGAAGAGGTCCACAAGAACTTCAACCAGCTGTGGCGGCGCAACATCAAGAAGGCCGAGAAGGCCGGCGTCGAGGTCGTCCAGGGTGGCTACCAGGACCTGGCCGAGTGGCAGCGGCTGTACGAGATCACGGCCGTGCGCGACCACTTCCGGCCGCGCCCGCTGTCGTACTTCCAGCGCATGTGGACGGCGCTGAACACCGAGGACCCCAACCGGATGCGGCTGTACTTCGCCCAGCACAACGGGGTCAACCTGTCCGCGGCGACCATGCTGATCGTCGGCGGGCACGTCTGGTACTCCTACGGCGCCTCCGACAACATCGGCCGCGAGGTGCGCCCGTCGAACGCCATGCAGTGGCGGATGCTGCGCGACGCCTACGCGCTCGGCGCCACCGTCTACGACCTGCGTGGCATCTCGGACTCGCTGGACGAGACGGATCACCTCTTCGGCCTCATCCAGTTCAAGGTAGGCACCGGTGGCCAGGCCGCCGAGTACCTCGGCGAGTGGGACTTCCCGCTGAACAAGCTGCTCCACAAGGCGCTCGACATCTACATGTCGCGCCGCTGACGTCACGCTCCGTGCTTCTATAGCCCTGACACACCCCAGCCATCCAGAAAGGTTCCAGGTCCGGCCATGGCGCTCACGCTCTACGTCGACACCGCGCGCTGGCGGGCGCACCACAAGCACGTGCAGGAGCAGTTCCCGGGCCTCGTCCCGGTCTGCAAGGGCAACGGCTACGGCTTCGGGCACGAACGCCTGGCGGAGGAGGCCACGCGTCTGGGCTCGGACGTCCTCGCCGTCGGTACGACGTATGAGGCCGCGCGCATCAAGGACTGGTTCGGCGGCGATCTGCTGGTGCTGACGCCGTACCGGCGCGGCGAGGAACCCGTGCCGCTGCCCGACCGGGTGATCCGCTCGGTGTCGTCGATCGACGGCGTGTACGGCTTGGTGGGCGCGCGCGTGGTCATCGAGGTGATGTCCACCATGAAGCGGCACGGCATCAGCGAGCAGGACCTGCCGCAGCTGCATTCCGCCATAGAGAACGTCCGCCTGGAAGGCTTCGCCATCCACCTGCCGCTGGACCGTACCGACGGCTCGGACGCCGTCGAGGAGGTCATCGGCTGGATGGACCGGCTGCGCGCGGCCCGGCTGCCGCTGCACACGATGTTCGTCAGCCACCTCAAGGCCGACGAACTCGCCCGGCTGCAGCAGCAGTTCCCGCAGACCCGGTTCCGGGCCCGGATCGGCACCCGGCTGTGGCTGGGGGACCACGACGCCACCGAGTACCGCGGGGCGGTCCTGGACGTCACCCGTGTCGCCAAGGGCGACCGGTTCGGCTACCGGCAGCAGAAGGCGGCTTCGGACGGCTATCTGGTGGTCGTGGCGGGCGGCACGTCGCACGGGGTGGGCCTGGAGGCCCCGAAGGCCCTGCACGGCGTCATGCCGCGCGCCAAGGGCGTCGCACGGGCCGGCCTGGCCACGGTGAACCGGAACCTTTCGCCGTTCGTCTGGGGCGGCAAGCAGCGCTGGTTCGCGGAGCCGCCGCACATGCAGGTGTCGATCCTGTTCGTGCCGACCGACGCCCCGGAGCCGAAGGTGGGCGACGAGCTGGTGGCCCATCTGCGGCACACCACCACCCAGTTCGACCGCATCGTGGACCGCTGACGGGTTCTCAGAACGCCGGAGGGGCCGTACACGGAGTTTCGTGTACGGCCCCTTCCTTCGGTCCGGGACGTTCGCCCAGCCGGGGCTGTTCGCTCAGAGCGAACGGTCCTCGGGGGAGCGGCTGCCCCACTCCACCTGCGGCCCCTCGAAGTGGGCGGCATGACGCGGGGGACGGGCGGCCGCGCCGAGCACGAAGACGTCCTCCGCGCCGTCCAGCACACCGCCCGAGGGGTCGTCGTCCCCGGAGCGGCGCACCACGTCCCGCTCGGGCATGAGGATGTCGCGAACGACCATCGCGCAGAGGTAGAGCGTGCCGAGCAGGTGCACGGCGATGGCCCAGTGGTAGCCGTGGGTCGGCAGGCCCTTGTGGGCGTCACCGCTGGTCGTGTACGCGAGGTACATCCAGATCCCCAGGAAGTACGCCACCTCGCACACCTGCCAGATCAGGAAGTCCCGCCACTTGGGCCGGGCCAGCACGGCCAGCGGCACCAGCCACAGGACGTACTGCGGGGAGTAGACCTTGTTGGTGAGGATGAAGGCCGCGACCACCAGGAAAGCCAGCTGGGCGAAGCGCGGCCGGCGCGGGGCGGTGAGGGCCAGGGCGGCGATGCCCAGGAAGCAGAGCACCACCAGGGCCATCGCCGCGTTGTTCACGAAGCCGGTACTGGGCGGGGTGGTGGTGTTCTGCGCCCAGATCAGCCAGAAGGAGCCGAAGTCGACGCCCCGTTCCTGGCTGAACGTGTAGAACTTCGACCAGCCGTCGAAGGCGAAGATCATCACCGGCAGGTTCACGACGAGCCAGGCGACGACGGCACCGCCCGCCGCGATGAAGCACTCCCGCCATTTGCCCGCCCGCCAGCACAGCAGGAACAGCGGCCCCAGCAGGAACACGGGATACAGCTTGGCGGCCGTAGCAAGCCCCAGGAGGACGCCGAAGGCGAGGGGACGGCTCCGGGACCACATCAGCATCGCCGCGGCCGTCAGAGCGACCGCCAGGAGGTCCCAGTTGATGGTGGCGGTCAGCGCGAAGGCGGGCGCCAGGGCGACCAGCAGACCGTCCCAGGGGCGCCGGCGGTGCGTACGGACCACGCACACCGCGATGACGGCGGCGCAGATCATCAGCATCCCGGCGTTGACGAACCAGTACACCTGCTCCTGGAGCTGGATGCTGCCGCTGCCCGGCGTGAGCCATGCGGCCACCTCCATGAACACGCCGGTCAGCACCGGGTATTCGAGGTAGTCCATGTCGCCGGGGAGCTTGTCGAAGTACGGCACCAGACCGTCGGCGAAGCCCCGCCCCTGGTAGAGGTGCGGAATGTCCGAATAGCAGGCGTGGGTGTACTGGGAACTCGCGCCGAAGAACCAGCCGCCGTTGTAGCACGGCGCCTTCTGGATCAGGCCCAGGGCGAACATGCCGATCGCCACGAGGACCACGACCCGCAGCGGCGTCCACCAGGACGTCCCGAGCAGCGCACGCCGCCCGATGGGGCCACCGATCAGCTCACTACCGGCTGCGGCGACCGGGTCTTCCCTGGTCGGCCGCACCGGCTCCGGCTCGCGCACGCCCGCGGGCGTCGTCTCTGCACTGGGCATGGGGCCCATCCTGCCGTATGTACCTGAGGACGACACACCGCCAGGGAATGCACCTGTTATTTTGGATTAATACACCCTAATTACGAAGGTTATTAATCTCGCCGGGGTCGCAAAGCGGCAAGGTTTGGCCTAGTGCTCTTAGTTCCGCACTCCTCGTGGGTTCTGCCGCCACTCCGTCGCAAGCGCTCCTGGTGCACACCGCGACAACGATAAAAGCATCCCCAATCTCTCCCTGACGCTGAAGGACACCCTCGCCGACGAGCACTTACGAGGGCTCCACGCCGAAGAGTGTCTGCACGAAATGGACTTCCGGATCCGCGAAAGACCCCAACTGGTAAGTCCATGCATTGAGGCCGGTATACACAGAGGCCGGTGTTCGTCGCCTTTTGAA